>JANMZX010000403.1:0-5206 GCA_031383745.1 Rhodoferax sp. | reverse complement strand
GACGCCGTGCCCGAGGGGCAGGCCGGCGAACTGCTGGTGCGCCACAAGCTGCCCGGCATCATCTCGACCGAATACCTCGGCATGCCCGACAAGACCATCGAATCGCGCCGCGACCTGTGGTTCCACACCGGCGACGCGCTCCGGCGGGACGCGCAGGGCTGGTACTACTTTGTCGACCGGGTGAAAGACGCGCTGCGCCGGCGCGGCGAGAACATCTCGTCCTTCGAGGTCGAGGCGGTGCTGCGCAGCCACGCCGGCGTGGCCGACTGCGCGGTGGTCGGCGTGGCCGCCGACGAGCAGGCCGGTGAAGACGAGGTGATGGCCTTTCTCGTGCCGCGCGCCGGACACACACTGGACTATGCCGACGTCGCCGCCTGGTGCGACAGCCGCATGCCGGCCTTCATGGTTCCGCGGTATTTCGACACGCTCGCCGAACTGCCGCGCACGCCCACCGAAAAGGTGCGCAAGAAGGAACTGCGGGAGCGCGGCGTCGGGCCGCAGACCTGGGACCGCACGCGGCACACGGGCCGCGGCGCGGCGGCCTGAACATGACCGGCGCGAAGTCCGGCGGTGGCGCCTTTTTCAACGACCAGGGACGGAGTTCGACATGACGACCAAGGATGCGGTAGTAGTGGTGGGCGCCGGCCTGATGGGCACCGGCATCGCCCACGGCTTCGTGGCCGGCGCTTACCCGGTGACGCTGGTCGACACCCTGCCGTCCGCGCTGGCCCGCTCGCGCGACGCGATCGCAAAGATCCTGTCCGACGGTGTGCGGCTGGGCAAGTCCAGCGAGGCCGACGCCACGGCAGCGCTGGCACGGCTGCAATGCGTGAGCGCACTGGTTCAGGCCCCGCGCGATGCGGCTCTGGTGATCGAGACCGCCACCGAAAAGCTGGACATCAAGCAGGCCATCGTGCGCGAGGCCGAAGGCCTGTTCGGCACCGGCACGGTGATCGCCACCAACACCTCGGCGCTGAGCATCACCGAGATCGCGTCGGCCGCCCGGCACCCGCAGCGCGTGATCGGCATGCACTTCTTCAACCCGGTGCACAAGATGAAGCTGGTGGAGATCGTGCGCGGGCTGGAGACCTCTTCCGATACCGTGGGCCGGGTCAAGGCCTGGTCGGCGGCGATCGGCAAGACCTCGATCGAGGTCAACGAGGCACCCGGCTTCACCACCAGCCGCATCTCGGCGCTGCTGGGCAACGAGGCCATGTACATGCTGGCCGAAGGCGTGGCCAGCGCGGAGGACATCGACACCTCGCTGCGCATGGCCTTCAACCACCCGATGGGCCCGCTGGAACTCGGCGACATGACCGGCTGGGACACCCGGCTGGCCGTGCTGCAGTACCTGCACCAGACGCTGGGCGAGAAGTTCCGCCCCTGCCCGCTGATCATCAAGCTCGTCAAGGCGGGGCGCCACGGCCGCAAGACCGGCCGCGGCATCTACGAGTACGATGACCAAGGCGCAAAAATACCCAACTCCGGAGTGAGGCCCTTCTGATGCGTGAAGTTGTCATTGTCGAAGCCGCCCGCACGCCGGTCGGCCGTTTCCGCGGCGGCCTGAAGACCGTGCGCGCCGACCACCTCGGTGCCGCCGTGCTCGGCGCGCTGGTGCAGCGTGCGGGCATCACGCCCGGACAGGTCGACGACGTGGTGTTCGGTTGTGTGTCGCAGGTGGGCGAGCAATGCGCCAACATCGCACGCACGGCGCTGTTGTCCGCCGGCTGGCCAGAATCGATCCCCGGCATGACGGTGGACCGCAAGTGCGGCTCGGCCGAAGCCGCGGTGCACGTGGCGGTGGGTTCCATCGCCGCCGGCCTGGCCGATGTGGTGATTGCTGGCGGCGCCGAGAGCATGACCCGTGTGCCGATGGGCGGCAACCGCGACGTGCACGGCATCCCCTTCGGCTGGCGCGTCAACGAGCGCTTTGCCTTGACCTCGCAGGGCGAGGCCGCCGAGCGCCTGTGCGACCTGTGGCACCTCGACCGCGACGCGCTGGACGACTACGCCATCGAGAGCCACGCCCGCGCCGCGCGCGCGGCCGATGCCGGCCACTTCGACCGCGAGATCGTGCCGCTGGCCCTGGCGGACTGGTGCGAACGCGGCGAGCCGGTGGTCGACACCGTGCTGCGCGCCGATGAGACGATCCGCCGCGACACCAGCCGCGAGCGCCTGGCCACCCTCAAGACGAGTTTTCGCCCCGAGGGCGGCCGGGTGACGGCCGGCAACGCCTCGCAGATCTCGGACGGCGCAGCCGCCCTCCTCCTGATGGCCGCCGACCGCGCCCGGGCCCTGGGAGTGAAACCCCGCGCCCGCATCGTCGCCGCGGCCACCGTGGGGTCGGACCCGGTGCTGATGCTGACCGGCCCGATCGCCGCCACGCGCAAGGTGCTGCAGCGCGCCGGCCTGACCCTGGACGACATCGACCTGTTCGAGATCAACGAGGCATTTGCGCCGGTGCCCATGGTCTGGATGCGCGAGTTCGGCGTCGGCCACGAACGCCTGAACGTGAACGGCGGCGCGATCGCGCTGGGCCACCCGCTGGGCGCTAGCGGCGCGCGCATCATGACCACGCTGCTGCACGAGATGGAGCGCCGCCAGGTGCGTTACGGCCTGCAGGCGATCTGCTGCGCCGGCGGCCTGGGCACCGCCACCCTGATCGAGCGTCTGGGATGAGCGCCGTGCCGGGCCGCCCCGAGCAAGTTCGCACCGCAGCCCGCCACGGCAAAGGTAGCCTGATGACCACCATGCGTACCGTCCCGATCGGAAGCTCCGGGCTGCACAGCAGCGCGATCGGCCTGGGCTGCATGGGCATGTCCGAGTTCTACGGCGAGCCCGACGACGCGCAGTCGCTGCGCACACTGGAGCGCGCCTTCGAGATCGGCGTGACGCACTACGACACGTCCAATGTGTATGGCCGCGGGCACAACGAACGTCTGCTGAGCCAGTTCCTCAAGGGTCGGCGCGACCAGGTCATGCTGGCCAGCAAGTTCGGCGTGGTGCGCGATCCCAACGGCCCGCAGGGCAGCACCTACGACCGCGACATCGACAACTCGCCGGCCTACATGCGCCGCTGCTGCGAGGAATCCCTGGCGCGGCTGGGCATCGATGCCATCGACCTGTATTACGTGCACCGGGCCGACCCGAAAACACCGATCGAAGCGACCGTCTCCGCGCTGGCCGACCTGATCCGCGAGGGCAAGATCCGCGCCTACGGGCTGTCGGAAGTGTCGCCCGACACGCTGCGCCGCGCGCACCGGGTGCACCCGGTGGCGGCGATCCAGTCCGAATATTCCTTGTGGACGCGTGAGCCCGAACTTGACGTGTTGCCCACCTGTCGCGAGCTGGGCATCACCTTCGTGGCCTACAGCCCGCTCGGGCGCGGCTTCCTGACCGGCGCGCTGGCCACCGCGAAGGCGCTCGCGCCGGACGACTTCCGCCTGTCGTCACCACGCTTCCAGGGCGAGAACTTCGACAAGAACCTCGGCCTGATCGCCGAACTGCGCAAGCTCTGCGACGCCAAGCACTGCACACCGGGCCAGATCGCGCTGGCGTGGATCCTGGGGCGCGAGCAGCCCATCATTCCCATCCCCGGCACCAAGCGCATCCAGTACCTCGAAGAAAACGTGGGCGCCGCCGCCATCACCCTGTCGGCGCAGGAGCGTGCCGCGCTGGAGCTTTTGCTGCCCATCGGCGGCGCTGCCGGCACGCGTTACGACCCCGGCTTCCAGGGTGCGCCGAAACCCGCCACCACCTAGACCGGTCCCGCCATGAACAACTTCCAGTGGGGCCTGTGGCCCTGGCCCTTTTTCGACGCCAGCCACGAGGCGCTCGCCGAACGCATCCTTGCCTGGAACATGCAGAACCATGGCCTGGTGCATGCCGACTTCCACGCCGAGTGCCGCGCCATGGTGCGCAGCTTCGGCGCGGCCGGCCTGCTGGACTACGTGGTGCCGCAGGGCGATGCACCGTTCGACGTGCGTTCGGTCTGCCTGATCCGCGAGGGCCTGACGTATGACCACGCGCTGGCCGACGCGATGTTTGCCATGCAGGGCATCGGCACCATGGCGATCCGCCGCTTTGGCACACCGGCACAGCGCGAGCAGTACCTGGAGCCCTGCCGCAAGGGAGAACGCATCGCCGCCTTCGCGCTGACCGAGCCCGAGACCGGCTCGGACGTGGCGTCGATGACGACCACCGCCACACGCGACGGCGACCACTATGTGCTCAACGGCGCCAAGACACTCATCTCCAACGCCGGCATGGCCGACCACTATCTGGTGACGGTGCGCACCGGCGAGGCACCCGGTGCCAAGGGGCTGAGCATGTTCATCGTGGACGCCGACACGCCCGGCCTGGCCGTCGGCGCGCCGATCGAGTTCATCGCGCCCCACCCCGCTGCCGGGCTCACCTTCACCGACTGCCGTGTGCCTGCGGCCAATCTGATCGGCGAGGCTGGCCAGGGCTTCAAGGCGGCGATGGCGGCGTTTGACATCTTCCGCCCGTCAGTGGGTGCGGCCGGCGTGGGCCTGGCGCGCCGCGCGCTGCACGAGACGCTGGCACATACCAACAAGCGCCGACTGTTCGGCAAACCCATGCACAGCCTGGACGGCGTGCAGATGGCGCTGGCCGACATGGCCACCGACCTCGAAGGCGCTGCGCTGCTGGTGTACCGCGCCGCCTGGGCGCATGACGTGCGCGGCGAGCGCGGCGCCTACGAAGCCTGCATGGCCAAGCTGGCCGGCAGCGAGGCCGCCGGGCGCATCGTCGACCGCGCAGTGCAGCTGCTGGGCGGCCAGGGCGTGACGCGCGGCAACATCATCGAACAGCTGTACCGCGAGGCGCGGCCGATGCGCATCTACGAGGGTGCGTCGGAGATCCAGAAGCTGGTGATCGCGCGCAACCTGATCAAGAACAGCGCGTTGCAGGGATGAGCAACGCCGCCGCGATGCGCGACAAGACCGCCATCGTCGGCCTGGGCGCCACGCCCTACTACCGGCGCGGTGCGTCGGCGCCGCAGACACTCGAAGAGCTGGTGGGCAAGTCCATTCTGGCCGCGGTGGCGGATGCCGGCCTCACGGTGCGCGATATCGATGGTTTTGCCTATTTCGCCGGTGGTTTCGACACTGCCCTGCTCGCCGAGACGCTTGGCATCCCCGAGATCCGCTTCAGCGCCACCCTGACCGGCACCGGCGGCGGATCG
>JANMZX010000378.1:0-11136 GCA_031383745.1 Rhodoferax sp. | reverse complement strand
ATGATCTGCCACTGGTTGACCAGATCGGTGTAGCGGCGCAGCGGCGAGGTGCTCCAGGCGTAACACGCCACACCGATGCCGGCGTGCGGCAGCGCCTTGGTGCCCATGCGCACCTTCACGCCGGGCGCCAGACTGGCCTGGCTGCGGTAGATCGCCGGCACGCCCATATCGGCCATCCAGGCGCCCCAGTGGCTGTTGGCCAGGATCATGGCCTCGGCCACGATAAGGTCCAGCGGCGCGCCGCGCTGGCGCACCGATATGCTGACTTGCTCGTGGCCATCCGGTTCGGCGCCGTCGTTGCCGAGCAGGCGAAAGTTGTAGTCGGGCCGGTTGAAGGTTTCAGGTTTGCCGCGCACCACTTCGCGCGCGGATTTCAAATGCCGCGCCAGGCGGAACAGGAACGAGAGTTCCGGGCGCAGCGCCGACGCCACGGAATCGCCCGCGTCCAACGCGCCCTGCGCCTGCGCAGCCGGGGCTTCGAGCCAGGCCACGCTGACCAGCGCATCGAGCTGGTCGTGGCGCAGATTGGCTGTGATCGGCACCCGCTCCAGGCGGGTCTCGCTGCCGCGCAGCGCCAGCGTCGACTCGTCGAGCGTCACATAGAGCGAAACGGCCGGGCAATCGCGTCCCTCCATCAGCGTGTAGGTCTGCACCACCGCGTCGGGCAGCATGGTGATCTTGAAGCCGGGCATGTAGACGGTCGACAGGCGGGCGCGACCCAGCTGGTCGATGGCGCTGCCGGGCTGCAGCGCCAGCGCCGGCGCGGCGATGTGGATGCCCACCACGACGGTACCGGTGCCCAGCCCCTGCACGCTCAGCGCGTCGTCGATCTCCGTGGTGGCCGAGTCGTCGATCGAGAACGCCCGCACCGCCGCCAGCGGCAGTTCGTCCTTGATGGCGGGTGCGTCCACCGGCGGGAAGCCGATGCCCTTGGGGAAGTTGTCGAACAGGAAACGCTTCCAGTGGAACTGGTAGGCCGAGTCGATGGCGCCGCTGCGCTGCAGCAGGTCCAGCGGCGCGGTGTGCGCGGCGCGCGAGGCTTCGACCACCGCCTTGTACTCCGGCGCGTTCTTGTCGGGCCGAAACAGGATCTTGTAGAGTTGTTCGCGGATCGGCCCCGGGCAGGTGCCGGCGACGAGTTCGGCCACCCAGCCCTCGATCTGCTGCTGCTGCAACTTCTTCTTTTCGATGCCCGCCAGCGCCTGTGCGATCACGTCGGCAGGCGCCTTGCGAAAGCGCCCCTTGCCGGCGCGGCGGAAGTAGTGCGGCGCCTCGAACAGGCGAAACAGCGTCCCGGCCTGCTGCTCCAGCGTGGCTGCGGCGCTGAAATAGTCGCGCGCCAGATCGGCAAAGCCGAATTCCTCGTCGGGGGAGAATTCCCAGGCCAGTTCCAGTTCGATGGTCTGGCTGAGGGCCTGCGCCGCGCTGACAAACTGCGCCGGGGCCGGCTTCTCGAACCGCAGCAGCATGTTGGCCGCCTTCACCTTGACGCGTTTGCCGCTGTCGAGCTCGACCTGCGCCGACGCGTCCGCCTCTGACAACACCCGGCCGGCCAGGTACTTTCCGGCTTCTTCAAACAATAGGAACATGCGCCGGATTGTCCCAGCAATCAGCAGTGCCCCGGGCGCTGCGCCAAAAGCCGGCTGCGGCGGGCTTGCGGGGATAATCCTGGGATGGCTGTCGTCTTCGAAAAACCCTCCCTGCGCGCCCGGCTGAAGCCCTGGTTCGTGGGTTTCGACCTGCCCCTGCTGGTGGTCGTGGTGCTGCTGGCCATGGGCGGCCTGCTGACCATGTATTCCTCGGGTTTCGACCACGGCACGCGCTTCGAGGACCACGGGCGCAACATGCTGATCGCCGCCGGCCTGATGTTTCTGGTCGCGCAGGTGCCGCCCCAGCGCCTGATGCGCCTGGCGATCCCGCTCTACATCGCCGGCGTCGCGCTGCTGGTCGCGGTGGCGCTGTTCGGCATCACCAAGAAGGGGGCCACGCGCTGGCTCAATGTCGGCATCACGATCCAGCCGAGCGAAATCCTCAAGATCGCCATGCCGCTGATGCTGGCGTGGTGGTTCCAGAAGCGCGAGGGGCAGTTGCGCCCGCTGGACTTTGCCGTGGCCGGCGTGTTGCTCGCCGTACCGGTCGGCCTGATCATGAAACAACCCGACCTCGGCACCGCCCTGCTGGTGCTGGCTGCCGGCGTGTCGGTGATCTTCTTTGCCGGCCTGAGCTGGCGGCTGGTGCTGCCGCCAGTGCTGCTGGCCCTGGCCGGCATCGCGCTGCTGGTCGTCTTCGAGCCCGACCTGTGCGCCGACGGCGTGCGCTGGTTCGTCCTGCGCGACTACCAGCAACAGCGCATCTGCACCTTGCTGGACCCGGGCAAGGATCCGCTGGGCAAGGGTTTCCACATCATCCAGGGGATGATCGCGATCGGCTCCGGCGGCGTGTGGGGCAAGGGATTCATGCAGGGCACCCAGACGCACCTGGAGTTCATCCCCGAACGCACGACCGACTTCATCTTTGCGGCCTTCGGGGAGGAGTTCGGCTTGCTGGGCGGGTTGCTGCTGATCGCGGCCTTCCTGTTCCTCGTGCTGCGGGCCCTGACCATCGCACTGGAGGCGCCGAATGCGTTTTCGCGCCTGCTGGCCGGGGCGCTGGCGATGATGTTCTTCTCCTACGCCTTCGTGAACATGGGCATGGTCAGCGGCATCCTGCCGGTGGTGGGTGTACCCCTGCCCTTCATCAGTTATGGCGGCACGGCCATGGTCACGCTGGGCCTGGCGCTGGGCATGCTGATGTCGATCGCCAAATCCAAGCGGCTGGTGCAATCATGAGCGGTACGCGGTACCCGGTAGCCGTCATCGGCGTCGGCAACATGGGTGGGGCGATGGCCCGGCGCCTGCTGTCGCAGCAGTGGCCGGTGCATGTATTCGACCTGGTCGACCAGCGGGCCACCGCGCTGGTCGCGGCCGGGGCGCAGGCCCATGCCAGCGCGGCAGACGCGGCGGCTTCGGCGCGTGCGACGATCGTGTGTGTGGTCGACGCAGCGCAGGCGCGCGACGTGCTCTTCGGTCAGGGACGCGTGGCCGCCGCGGTGCCGCTGGGCCACACGGTGCTGTTGTGCCCCACCATCGCGCCGGCCGATGTCGAGGACATCGCGCATGCTTTGCGGCCGCAGGGCGTGTTCTGCATCGACGCACCGATGTCGGGCGGCCCGGCGCGCGCGCTCGATGGCAGCATGAGCCTGATGCTGGCGTGCGACAACATGCTGTTCGAGCGGCACCAAAGCCTGATCGAGACGCTGTCCTCGCGCGTGTTTCGCATCAGCGAGCGCCTGGGCGACGGCGCTCGGACGAAGCTGGTCAACAACCTGGCCGCCGGCATCAACCTGGCCGCCGCCGCCGAAGTGCTGGCCCTGGCCGGGTGCATGGGGCTGGACCTGGGTCGCACGCTGGAGGTGATCGAGCAGTCCAGCGGCCAGAGCTGGATCGGCTCGGACCGCATGCGCCGGGCGATCACCGGCGACTACGCACCCCGCGCCCACATGACCCTGCTGGCCAAGGACACGCGGCTCGCCGTGCAGGCCGCACACGACGCCGGCTTCGCCGCGCCATTGGGCAGCGTCGCGCGCGACGCGTTTGCCGCCGCCTGCGCAGCCGGGCTGGCGGAACTGGACGATGCGGCCCTGCTGAAATGGCGCACGCAGGACCGGTGAATCGGGCACGGCCTAAAATGCCGCATGATTTCTCGTGAACCCACCATTGAACGCCTGGCCATCGCCAAGGCCCTGTTGCTGACGCCTTTCGGGCTCAACGAAACCCACCTCTCCCGCGCGCTGGGCGAGATCAAGGCGCACCAGGTCGACGAAGCCGATCTGTATTTCCAGTACACGCGCAGCGAGGGCTGGAGCCTCGAGGAAGGCATCGTCAAGACCGGTTCCTTCAGCATCGACCAGGGTGTCGGTGTGCGGGCCGTCAGCGGCGAGAAGACCGCATTCGCCTATTCCGACGACATCTCGAACGCCTCTTTGCTGGACGCCGCACGCACGGTGCGCGCAATCTCGTCGGCGGCCACCGGCGCCAGGAAGCGCATGCCGTCGCGCAAGGTCGCCGGCAGCCGCTCGCTGTACCCGGACCTCGATCCGATCTCCACCCTGGACAGCACCACCAAGGTCGAACTGCTCGGCAAGGTGGAAAAGCTGGCGCGCGGGCGCGATCCGCGGGTGGTGCAGGTCATGGCCGGGCTGGCCAGTGAATACGATGTGGTGCTGGTGGCGCGCGCCGACGGCACGCTGGCGGCCGACGTACGCCCGCTGGTGCGCCTGAGCGTGACCGTCATCGCCGAGCAGAAGGGCCGCCGCGAAATGGGCAATGCCGGCGGCGGTGGCCGTTTCGTCCTGGCCTATTTCGACGACGCGATGATCGCCCGGTATGTTGACGAGGCGGTCAAGGCGGCGCTGACCAACCTGGAATCCCGCCCGGCCCCGGCCGGCGAGATGACGGTCGTCCTCGGGCCGGGCTGGCCCGGCATCCTGCTGCACGAGGCGATCGGCCACGGCCTGGAGGGCGACTTCAACCGCAAGGGCTCGAGCGCCTTCAGCGGGCGGGTCGGCCAGCGCGTCGCCGCCAAGGGCGTCACGGTGCTCGACGACGGCACCCTCTCCGACCGGCGTGGCTCGCTGAACGTCGACGACGAGGGCAATACCAGCCAGCGCAATGTGCTGATCGAGGACGGCATCCTCAAGGGCTACATCCAGGACGCGATGAATGCGCGCCTGATGGGCGTGGCGCCCACCGGCAACGGCCGGCGCGAGAGTTATGCGCACGTGCCGATGCCACGCATGACCAACACCTACATGCTCGCCGGCGACAAGGCGCCACAGGAAATCGTCGCCAGTATCAAGCGCGGCCTGTATGCCACCAATTTCGGCGGCGGCCAGGTCGACATTACTTCCGGAAAATTCGTGTTCTCGGCCAGCGAAGCCTACTGGGTGGAGAACGGCAAGGTGTTGTACCCGGTCAAGGGTGCCACCATCGTTGGCAATGGGCCGGACGCTTTGACACGTGTCACCATGATCGGCAACGACATGAAGCTCGACAGCGGCGTAGGCACCTGCGGCAAGGAAGGCCAGAGCGTCCCGGTGGGTGTCGGGCAGCCGACCCTGCGCATCGACGGCCTCACGGTCGGCGGCACCGCCTGACGCTGGCTGCAGCGTTGTTCTTTCGTGCTAAAGTGGCCTGCATGACTTCCGTGCATTTCTTTTTTGCGAGCTTTTGGTTCTCACACGCTGCTGGCGGTGGGGAAAACTAGACGCATCCACGGGTTGCACCAGATTTCTTCATAACCGCCGGACTGACCGGCGGTTTTTTTTTGTCCTCCTCCCTTTTTGTGACCACCAGGAACCGACCCATGAGCATCCAGAGCACACCCACACGATCCAGCGCCCAGGACGACCGGCCGGCCCCGGACTGGCGTCGCGACAACGCCATGTCCGACCGCACCAGCGAGACCGATGACGAACGCATCAAGGCCATCAACGTGTTACCCCCGCCCGACCACCTGATCCGGTTCTTCCCGATCCGCGGCACACCGGTGGAGCGACTCATCACCGCAACCCGGCACAGCATCCACGACATCATGGCCGGCACCGACCCGCGCCTGCTCGTGGTCATCGGGCCGTGTTCGATCCATGACCCGGCGGCCGCGCTGGAATACGCCCGCAAGCTGCGTGAACAACGCGAGAAGTACCGCGACACGCTGGAGATCGTGATGCGGGTGTATTTCGAGAAGCCGCGTACCACCGTGGGCTGGAAGGGCCTGATCAACGACCCGTACCTGGACGAGACCTTTCGCATCGACGAGGGTCTGCGCATTGCACGCCAGTTGCTGATCGAGATCAACCGCCTGGGGCTGCCGGCGGGCAGCGAGTTCCTGGACGTGATCTCGCCGCAGTACCTGGGCGACCTGATCTCCTGGGGCGCGATCGGCGCGCGCACCACCGAAAGCCAGGTGCACCGGGAACTGGCATCCGGCCTGTCGGCGCCGATCGGCTTCAAGAACGGTACCGACGGCAACATCAGGATCGCCACCGACGCGATCCAGGCGGCGGCGGGCGGGCACCATTTCCTGTCGGTGCACAAGAGCGGCCAGGTGGCCATCGTGCAGACCAACGGCAACAGCCAGTGCCACGTGATCCTGCGCGGCGGCAAGACCCCGAACTACGACGCTGCCAGCGTGGCCGCGGCCTGCAGGGACCTCGTGGCGGCCCGGTTGCCGGCGACGCTGATGGTGGATTGCAGCCACGCCAACAGCAGCAAGCAGCATGAACGCCAGCTCGACGTGGCGAAGGACGTGGCGCAGCAGATCGCCGGCGGCTCCACCAGCGTGTTCGGTGTGATGGTCGAAAGCCATCTGCAGGCCGGCGCCCAGAAATTCACGCCCGGCAAGGACGACGCCGGAACCCTGCAATACGGCAAGAGCATCACCGACGCCTGCCTGGGCTGGGACACCTCGCTCGAACTGCTCGAGGTGCTGTCGCGGGCGGTGACTGCGCGCGCCGGTCGGCGCTGACGCGGGGTGGCTGGTTGACCGGCGGCTCCGCTCAGCTGGCGCTGGGCACCGCCGTCTGCTGGCCGGCACGCAACGCTTCGAGCAGTTTCAGGTGGACACCTCCGAACCCGCCATTGCTCATGCACAGGACATGGTCGCCAGGCTGTACCACTGCCACCACCTGGCGCAGCAGATCGTCGATGTTGCCGGCCAGCCGCACCCTGTCACCCAGGGGGGCCAGCGCCTCGGCGGCGTCCCATCCGAGGCCTGCGGTGTGGCAGAACGACAGGTCGACCTGGGCCAGGCTCCAGGGCAGCTGGGACTTCATGGCGCCGAGCTTCATGGTGTTGGTGCGGGGCTCGAACAGCGCCAGGATGCGGGCACCCGGGCCGACGCGCCGGCGCAGGCCGTCGACCGTGGTGCGGATGGCCGTGGGATGGTGGGCAAAGTCGTCGTACACCGTGACCGGCGCACCAGCCTGGCCGTCCGGCGCCGGCAGCTGCACGGCCCCGCGCACCTCCATGCGCCGGCGCACGTTGCGAAACGCGCCCAGTGCCGAGGCAGCCTCGGCCGGCGCCACACCCACATGGTCCGCTGCCGCAATCGCTGCCAGGGCATTGAGCTGGTTGTGCACACCGGTCAACTGCCACTCGACCCGACCCACCAACCGCCCCTGCAGCAACACGTCGAAGGCATCGGGTTCGCCCGCAGCCGTGTAGTCGCTCACCGCGGCACCGAAACTGCGTACGTCGCTCCAGCATCCGGCGTGCAGCACGCGCGCCAGGCTTTCCTCCAGGCCGTTGACGACTACCCGCCCGCTGCCATGCGGCCCGGTTCCCGGTACCGTGCGCAGCAGGTGCTGGAACTGTCGCTCGATCGACGCAAGGTCGTCGAATATGTCGGCGTGATCGAACTCCAGGTTGTTCAGCACTGCCGTGCGCGGCCGGTAGTGCACGAACTTGCTGCGCTTGTCGAAAAACGCGGTGTCGTATTCGTCGGCCTCGATCACGAAACAGTCCCCCGGCCCCGGGCGGCCTGGCGCGGGCACCGCACGCCCGGGCGGCGGCGACAGGCGCGCCGACACACCGAAGTTCAGGGGAACGCCCCCCACCAGGAAACCCGGCTGCAGGCCCGCTTGCTCCAGGATCCACGCCAGCATCGCGGTGGTCGTGGTCTTCCCGTGGGTGCCGGCCACCGCCAGTACATGGCGTCCGCGCAGTACGTGTTCCGCCAGCCATTGCGGCCCGCTGGTGTAAGGTGCACCGGCGTCGAGGATGGCCTCCATCAGCGGGTAACGGGCGCTGCCGTCGACGGTGCGCGCCCGGCTCACGACGTTGCCGACGACGAACATGTCCGGCCGCAGCCCCAGCTGTCCCACGCCATACCCCTGCACCAGATCGATACCCAGCGCGCCCAGCTGCTCGCTCATGGGAGGGTATACGCCGATGTCGCAGCCGGTGACCGTGTGCCCCTGTTCGCGCGCCAACGCCGCCAGCCCACCCATGAAGGTGCCGCAGATGCCAAGGATGTGAATGTGCATCCATGAATTCTAGAGCCGCGAAAAGAGGCAAGATGGCGCAAAATGCAACTGCAGCGGGCACAGAAGACTGCATTAGAGATACTTTGCACTGCATCGGGCAGCACAACGCCGATCCTGGATCGGCGGCACAATGTCGGATCATGTACACCACCACCAGCCCCAAGACAGAGATCGCGTCGACCGCAGCGCGGCTGGTGGTCGAGGAAGGGCTCGAGTACGGCCCGGCCAAACGCCGGGCAGTGAAACTGCTGGCGCTGTCCGCCCGGGTCGCTTTGCCCGACAACCAGGAGGTGGAGGACGCCGTGCGCGCATATGTCGCCCTGTACTGTGCCGACACCCAGCCGGCGGAACGCACGGCCTTGCTGGAACTCGCCGCCCGGTGGATGGAACGCCTGGCCGGCTTTCGGCCCCACCTGTGCGGCTCGGTCTGGCACGGCACGGCCACACGGCATTCCGACATCCATCTCGACCTGTTTTGCGACGATTCCAAATCCGCCGAGCTCGCATTGATAGACCACCGCGCCGACTACGAAACCCGTACGGCGACCGGGCTGCGCGGCGAGTCGGTGGATGTGCTCAGTGTCCACGACTTCTGCAGCGGGCTCGGCGAGATGGTCGGCGCTCACCTCAAGGTCTATGACCTGGACGACCTGCGTGGCGCATTGAAACCAGACGCCAGGGGCCGGCCGCCGCGGGGCGATCTGAACGCTGTCTTGCGGCTGCTGCGGGGAGACGCCCCATGAACACGCCGGACCCACAACACAACGGTGCGCCGGTGGCGACGGGCGATGGTCGGGCAGGCACCAACCGTCGACGCTGGCTGTATGTCGCCGTTGGAGGCACTGCAACGCTCGCCGGCCTGGGGCTGGCGACATGGCAGGGCCGCAGGAACACGCAGTTGCAGGGCACCCGGCCTGCGCTCTGGCAACTCGCGTTCGACACGCCAGCACAATCCCGGTTGCGGCTGCAGGACTTCGCTGGCAAACCACTGCTGCTGAACTTCTGGGCCACCTGGTGCGCTCCGTGTGTGGAAGAACTTCCGCTATTGGATCGCTTCTTTCTCGAAAACGCCGCCAATGGGTGGCAGGTACTGGGATTGGCAGTCGACCAGGCGGCCGCAGTCAACACCTTCCTGCAACGCGCACCGGTGCGGTTTCCGATCGCCATGGCTGGAATGGCCGGCATCGAACTGAGCAAGGAACTGGGCAATCTCGGTGGCGGATTGCCTTTCACGGTCGTGCTGGGAAGTACCGGTGCGGTCGCGCACCGTAAAATGGGGCGGGTCACGGAACAAGACCTGCAGGTCTGGACCGGCTTGCGATAGGTCGTGGCCCGCCATTGGCCACCTGCGCTGCCCGCTGGCGAGCGGCACCGAGAGCACCGCCACCAACCGCGGCAACACCGCAAATGAACGCAAATTACCTAATGATGTTGGCAGATGTCATCTTTTTGTCACGAATTAGGTTAAATTCGCAGGACTATAGAAAACCATCGTTGGAGATCCCATGGACCTGAGAAAACTGAAGACACTGATCGACCTGGTGTCGGACTCGAATGTGTCCGAGCTTGAAATCACCGAAGCCGAAGGCAAAGTCCGTATCGTCAAGGGCCCGGTCGGGGCGCCGATGGCCCACTATGCCGCGCCAATGCAGATGCCGGCGCACGCAGCAGTCGCTGCACCACCACCACCCGTCGCGGAACCTCCCGCACCGCCAGTCAGCACCGAACACGTCGTGAAGTCCCCGATGGTCGGTACGTTTTACCGATCTGCCTCGCCAGGGGCCAAGGCGTTCGTGGAGGTGGGCGATTCCATCAAGGCCGGTGAAACGGTTTGTATTGTCGAGGCGATGAAGATCCTCAACGAGATCGAGGCCGACAAGTCCGGAACCATCCAGAAGATATTGTGCGAAAACGGCCAGGCTGTCGAATACGGGCAACCTCTGTTCGTGATCGAGTAAGGGCAGGCGCCGTCAATCCATGTTCAAGAAAATCCTGGTCGCCAATCGGGGCGAAATCGCACTGCGGATCCAGCGCGCGTGCCGTGAACTCGGCGTGCGTGCCGTCATGGTGTATTCGGAGGCCGACCGTGATGCGAAGTACATCAAGCTGGCCGAAGAAGCCGTGTGTATCGGGCCGGCCGCCTCCGCGCTGAGTTACCTCAACATGCCCGCCCTTATTTCGGCGGCCGAAGTCACCGACGCCGAGGCGATCCACCCGGGGTACGGGTTCCTGAGTGAAAACGCCGGCTTCGCCGAACGGGTCGAGAAAAGCGGCTTCCAGTTCATCGGCCCGTCGCCGGAGTCGATCCGGATCATGGGCGACAAGGTGTCGGCCAAGCAGGCCATGATCAAGGCGGGGGTGCCCTGCGTGCCGGGCTCCGAGGGCGAACTGCCCGACGACCCGGTGCAGGTGCGACGCATTGCACGCACCGTCGGTTACCCGGTGATCATCAAGGCGGCCGGCGGCGGCGGCGGGCGCGGCATGCGGGTCGTGCACACCGAGGCGGCATTGATCAATGCGGTGCAGATGACCAAGGCCGAGGCCGGTGCGGCCTTCGGCAACCCCGCCGTCTACATGGAGAAGTTTCTCCAGAACCCACGCCACATCGAGATCCAGATCCTGGCCGACAAGTTCAGGAACGCGGTCTACCTGGGTGAGCGTGACTGCTCCATGCAGCGGCGTCACCAGAAGATCATCGAGGAAGGGCCAGCGCCCGGGATCGCCCGCAAACTGATCGAACGCATCGGCGAACGCTGCGTCGCCGCCTGCAAGAAGATCGGCTACCGGGGTGCCGGCACGTTCGAGTTCCTGTACGAGAACGGCGAGTTCTATTTCATCGAGATGAACACGCGGGTGCAGGTGGAACACCCGGTCACGGAGCTGATCACCGGTGTGGACATCGTCAAGACCCAGATCATGGTCGCGGCCGGCGAGAAACTGCCCTTCACCCAGCGCCAGATAGAAATCCGCGGGCACGCGATCGAATGCCGCGTCAATGCCGAAGACCCGTACAACTTCGTGCCCTCGCCCGGACGCATCACCATGTGGCACCC
>JANMZX010000337.1:0-9150 GCA_031383745.1 Rhodoferax sp. | reverse complement strand
GATCGCCAAGAGCATCGTCTTCCGGCGCAAGAGCGACGACGCGGCCGTGCTGGTGATCACCTCGGGCGACCGGCGGGTCGACGAGCACAAGGTGCAGGCCATGGTGTGTGCCGACGGCGGCAGGCTGGGGCGTGCCGACGCGGGATTCGTCAAGTCGCGCACCGGCTTCAGCATCGGGGGCGTGTCGCCGGTGGCGCATGCACAGCCGTGCGTCACCCTGATCGACCGCGAGTTGTTCCGGTTCACCGAACTGTGGGCAGCCGCGGGCCATCCGCACGCCGTGTTCCAGCTCGCCCCGGCCGACCTGCAGGCGATGACCGGTGCGCCGGTGGCCGATGTGGTGGAGGTGCAGCCCGCATGACGCCGCTACAGCATCTGGCCCGCCTGGCCGACATGGCGCAGGTGGTCGCGCACGTGGTACCGTCGCCGTGCATCTCGGTGTGTCGCATGGATGCCGAGACCGGCCTTTGCCAGGGTTGCTTTCGCACCATCGACGAGATCATCGTCTGGGGCCGGCAGAACGACGATGAACGCCGGCACGTGTGGCAGCACATCAGGCGGCGTGCCGGCCTGTTGCCCGCAACCGTGGCGCAGAAGGACCCCGGTCCATGAAGCACATCACCTTCTACTTCGACGTCGTCTCGCCCTACGCCTATCTCGCCTTCGAGCGCATGCCCGAGGCTTTGATTGGCCTGAGCTACAGCGTGTGTTACCAGCCGGTGCTGTTCGGCGCCGTGCTGGGCCACCATGGGCAACTCGGGCCGGCCGAGATCACGCCCAAGCGGGCATGGACCTACCGCCAGGTGTTGTGGCTGGCGCACAGCCAGGGTGTCGAGCTGCAGATGCCGGCCAGCCACCCGTTCAACCCGCTGGCCTTGCTGCGTCTCGCCGTGGCGAGCAGCCCTTCCGGGCAACCCAACCGCTATGTCACCGAAGTGCTGTTCCACCATGTCTGGCGCGGTGGCGCCGATGCGGCCGACCCGCAGCGCATGCAGGCGCTGGCGCAACAGGTGGCACCGGTGCGCGATCCGAACGGCGACGACGTCAAGACCGGGCTGAAGACCGCCACGGCCGATGCGGTGGCGCGGGGCCTGTTCGGCGTGCCGGCGATGGAGGTCGATGGCCGCTGGTTCTGGGGCTTCGACGCCCTGCCGATGCTGCGCGACTACCTGCGCGGGGACGCATGGTTCGACGGGCCGGACTGGGAGGCGGCCGCTTCCCTGCCGGTGGGTGTCCGCCGCGCGCGCAGCTGACGCTGCGGCTCAGCCAGGCAGGCGCACCGGCAACTCGGTGAAGCCGCGCACGAAGTTCGAAAACACCCTTTGTGGCGGGCCGACCACCTCGATCACCGGGAAACGCCGCAGGATTTCCTCCCACAGGATGCGGATCTGCATCTCGGCCAGCCGGTTGCCGACGCAGCGGTGGATGCCGAAACCGAACGACAGATGCTGGCGCGGGCGGGTGCGGTCGATGATGAACCGGTTGGCCTGGTCGATGGCGTCCTCGTCGCGGTTGCCCGACAGGTACCACATCACCACCTTGTCGCCCTTCCGGATCTGCTTGCCGCCGAGTTCGGTGTCGACCAGTGCGGTACGACGCATGTGGGCCAACGGCGTCTGCCAGCGGATGATCTCCGGCACCAGGCTGTCGACCAGCGCCGGGTTCGCGCGCAGCTTGGCGAACTCCGCCGGATGCTGGTGCAGCGCGTACAGGCCGCCGGTCATGGAGTTGCGGGTGGTGTCGTTGCCGCCCACGATCAGCAGCATCAGGTTGCCCAGGAACTCGCGCGGTGACATGTGCCGGGTGGCTGGCGAATGCGCCAGCATCGAGATCAGGTCGGAGCCGGGCGCGGCGTTTACGCGTTCGTTCCACAGCCGCGTGAAGTAGGCCAGGCACTTGCCCAACTCGACCCAGCGCGCCTCCTCGGTCTCGATCATGAAGCCCGGACCGGCGGGGCTGGTGGCCAGGTCGGACCACCAGGTCAGCAGCTTGCGGTCCTCGAACGGAAAGTCGAACAGGGTGGCCAGCATCTGCGTGGTGAGTTCGATGGAGACGCGCTCGACCCAGTTGAAGGTCTCGTTGCGCGGCAGGCCGTCCAGCACCCGCTGCGTGCGTTCGCGGATGGTGCTTTCCATCGACGCCAGGTTGGCCGGCGCCACGATCGGGCTCACCGTCTTGCGCTGCTCGTCGTGTTTGGGCGGGTCCATGGCGATGAACATCTGGAAGCGGTTTTCCATCGGCGCATCGAAGATGCCGATGCCGCCCTGCGACCAGTCGGAGGAGTAGATGCCGTGGTGGGTGTCCACGTGCATGATGTCCTGGTATTTGGTGACCGACCAGTACGGCCCGTAGAAGTTGTTGCTGTGGTGGTGCACCGGGTCTTCCCGGCGCAGGCGCTCGAAGTAGTGGCCGATGCTGTCGTCCTGGAACAGGCGCGGCTTGGTCACATCGATCTGGTCGAGTGGCATCGCGTAGGCTTGCGCGCGGGCGGCCGCTTGGGAGGTGTCAGTCGGCATGGTGGGTTTGCAGGTGGAGCTGGGGGTGGATTCATTATGTGGCACCCCTGCCGTCGCACCGGATCGCCACGGCGACAACCGCCTTGGTACAGTGAACCATGTTTCGCACCCTGCCATGAAAAGGAACGCGCTGGCCGGCATGGCCATGGTCATGCTGGCCGCGATGTTGTGGGGTACCACCGGTACCGCGCAGACGCTCGCTCCGGCCGGATTGCCGGCGCATTGGGTAGGGGCCCTGCGGCTGTTGTTCTCGGGCGCCTTCTTTGTCGTGTTCGTGCTGGTGACCGGCGGCGCCGGGTCGCTGCGGGCGCAGTTCGCCCAGGTGCCGTGGCGCTGGGTGCTGGTGGCCGGGGCGGCGATGGCGGCCTACAACCTGACCTTCTTTGCAGGTGTCAAGGCCAGCAGCGTCGCCGTGGGTACGGCCATCGCCTTGGGCAGCGGGCCGATCTTTGCCGGCCTGCTGCAGATGGTGACGACGCGGCGCTCTCCGGCCGGCGCCTGGTGGCTGGGCACCGCATTGGCGGTGGCGGGCGGCGGCTGGATGGTGGTCGGCAGCGCGCAGCAGTTGCATATCAGCGCCTGGGGTGTCGGCCTGTGCCTGGTGTCGGGCCTGTCGTACGCGGCCTACACGCTGATCAGCAAACGCATGGTCACGGACACGCCGGCAGCCATCGTCACGCTGTGCATCTTCGGTTGCGCCGCGTTGTTCGCCGTGCCGCTGGCGACCCTGGTGTCCGGCCTGCCGCAGACTGGCGCGCGCGGCTGGCTGGTGGTGGTGTACCTGGGCGTGGTGGCCACCGGCGTGGCCTACCTGCTGTTCACCCATGCCCTGCGCCGCATCTCCGGAACCACCGCGGTGTCGATGTGCCTGGCCGAACCGCTGACGGCATTTGTGCTGGCGATCCTGGTGATCGGCGAGCGACCACCGGTGGCCGCGGTTGCCGGCCTGGCCCTTGTGATGCTCGGGCTGGCGCTGGTGGTGCGCGCCGAACTGCGCTCGGCACGAGCCTGAAGCGCGTCGCATCCTACACTCGGCGGGTCGCTGAAAACCCGCACCAGGAGCACTTCCCATGGCTAGCCCTGTCGAACAGATGATCCGTCGCACCGTGGCGCGCGGCGCAATGAAAGTCGCCGCCTTCAATCGCGAGCGCCTGGCGGCGCCGGACACGCCGCACCCCTATTTGACGGGCATCCACCAGCCGATGCAGCACGAACTGTCGCTGGACGACTTGCGTGTCGACGGCGTGATCCCGCCCGAGCTCGATGGGCGCTACCTGCGCATCGGCCCCAACCCGGTCACACCGCCCAACCCAGGCGCCTACCACTGGTTCGTCGGCGATGGCATGGTGCATGGCGTGCGGCTGCAGGGCGGGCGGGCTGTGTGGTACCGCAACCGCTGGATCCGCTCGCGCGCGGTCAGCGCCGCCTTGCAGGAAGCCGAGGCCCCGGGACCGCGCAGCGGCATGGGAGACACCGTCAACACCAATGTGCTGGGCCACGCCGGCAAGACCTGGGCTGTGGTGGAGGCCGGCGCGTTCCCGGTCGAGATCGACGCCGATCTCGGCACGGTCGCGCACAACCCGTTCGGCGGCACGCTCCATGGGTCCTTCAGCGCCCATCCGCACCGGGACCCGGACACCGGGGAGATGCACGCGATCTGTTACGAGGGGCGCGACCAGACCACGATCCGCCATGTGGTGGTGGGCCGGGACGGCAGGGTGCGGCGCGAGGAACCGATCCGCGTGGCCCACGGGCCCAGCATCCACGACTGCATGATCACCCGGCAGTACGTGCTGGTGTTCGACCTGCCGGTGACCTTCTCGCTCAAGACCCTGCTGGCTGGTCACCCGTTCCCGTATGCGTGGAATCCGGAGCACCGTGCCCGCGTCGGCCTGCTGCCCCGCGAAGGTCGCGGCAGCGACATCGTCTGGTGCGACGTCGACCCGTGTTATGTGTTCCATCCCTGCAATGCGTTCGAGACCGAGGACGGCCGGGTGCTCGTGGACGTGGCGGCGCATGCCACGATGTTCGCTGAAAGCACCCAGGGCCCCGATTCGCGCCAGGCGGCGTTCGAGCGCTGGACCATCGACCCGGTGGCGCGGCGGGTGGCGCGGCAGGTGCTGGACGCCGAACCGCAGGAGTTCCCGCGCTGCGACGAACGCCGGCTCGGCAAGCCCTATCGTTATGCCTACAGCATGCCGCTGGACCGCGAGGATACGGCGCTGGGCGCGAAGAGCTTCCTCATCAAGCACGACCTGCAGGCCGGCCGGCGCGAGACCCATGCGTTCGGGCCGCAGCGGTTCCCGGGCGAATTCGTCTTTGTGCCGAAACACGCCGATGCGGCCGAGGACGAAGGCTGGTTGATGGGCTATGTGGTGAACATGGCTGACCAGAGCACCGACCTGGTGATCCTGGATGCGCAGCAGTTCAGTGGACCACCCCAGGCCGTGGTGCATATTCCGCACCGCGTGCCGCCGGGCTTCCATGGCAACTGGGTGCCTCAGGCCTGACCACCGTTTCCCAATCCGAACCCGGCACGCCCTCCATGACAGACACCGTTATCGCGACCCTGCCCGCCATGGTGCGACCCTGCGTGGAGGCGCAACTGCCCCCCTGGCTGCAGGTGCGCTGGTTCAGCAACAAGGATGAGGCGCTGGCCCCGGGCGCGCAGATCGGCTGGTTCGACATGTACGACAAGCGGGCGATGGCTGCCACCATCTCGGCGGCCGGTGAGATGCTATGGCTCAACTCCCTGCTGGCCGGCATGGACGGCCTGCCGCTGGAGGACCTGCGCGCACGCCAGGTGATGGTGACCAACGGGGTCGGCATCAACGCCATCACAATCGCCGAATACGTGCTGCTGGGCATGCTGAGCATCGCCAAGGGTTACCGGGAGGTGGTGCGCGCGCAGGACCGCCAGGAGTGGCTGAAGGACGCGCCGGGCAAGGTCGAGTTGTTCGGCAGCCGGGCGCTGCTGCTGGGCTACGGCGGCATCGGCCAACTGGTGGAGGAGCGCCTGCGGGCGTTCCAGGTCGATGTGACCGTGGTGCGCCGGCGCAGCGACCCCGGTGGCCGCATCCTGGGGCCGGAGCAGTGGCGCGCGCGTCTGGGCGAATTCGACTGGGTGATCCTGGCTGTGCCCGCCACGCCCGAGACCGACGGCATGGTCGGCGCCGCCGAACTGGCGGCCATGAAGCCGGGCGCGGTGCTGGTCAATGTGGCGCGGGGCAGCGTGGTCGACCAGGACGCGGTGGTCGATGCGCTGCGCCACAAGCACCTCGGCGCCGCGTTTCTCGACGTGACCGATCCCGAGCCGCTCCCGCCCGGCCACCCCTTGTGGAGCCTGGACAACGCGCACATCAGCATGCACCTGTCGGGGCGCTCGCAGAGCCGGATGTTCGAGCGTGCCGGCCAGCGTTTTCTGGACAACCTGGCGCGGTTCCGTGCCGGTCAGCCGCTGCAGTTTCAGGTGGATCTGGCGCTCGGGTATTGACCTGGCGCTGCGGCGCGCGGCCGCACCGCGGTGTCAGTCCAGCCGCAACGACGGCCCGCACCAGTCGCCCACGGCTCCCGAGGGCCCGAGACCGCCAGTCGATCCCCATGGACCGGGCGACAACGGCATGCGGTCAGCGCCTGGCTGACCAGAGTTCAGGTGCGCTCGGGCGGCGTGGCCCGTGCTGCACCCTGGCGCGCGATCATCCAGCCCGGGTACTCGGGCGGCAAGGAGCTGACGGCGTCGAGCGCGGCCATGTCTTCCGCGCTGAGTGCCAGGCCGCTGGCACCCAGGTTGTCGGCGAGTTGTTCTGGCGTCTTCGCGCCGACGATCACGGTGCTGACCAGCGGCCGGGCCAGCAGCCAGGCCAGCGCGACCCGCGCGACCGACACCTGGTGGCGCTCTGCGATCGGCCGCATCACGTCGATGCAGCGAAACGCGCGTGGTTTGTCCACCACCGGGAAGTCGAAGGTGGCACGGCGGGCTCCCGCCGGCCCGGTGCCGTCGGCGCTGAACTTGCCGCTGAGCAGCCCGCCGGCCAGCGGGCTCCAGACCATCAGGCCCAGCTGCTGGTCGGCCAGTAGCGGCACCACTTCGCGCTCCAGGTCGCGGCTGGCCACGGTGTAGTAGGCCTGCACGCTTTCGAAACGGGCCCAGCCGCGCTTGTCGGAGATCGCCAGCCCCTTCATGATCTGCCAAGCCGCCATGTTGCACAGACCGATGTAGCGCACCTTGCCCGAGCGCACCATGTCGTCGAGCGTGCACAGCACCTCATCCATCGGTGTCAGCGGGTCGAAACCGTGCAGCTGGTACAGGTCGACATGGTCGAGCTGCAGGCGTTTGAGGCTGGCGTCGAGCGCCTGCATCAGGTGGTAGCGCGACTGTCCGCGGGCGTTGACCGCCTTTTCGTTCATGACGCCATAGGCCTTGGTGGCGATCACCAGTTCGTCTCGCGGCAGGCCAAGGACCTTGATGGCCTGGCCGGTCATGGTCTCGGACACACCGCCGGCATAGACATTGGCGGTGTCGATGAAGTTGACGCCGGCGTCGACAGCCTGCTTCACCAGGGCGGTGGCGGCTTGCTGGTCGAGGCTGCCGACGGCCTTCCAGATGCCATCGGTGCCCCCGAAAGTCATGGTGCCCAGGCATAGTTCGGAGACGTACAGGCCGGTGCTGCCGAGGAGGCGGTAGTGCATGGTTGTCCTTCGGGTGTGGTGTGGGAACGGTGTTGGTGCGAGCGGTGCGGCCGGTGCGGGCGCGGTCAGCGGGCCGGCCGCTCGTGCGTGACCCATTCCTGTACCGAGGGCCGCTGCCACTGGCGCGTGGCGTAGTCGGCCAGCGGCTGCGGGACCGCGTCGCGGTTGCGCACGAGGCGGTTGAGCATCAGTGCCAGGTCGACGTCGGCGATGGTCCAGGTATCGAAGAGGTGGGGACCCCCGTGGGCCAGCAGCGCGCTGGCGCCGGCGATCAGCCGGTCCGCCGCCGCGCGCGCCGTTGCCGACAGCGGCTGCTCCACCGGCGCCCGGAACACCACCTCCGTGGAGCGCTCCTGGCGCAGCGGCAGCAGGTCGCTGCGCAGCCAGGCCTGCACCTGGCGTGCGCGGGCGCGCGCCTGCAGGCCGGACGGGTACAGACGCGCCCCGGGATAGGCTTCGTCCAGGTATTCGGCGATAGCCGAGGATTCCGACAGCGTGAACGCGTCGTCCACCAGGGTCGGCACCCGCTGGGTGATCGACGCCGCTGCGAAGTCGCCCGTGCGGGAGGCGCCGGCCGCCAGGTCGAGCGGCACGACCCGGAACAGCAGGGCCTTCTCGCGCAGTGCGACAAACACCGACATCGCATAAGGCGAAACAAAGTGGGAGTCGACGTAGAGCAGCATGGTGGATGAGGGGTCGGTGGAATCGGTGGCACTGCCGGTCGCAGGCGCCTGGCCCTCAGCTTACGCCATGCCGGCCCGGTTGCGGCGATTGGGCCGGGCCCGATGCCACCGTGGTGGGCACTGCGCGTGTGCCGTCCGGTCGCGGTGTGGCGGGTGTCGTGGGGGCCGCGTGGGTGGGAAGGGCGTGGTCCATGGCGGCTTGTCGGGTCGGCTGTCAAGGTGCCACGGGTTCGGTGATGAATCCGATCTTCCTGATGCCCGAGCGCTGGGCCGCGGCCATGACCTGGGCCACGCGTTCGTAGCGTACCTGCCGGTCGCCGCGAATATGCAGTTCGGGTTGGGGCTGGCGCGCCGCGCTGCTGGCCAGTTGTGCCCTGAGCTGCTCGTCGGTGATCGCCGACTCGTTCCAGAAATAGGCGCCCGACGCGTCCACGCTGACACGGATGGTTTCGGGCCGGGCGTTTTCCGACAGGTTGGTCGCGCGCGGCAGGTCGATGTTGACCGCGTGTTTCATGACCGGCACGGTAATGATGAAGATGATGAGCAGGACCAGCATCACGTCGACCAGCGGCGTCATGTTGATCTCGTTCATCACCTCGTCGGTGTCGTCCTGGGTTCCGAAAGCCATGGGGCGTCCTTTCAACGGCTGCGGGCGCTGTCCGGCTGTATGCGGGCGCCGGTCACGAAGTAGGCATGCAGGTCGTGGCCGAAGCGGTTGAGCTTGGACACGATGAACTTGTTGCCGCGGACCAGGGCGTTGTAGCCGAGCACCGCGGGGATAGCGACCGCCAGGCCCAGCGCCGTCATGATCAGCGCCTCGCCAATCGGCCCGGCCACTTGGTCGATGGTCGCCGCTCCGGCGGCCCCGATCCCCATCAGGGCGTGGTAGATGCCCCAGACGGTGCCGAAAAGCCCGACGAACGGCGCGGTCGACCCGACGGAGGCCAGGATCGCCAGGCCCGACTGCAGCCGGGCGACACTGTCGTCGATGGAGTTGCGCAGGCATCGGGTGACCCAGTCGCTCATGTCCAGCGCATCGTGCAACTGGGCCTTGGTCTTGCTGTGGTGGGAGCTGGCCTCCCGGCCTTCCTCGGCCAGGCTGCGAAACGGGTTGTCCGCCTGGTCGCCGAGCTGTTCCAGCCCGTGCGAAAAATCGGCGCTGTGCCAGAAGGATTCCGATTGCCGGGCCAGCTTCTTGTAACGCACGATGTCCAGCGCCCGGATGATGATCACCATCCAGGACGCCAGCGACATGCCCAGCA
>JANMZX010000239.1:0-22991 GCA_031383745.1 Rhodoferax sp. | reverse complement strand
GGGTTTATTTCCATCGCCATGGCGCTTGATCCAGTGTTGCGGGGTGCCCATGTGCACGGCGGGGGCCCGCCTGCATTGTCTGCCAGGGTGTCGCGCGCGCCTGGCGCACCGCCTGGTCAGAAGCCGGGTGGCCGCGCTGTGCCTGCTGCCTGCCCGGCAGCACATGCCGGGAATTGAGCGGCGCCTCGCGGTTCGACGGATCCTTCGGCCAGCCTCCCGAGAGGCCGGCCCGCGTCACCGGAACGCGCGCCAGGGCCAACCGGCCTTGCCAGTGATGCTGGTCCCTCTTCGCGCCAATCCATGTGCGTCAGGACCGCAACGCGTGCGACCCCTGCGCCAACCCGGCCTGCAGAAAGGCCACGCACGCACGCACTATCGCCGATTGGCTCAGGCGCACGGTACTGGCTGCCCACACGTCGGCCGGCTCTACATACGGGCGCTGCAGGTGTTCGGCGGCATGGGTTATTGCAAGGACATGCCGATCGAGCGCTACTACCGCGACGCACGCATCCACCGCATCTTCGACGGCACCAGCGAAATCCACCGCACCGTGATTGCCAGGAGCGTGATGAACCAGGGGCGGCCCTGTTCGAGTTGCACCGCTGAGCGGCTTGCGCCATGTCTGGCAGAATGATCCAAACGGACTATTTCCGCCAGGCTGCAAACGGGTCAAACTGGCGACTCAATTTGTGTTCCTGCGCATGACTTGACAGTTCATAGCCTGGGTATTCGCCCATTTCACGGAGCATCATGATGATCAAGACAGTATCCAAGTGGATCGCCGCCAGCGCCCTGGCAATTCCCCTGGTCGCCCAGGCCAGTATTTTCCAGTTCAATGCCTCCATCGCCGGTGTCAACGAAGTTCCACCAACGGCCGCTGTTGCGACGGGTGTCGCGACGCTGTTCTACAACGACGCCGGCACGGTGGCGCTCACCGATGACACCTACAACTTCTCGATGTCTGTCTTTGGCCTGACAGGCGGCTCCGTCGCCGGCACTGCGGCAACGGCTTTCCATATCCACGGCGCCGCTACCACCACCGAAAACGGGCCGGTTCTTGTCGGGCTGAGCAGTGCCCCGTTCATTGCGCTCAATTCCGGCAGCATCCTGCTGGTCGGCGGCAGCGGCGTCCCGGCGCCAACCTCCTTGTTCACCACGCCCGTAACTGGTTCCAATGCCGGGCACACCGCCATGTCCTTCCTCGACATGCTCAAGGGCGGCCTGACCTATGTGAACGTGCATACGGCGGCTATTGGCAGCGGTGCGGTGCGCGGGCAACTGCTGCAGGTCGCCGTGGTGCCCGAGCCGGAAACCTACGGCATGCTGCTGGCGGGTCTGGCCCTGATCGGCACGGTGGTGCGGCGCCGCAAGAACGCTGCCTGACATTCCACGCTCTCACCCCTGAAACCCCGGCTTGCCGGGGTTTCCTTTTTTCAAAGCCAGCGCCTCCGCGCGCACCGGCCGCGCAGGGCCGACGCGCACAACGCCCGGCGGGAGCTCGCCCGCATTGCCCCGGGCCCACCGCGATCCGCCGCGCAGCGGCAAAAATTTCCTCCGTTTGACAGAGATCAATTGAACCGCCCTTCCCCGCCGTGACGAGGCTCCGGTGGCGGGAAAATCAAATCCTGCCAGCCGCAACAGGCGTGGCGAGCCCCGGTTCACGCATCTACGGAGACAGCATCATGAGCATCGTCGCCCCCGACCTACTGGCCTTGCAGCGCCTGTACCACTGGGAAAAAACCGCCCCGACCCGTATCGCCATGACCCAGCCGATGAGCGGCGGTGTGGTGCAGGATTTCACCTGGGCACAGGTGGGCGACCAGGTGCGGCGCATGGCCGCCCACCTGCAATCGCAGGGTTGGGAGCCCGGCTCGAAAGTGGCGATCCTGTCGAAGAACTGCGCCTGGTGGATGATGACCGATCTGGCGATCTGGATGGCCGGCTACGTATCGGTGCCGCTGTATCCCACGCTGGCGGCAGAAACCGTACGCCAGATCCTCACCCACAGCGAATCCAGGGCCTGCTTTGTCGGCAAGCTCGACGGCTGGGAGAGCATGAAGCCCGGTGTGCCGGCCGGCCTGCCCTGCATCAGTTACCCGCTGTCGCCCGCCGACGTCATCAGGAGCCACGAAGGCTGGGACGCGATCTGCCAGCGCAGCCAGCCGCTCAAGGGCGAACCGACGCGTGGTGTCGACGAGTTGGCCACGTTGATCTACACCTCGGGCACCACCGGCATGCCCAAGGGCGTGATGCACACCTTCGGCAACTTCGCCTGGGCGCTGGATGCCGGCCTCAAGCGCATTCCCATGACCGGCGAGGACCGCATGCTCTCGTACCTGCCGCTGGCGCATGTGGTGGAGCGCATGCTGGTCGAGCACGGCTGGCTGCGCACCGCCATGCATGTGTATTTCGCCGACTCGCTCGACACCTTTGCCGCCGACCTGCAACGCGCACGGCCCACCATCTTCTTCTCGGTGCCGCGGCTGTGGGTCAAGTTCCAGCAGGGCATCCACCACAAGATGCCGCCGGCCAAGCTCGACCGCCTGTTGCGCATCCCGATCATCGGAGGCCTGGTGCGCCGCAAGGTGATGAAAGCGCTGGGGCTGGACCAGTGCACGTTCGCTGCCGGCGGCGCGGCCCCGATGCCGCTGGCGCTGCTGCAGTGGTACAGCAAGCTCGGGCTGCACATCAACGAGGGCTACGGGCTGACCGAGAACCTCGCGCTGTCGCACATCACCGTTCCCGGCAAGAACCAGCAAGGCAGTGTGGGGCCGGCCTACGAGGGCGTGAAGCACCGCATCGAACCGCAGACCGGCGAGATCCAGATGCACAGCCCCGCGCTGATGCTGGGCTACTACAAGGAACCCGAAAAAAGCCGCGAGAGCTTCACCGAGGACGGCTGGCTCAAGACCGGCGACAAGGGCCGCATCGACGAGCAGGGCTGCCTGCACATCACCGGCCGCGTGAAGGACCTGTTCAAGACCGGCAAGGGCAAGTACGTCGCGCCGGCGCCGATCGAGGACAAACTGGTCATGCACGAGGCGGTGGAGGCGTGTGTGGTGACCGGGGCCAACCTGGGCCAGCCGCTGGGCATCGTGATGCTCAATGCCGAGGCCGTGGCACGGGTCGGCAACCCGGCGGGCCGGCGCGAACTCGAAGCCTCCCTGGGCGGCCACCTGCGCCAGATCAACGCCACACTGGATCCGCACGAACGCCTGCAGTGCGTGGTGGTGGTGACGTCGGCATGGACCGTCGACAACGGCATGATCACGCCGACCTTCAAGGTCAAGCGCAACTGCATCGAAGACCTCTACGCGCGCAAGTACGAAGGCTGGGAGGCCTCGGGCAAGCAGGTGCTCTGGGACGACGGCTGATCCGCGCCAGCACCAGAGCCGGCACCCGCTTCGGCGGCGGCGGGGCACGGCTTCGGCGCCCCGGCCGGGCCGCGTTTCGGCGATCGGTGACAATCCTGCGCAGTGACGTTCCACCATTTCCTGCAACTCACCGCCCTGTCCGCGTTGTGGGGCACCTCCTTCATGCTGACGCGTTTCGCCGCACCGGTGCTGGGGCCGAACATGCTGGCCGCCTTGCGCATGGGTTTTGCAACATTGGCGCTGGCCTGCATCATGCGCGGCCTGCGCCAGCGCTGGCCGCTGCAACACTGGCGTGAGATATCCCTGCTGGCGCTGCTGGCCGTCGCCGGCCCCCACATCCTGTTCTCCTGGTCGGCGCTGCACATGCCGGCCGGTTACGCCGCCCTGCTGTACGTGACCTCGGTGCTGTTCGGCGCCTTCGCGTCAGCCTGGATGAAGGAGGAAGTGCTGACCGGCCGCAAAATCGCCGGCTGCCTGCTGGGTTTCCTGGGTGCGGCGCTGGTCGTGCAGCTCGGCCCGGTGCAGCCGAGCCTGACTCTGGTGGTGGCGGTGCTCACTGCGACGCTGGGCTCGGCCCTGTCGGGCGCGTCCACCCCGCTGATCAAGCGCGCCATCGCGCGCATGGAGCCGCTGGCCATCACCGCCGGCATGCACGCGGTCTCCTTCATCGTGCTGCTGCCCGGCGCCCTGATCGACTGGCCGCAGTCGCGCTTCACCGCCGGCGCGTTTGGCGCGGTCGCCGTGATGGGCATCGCCACCTCGGCCCTGGCCTGGTGGATGTACGCGCGCATCATGCGCCACGTGTCACCGGTCGCGGCGCTGAGCTCCACCTTCATGATCACCGGCTTCGGCGTGTTGTGGGCAGTGGTCTTCCTGGACGAGCAGGTCGGCGTCGGCCACTACCTGGGGGGTGCGCTGATCCTGCTGGCCTGCACACTGGTGACCGGCGTCCATCCGTTCCGGCGTACCGCCACCGTGGCGCAACGGGTCACCGGGTGAAAAGCCGCTACTTCTACCAGCTCGCCGCCTTGTCGGCCCTGTGGGGCTCGGGCTTCCTGCTCACCCGCATCGCCACGCCGATGCTCGGGCCAAGCGTCATGGCCACCCTGCGTATTCTGCTGGGCTCGCTCACGCTGGCCGTGATCATGTACTCCCTGCGGCTGCGCTGGCCCTGGGAACACTGGCGCGAGATGCTGGCGCTGGGGGCGCTGGCGATCGCCGTGCCGCATTTCCTGTATTCGCTGGCCTCGCTGTACCTGCCGGCGGGCTACAGCGCCGTGCTCGGTGTGACCTCCGTGCTGTTTGGCACCTTGGCCTCGGCCTGGCTGAAGGAAGACACGCTGACCTGGTCCAAGATCGTGGGTTGCCTGGCTGCGTTTTTCGGCGTGGCGCTGGTGGTGCGCCTGGGGCCGGTGCAGCCGTCACGGGAGCTGTTCGTGGGCGCTGCGGTAGCCATCACCGGCGCGGTTTTTTCCGGCGCCACCGCGCCGCTGCTAAAGCGCGCCACGCAGCGCATGGAACCCCTGGCCATCACCGCCTCGATCCACGTCGCCGCCTTCGTGCTGCTGCTGCCCGCGGCCCTGTGGAACCTGCCGCAGGCGCACTTCACACCAGCCGCGGTCGGCGCGGTCGCGATCATGGGCATCGGAACGTCGGGGCTGGCCTACTGGCAATACATGCGCATCGTCAAGCACGTCAGCCCGGTCGCGGCGCTGAGTTCCACCTTCATGATCACGATCTTCGGCGTGATCTGGGGCCACCTGTTCCTGGGCGAGGTGTTCACGCCGGCGTCGTATGCCGGAGGCGCGCTCGTGCTGCTGGCCACCGTGCTGGTGACCGGGTTCAATCCCTGGCGCGCACCGGCACCCATCGCCAAACCCTGACCGGGTGCGGCCAGCCTCCCGGTGGACAGCACGGTTGCGTGCGGATGATTCAGGCGGCGTCGGGCGCGGCGCTCGCCGCCAGGGCTGCCAGCCCGCTGTCCACGTCCCCACACTGGGCGCGGTGGCGCAAGGCATGCTCCATCACCACCAGGGCCAGCATGGCCTCGGCGATCGGCGTGGCGCGGATGCCCACGCACGGGTCATGGCGGCCCTTGGTGACCACCTCGGTGGGCTGGCCTGTGGTGTCGATCGATTCCCGTGGCGACAGGATGGAACTGGTCGGCTTGATGGCGATGCCGACCTCGAGATCCTGCCCGGTGCTGATGCCACCGAGCACGCCGCCGGCGTTGTTGGACCGGAATCCGCCGGGCGACAACGAGTCCCCATGGGTCGTGCCGCGCTGCGCCACGCTGGCGAAACCGGCCCCTATCTCGACACCCTTGACCGCGTTGATGCCCATCATCGCGTAGGCGATGTCGGCATCCATCTTGTCGAACAGAGGCTCGCCCAAACCCACCGGAACGCCGCTGGCCACGACCCGGATGCGTGCGCCGCAGGAGTCACCGGCCTTGCGCAAGGCCTCGACGTAGCGCTCCAGCGCCGACACATCCTGCACCGGTGCAAAAAACGGATTGCGCGGCACATGCTCCCAGGCCTCGAAACCGATGGCCAGCGTACCGATCTGCGTCATGCAGCCACGGAACACGGTACCGTACTGCCCGAACAGCCACTTCTTGGCCACTGCACCGGCCGCCACCATGGGTGCCGTCAGGCGCGCAGACGAGCGGCCGCCACCACGCGGATCACGGATGCCGTACTTCTGGAAATAGGTGTAGTCCGCATGCCCGGGCCGGAACGTCTGCAGGATGTTGCCGTAGTCCTTGCTGCGTTGGTCGGTATTGCGGATCAGCAGGCAGATCGGCGTGCCGGTGGTGCGGCCCTCGTACACACCGCTGAGGATCTCCACCGCATCGGGTTCGTTGCGCTGGGTGACGAATTTCGAGGTGCCGGGGCGGCGGCGGTCGAGGTCGCCCTGGATGTCGGCCTCGCACAAGGCCATGCCGGGGGGGCAGCCATCGATCACGCAGCCGATGGCCGGTCCATGCGATTCGCCGAAATTGGTGACGGCAAACAGGTTGCCGAAGGTGTTGCCGCTCATGGGCGGATTATCCCCGAGGGCGGGTCGAAGCCGGCGCTATTCGTTGCCACCGGCGTCCGGCCAGTCGCGGATGTAGGCCTTGAGCATCTTGTTCTCGAAGTTCTGGGCATCCACCACCGCCTTGGCCACGTCGTAGAAACTCACCACACCCATCAGCATCTTGTGGTCCATCACCGGCAGGTAGCGCGCGTGTTGCGCCAGCATCATGCGCCGGACTTCGTCCAGGTCGGTCTCGGTGGTGCAGGTGAGGGGAGAGTCGTCCATCGCAGCGCGCACCGAATACGTGCCGATCACGCCGCCGTTCTTCACCACCGTCTGGATCACCTCGCGGAAGGTCAGCATGCCAACCAGGTCGCCATACTCCATGACCACCAGCGAGCCGATGTCCTTCTCGGCCATCACCTCGGCCGCCTTGGCCAGCGGTTCATCGGGCGTGGTGGTGAACAGGGTGTTGCCCTTGACGCGCAGAATGTCGCTGACTTTCATCGTATGTTCCTCGGTCGACTGTCTGCAATATAGCCCACAATCCAGCCACCCCTGCAAACCCACGGAGCCTCCATGCCCGGTTATTCCGACCCCGGCTTTGACACCCTCGCGCTGCACGCCGGCGCGGCGCCCGACCCGACCACCGGCGCGCGCGCAGTGCCGATCCACCTGAGCACCTCGTTCGTGTTCGAATCCAGCGACCACGCGGCCGCCCTGTTCAACCTGGAGCGCGCCGGTCACGTCTATTCGCGCATCAGCAACCCGACCAATGCGGTGCTGGAGCAGCGCATCTCGGCGCTCGAGGGCGGTATTGGCGCGATCACCACCGCCAGCGGGCAGGCCGCGCTGCACCTGGCCGTAGCCACGCTGATGGGCGCGGGCGGACACATCGTGGCGTCCACCGCGCTGTACGGCGGCTCGCAGAACCTGCTGCACTACACGCTGCGCCGCTTCGGCATCGACACCACCTTTGTGAAGCCCGACGACATCGACGGCTGGCGCGCCGCGGTGCGGCCGAACACGCGGCTGTTCTTTGGCGAAACCGTGGGCAACCCCGGCCTGGATGTGCTGGATATCGCCACCGTGTCGGCGATCGCGCACGAGGCCGGCGTGCCGCTGCTGGTGGATTCGACCCTCACCACGCCCTGGCTGCTGCAGCCATTCGCGCACGGGGCGGACCTGGTCTACCACTCGGCCACCAAGTTCCTGAGCGGCCACGGCACGGTGGTGGCCGGCCTGGTGGTGGACGCCGGCAGCTTCGACTGGGCCGCCGCCCATGCCCGCAGCGGCAAGTTCGGCGAACTGGCCGCGCCCTACGAGGGTTTCCACAACATGGTGTTCACCGACGAGTCCACCGTCGGCGCGTTCCTGCTGCGCGCGCGGCGCGAGGGCCTGCGCGACTTCGGGGCTGCCTTAAGCCCGCACTCGGCCTGGCTGGTGCTGCAAGGCATCGAGACACTGTCGCTGCGCATGGCGCGCCACATGTCCAACACCCAGCGCGTGGTCGAGTTCCTGGCCGGCCATGCGTTCGTGTCGCGCGTCGGCCATCCGCTGCTGGAGAGCCACCCCAGCCACGCGCTGGCGCAGCGGCTGCTGCCGCGCGGTGCGGGCTCGGTGTTCAGCTTCGACATCCGGGGCAGCCGCGCGCAGGGCAAGGCGTTCGTGGACGCGCTGCAGGTGTTCAGCCACCTGGCCAATGTGGGCGATTGCCGCAGCCTGGTGATCCACCCGGCCAGCACCACGCACTTTCGCATGAGTGACGACGCGCTGGCCGCCGGCGGCATCAGTCAGGGAACGATCCGGCTGTCGATCGGCCTGGAGGAACCCGACGACCTGATCGACGACCTCAAGCGTGCACTCAGGGCCGCAGACAAGGCAGGTGCATGATGCAGTTCCAGGTCCACGGCAACCCCACCTTCTGCTACACCGGCGGCAAGGCCTTCAATGCCGCCCAACCCACGGCCATCTTCATCCACGGCGCACTCAACGACCACAGCGTATGGATCCTGCAGACGCGTTACCTCGCGCACCACGGCTGGAACGTGCTGGCGCTCGACCTGCCCGGTCACTGCAAGAGTGCCGGCAAGGCGCCCGCCACCGTGGAGGAGGCGGCCGATGTCATCCTGGCGCTGATGGACGCCGCCGGACTGGCACGCGCCGCCCTGATCGGCCACAGCTTCGGCTCGCTGATCGCACTGGAAGCCGCAGCACGCGCGCCGGCCCGGGTCAGCCACCTGGTGCTGGCGGGCACGGCATTCCCCATGAAGGTGTCGGTGGCATTGCTGGAGGGGTCGCTGACCGACGCGCACAAGGCGATCGACATGGTCAACATCTTCTCGCACTCCATGCTCGCGCCACCGCCGTCGGCCCTCGGCCCGGGCACCTGGCTGTATGGCGGCTCGCGTGCGCTGATGCGCCGCGTGCAGGCCAGCAACAGCACCACGAACCTGTTCCACGCCGCGTTCAAGGCCTGCGACAGTTATGCCGGTGGCCTGGAGGCCATGGCCGCGGTCACCGCACCCGTGTTGTTCGTGCTTGGCCGCCAGGACCAGATGACACCGCCCAAAGCGGCGCAGGCGCTGGTCGCGAAGGCAGCCAGTGCACAGGTGGTGGTGGTGGACGCCGGCCACCAGATGATGACCGAAGCCCCCGACGCCGTGCTGGCAGCGATCCGCGATTTCCTGGCCAGGTGAGTCCCGACGGGCTGTCCGCAATGGCGACATCCACGATGCGCTACATGGAGCATGCCGGATGAGCCGTAATGGCGTGACACTGCCGATGCCACTGGAGCGCGCACGGGAGATCGCCGATGGATTCGACCTGCGCGCCCTGCCCGACGACTTCTACACCAACCCGTACCCGGTGTTCGACGCGCTGCGCGTCCACCAGCCAGTGCGCCGGATGCCCGATGGCAGCTGGTTCCTGACCCGCTTCGACGACCTGGTGGCGGTATACCGCGACGCGCAGACCTTCAGTTCGGACAAGAAGGTCGAGTTCGCGCCCAAGTACCAGGAGGCGCCGCTGCTGCTGGAACACCACACCACCAGCCTGGTGTTCAACGATCCGCCGCTGCACAGCCGGGTGCGCAAACTGATCATGGGCGCGTTGACGCGGCGCGCCATCTCCGACATGGAGCCCGGCCTGGTGGCGCTGGTCGACCGGCTGCTGGCGCAGATCGAACAGCGGGGCGGCGGCGACCTGATCGCCGACTTCGCGTCGGCCATTCCCGTGGAGGTGATCGGCAACCTGCTGGGCGTGCCTGCGGCCGACCGCGCCCCGCTGCGCGGCTGGTCGCTGGCGATCCTGGGTGCGCTCGAACCCGCCCTGACTCCGCAGCAACTGGCGCTTGGCAACCACAGCGTGCAGGAATTCTGCGCGTATCTGCGCGCGCTGATCGCCGATCGGCGCAAGCACCCGGGAAACCCCGAGCAGGACGTGCTCACCCGCCTCATCCGGGGCGAGGCCCACGATGCCGGCGGCCAGCTGTCCGAGCAGGAGTTGCTGCACAACTGCATCTTCATCCTCAACGCCGGCCACGAGACCACCACCAATCTGATCGGCAATGCGCTGGTCAGCCTGCAGGAGCATCCCCAGGCACTGGCCGGGCTGGTGGCAGACCTGCGACGCGCGGCCGGCGACGCTGCCGCCCTGGAAGCCTGCCTGACACTGGCAGTGGACGAATTCCTGCGCTTCGAGCCCTCCAACCAGCTCGGCAACCGCCGCGCACTGCGGGCCTGCACGGTGGGTGGCGTCGACCTGCCCGCCGGCGCACTGGTGACGCTGTGCATCGCTGCCGCCAACCGCGATCCGGCACAGTTCGCCGCGCCGAACACGCTGGACCTGCGCCGAGCCGACAACCGCCACCTGGCCTTCGGTTTTGGCATCCACCAGTGTGCGGGGCTGAGCCTGGCACGCCTGGAGGGGCGCATCGCGGTGGGACGGTTTCTGGCGCGGTTTGAGAACTTCAGCTTGACCAGCCTGCCGGTCCGCGGACGGCGGGCGCGTTTCAGGGGGTTTGTCAAGGCACCGTTTCACTGTTAGCGCATCCGATCAGCCACCGCGTGGGCCCCGATTGACCCCAATTTTGGGGCTAGCCGGATCTGCAATGGCCCCAAACAATGGTTGCTCCTGCCGGACGCGCCAAGGACCTTGGCGCGGGATCGGCGGGTTCAAACCACCGAGGGAGTCCGTCATGTCGCATCCGCACCTGCACCCCAAAACACTGACACCATGCGCGAAAAGCAGTTTGGCGGGCGCCAAGATCATGCGCTTCGTTGCCGCGTCCATCCTCGCTGTATTGCCAGCCTGCTGGGGGACAGCAGCGATGGCGCAAGTCAACCAGGTCACCCTTCACCCGGCCACGGTTATCGAAGGCAACAGCGGCAACACCATCCTGTCATTCCGTGTAACGCAGACCGGCACTCCGGTTGTGGTGGGCAACGGTCTGAGGGCACGTGTCACCACGTCACGGTTCGCGCCGTCCGGTGTATTGCCAGCCGAGGGCGGCACCAGTTGCTCCGTTGCAGGCACCGACTACATCTCGATCGCTGGCGACCGGACGATCATTGCGGCCGGCGACACGGAGGGAAGCGTCGACATCACCGTGTGCGGCGACACGCTCGCGGAAGAATCCAAGACCCTGCGGGTGGCGATCGCGGCAGTCCGGTGCGATGTGTGCGAAGCCGTTGGGACGATTCAGAACGACGACGGCAATCTGCGTCTGTGGATCGAGAACACGATCGTCACCGAGCCTGCGAGCGGATCCAAATCCGCCGTATTGCTGGTCAATCTGAGCCAGCCCAGTGGCCACGATATCAGCATCGATTTCAGCACCCGCGCAGGCACCGCGTCCCTGGCCCGAAACCTGATCTACAGCCCGGCCGATTCCTGCACCGGATTCGACCCCATCCTCTTGCGGTTCAGCACGCGGGACTTTGTGCCACGGACGGACCGGGTCACCATTTTTGCAGGCCTGACCCGGGCGACCATATTTGTCCCGATCTGCGCCGACGCCTTCGACGAAGCCAACGAAACCCTCTTCGTCGACCTCGCCAACCCGCCACCCGGTGTCTCGTTCATCGCACCCAATTTCATGCGCAGCGGCCAGGTCACCATCCGTGACAACGTGAACGACGTCGGCAGTTTCCAACTCACGCCCGACAGGTCGCGTATCCAGGTCGACGAGCACCAGGCCTACAGCGTCACCTGGACCATGCCCGAGGGTCAGGTCTGGCGCGACCTGCGCACCATCGACATGCGGATCGGCGACAACGACACCACGGCCCTGTGGGTCCGGTGGGACGAACCGAGCAACCGCTTCAGCCTGTGCAGCCAGGACAAGCGCCCCGCCGGCAAGTCCGACCGCGACAAACGCACGGAACCGCGTTGCAGCATGGCCGTCGAGCCCGGCTGGCCCGGTGTGCTCGAAACCCCCTACGCGCGTCTGCATCTGGCCGAAACCAGTGTCGAAGGCAGTGGCGCGACCGGCCGGGAGGTGACGCTGACCATGGGCATCAGTTTCAAGCCTGCAGCGGTCGGTGACCAGAAGATCGAGCTGGCCGCGTCCAATGACCTCGGAAAGGCAGACCCCTTCACCAGGGTGAGCAGCGTGCGGGTGCTGCACCGTGGCGGGCGGCACTAGGCCCCGCGCAGACGGGCGCTCCCCGCATCGGGGCCTGTGAAGAAGGGCCTGGCCGCACCTGCGGATCGGGTCCGGCGGCGCAGCGCGCCGCACGCTTGAACCCGATCCGCCCGCGGGGACACAGGACGCCACCGGCCGTCCACCTGGGTGGCTGGCAGGACCGCCGAAACGGGGCCCCTGCTCCCCGCAGCCTCTCCACGCCCGAGTTGCAGCACAATAGCGCGGTTCACCGCCGCCCGGCACACTCTTGCAACTCCAGCGACCAGCAAAGGCAGACACCCCATGGACAACACCAACACCCGTTTCGGCAGCGGCCAATCCGTGCGCCGCATCGAGGACGACCAGCTCCTGAAGGGCCTGGGCCGCTACACCGACGACATCACCGACGACAGCACGTTCGCCAACCATGTGCGCCTGTGTTTCGTGCGCTCGCCCTATCCGCATGCGCGCATCGTGTCGGTCGACAAGTCGGCAGCGCTGGCCATGCCCGGCGTGGTAGCCGTGTATTGCGGCGCTGACCTGGTGGCAGCCGGCGTCAAGCCGGTGCCAGGGACCGCCGGTTTCCCGCGCACCGGGGGTGCACCCAGCGCGACTCCCGCGCGCCACATACTGGCCCATGAACGGGCACGTTTCGTCGGCGAGGCCGTGGCGGTGGTGGCCGCCAGCACGATGCAGCAGGCGCGCGACGCTGCAGAGGCCGTGGTGGTGGAATACGAAGACCTGCCCATGGTGGTGACCCTGGCCGGCGCCACGGCAGCCGGTGCGCCGGTGGTATGCGACGACGCCCCGGACAACATCGCCGCCGAGTTGCGCCACGGCGACGCAGCGGCCGCCGCAACTGCCTTTGCCGGCGCGGCCCACGTCGTCAAGCTCGATATCACCAACCAGCGCCTGGCCGCGCTCACGCTGGAACCGCGCGCGGTGCTGGCGCTGGTGGACCCGGCCGACGGCCGGCTCACGATACGCATGAGTTCGCAGATGCCCTCGGGCATCCGCAATTCGCTGGCCAACGACATCCTGGGCCTGCCGCGCGAGCAGATCCGCGTCACCGTGGGCGATGTGGGCGGCGGCTTCGGCATGAAGAGCGGCATCCATCCCGAGGACGCGGTCACCGCCTGGTGCGCCTGGACACTGAAGCGGCCGGTCAAGTGGATCTCGGAGCGCAGCGAGGAATTCCTCAGCAGCGCCACCGGGCGCGACACCGAAAGCCATGCCGAGCTCGCACTCGACGCCACCGGCCGCATCCTGGCGTTGCGGGTGCATGCGCACGCCAACGTCGGCGCCTATGCCACCGGCGTGGGGGTGGCGATCCCGCTGCTGATCGGCCCGTGGGTGCAGACCGGCGTGTACGACATCCAGACCATCGACTTCTACTTCAAGGCGGTGATGACCAACACCGCGCCGGTGGGCGCCTACCGCGGCGCCGGGCGCCCCGAGGCGATCCACATCATGGAGCGGCTGATGGACGAGGCCGCGCGCCAGATCGGCATGGACCGCATCGCCCTGCGCCGGCGCAACTTCATCCACCCCGACCAGATGCCGTACAAGAACGCGATGGCCATGACGTACGACAGCGGCCAGTTCGAGCATGTCATGAACCAGGGCCTGGCGCTGGCCGACTGGGACGGTTTTGCGGCCCGCGAGGCGGCCTCCAGGCAGCAGGGCAAGTGGCGCGGCCTGGGCATCGCCACCTTCCTGGAATGGACCGGCGGCAACGTGTTCGAGGAGCGCGTCACCGTGACCGTGCTGGCCGACGGCATCATCGAGGTGTTCGCAGCCGTCAACGGCATGGGCCAGGGCATTGCCACCTCGCTGGCGCAGCTGGCCGTCGATGTGTTCGACGTGCCGATCGAGCGCATCCGTGTGGTGCTGGGTGACACCGACAAAGGCGACGGATTCGGCAGCGCCGGTTCACGCTCGATCTTCGCCGGCGGCTCGGCGGTACGCGTCGGCTCGGAGCGCGCCATCGACCACATGCGCACGCTGGCCGCCACCAAGCTCGAAGCCGACGCGCAGGACATCGAGTACAAGACCGGCCGTTTCGGCGTCAAGGGCACCGACCTCGGAATCGGCCTGTTCGAACTGGCCGCCGCGCAGGACGGCCAGCGCATCCACCTCGAATCCACCAGCTCCGTCGCCGGCCCGTCCTGGCCCAACGGCTGCCACATCTGCGAGATCGAGCTCACGCCACAGACCGGTGAAGTCGCCGTGGTGGAATATTCGTCGGTCAACGACGTCGGCCGCGTGGTGAACCCGATGATCGTCGTGGGCCAGCTCGACGGCGGCGCCATCCAGGGCATCGGCCAGGCACTGACCGAGGCGGTGGTCTACGACCCGGAGTCCGGCCAGTTGCTGACCGGCAGCCTGATGGATTACGCCGCGCCGCGGGCCGACATCACGCCGCCGTTTCGCAACACCATGGACCAGTCCACCCCCTGCAAGAACAACCCGCTGGGTGTCAAGGGCGTGGGCGAACTCGGCACCATCGGCGCCACGCCCTGCGTGGTGAACGCGATCGCCGACGCCCTGGCGCGCAACGGCCTGGCGGCGCGCACACCGTTCCTGCAGATGCCACTCACACCGGCACGCCTGTGGGAGGCGATGCAGCCGGGCCATTGAGTCGGCGCGGCAGAGGCCCCGGCCGACCAGCGGCCGGCTACAACACGTCACGCAGCCGCATCCGCGACCACTGCGAGCCGTTCCAGAAGCCCTCCGTACTGGCCTCGCGGCGCAGCAGCAGTTCCTGCAGCAGGGGTTGCATGGGTGTCGATTCGGGGTCGGCCAGCAACACGTAGCGCGGCTCGGAGTGGCCCGCCGCCGGGCCGATGCGCGCCACCCAGTCCAGCTGCAACAAGGGCTCCAGCGCCGCCTCGATGCCCAGGTGGCCGACCTGCCGCGCTGCCGCCAGCTCGGACACGGTGCAGCCCTTTGCCGGCCCGTTGCGCGCCCGGTGCAGGCCCTGCAGCGTCTCCAGCGCAAGCTGGAAGCGCCAGCCCGGCCCCAGGTCACGCCGCACCACGCCCGAACGCAGGCTGGGCAGATACGCGGTGATCACCGCCCCCAGCAGCACGATCACCCAGGCCAGGTAGATCCACACCAGCAGGATCGGCACCGTGGCAAAGGTGCCGTACACCACCGAGTAGGTCGGCACCTTGCCCAGGTACACCACCAGCAGCTTCTTGGTGATCTCCATCGCCGTCGATACGAAAACGCCCCCGACCCAGGCATGGCTCCACTTCACATGGGTGAAGGGCACGTAGTGGTACAGGGCGGCAATGCCGGCGGCCAGCACCGCGTACTGCACCAGGTCGAGCAGAAACGCGACGCCACCGGGCATGGCGCCGATCAGGCCCTTGGACGCCGACACCGCCAGCGAGGTCATGGTCACGCTCGCGCCCAGCAGCAGCGGGCCCAGCGTCATCGTCGACCAGTACAACAGCACACGCTGGCCCATCGGCCGCGTCGCACGCACGCGCCAGATGCCGTTGAGCGTGCGGTCGATCGTGGCCATCAGCGCCAGCGTGGTCACCAGCAGGAGGACCACGCCCAGGGTCCCGAGCCGGCTGGCCTGGCCGGCGAACTGCGTCAGGTAACCCAGCACCTGGCGCGCGATGTTGTCGGGCACCAGGCTGTCCACCAGCCATTTCTGCAGTGCGCCCTGCAACTTGCCGAACATCGGAAACGCAGTGAAGATCGCCAACGCCACGGTGATGAGCGGCACCAGCGCGATCGTGGTGGTGAAGGTCAGGCTGCTGGCGGTAATGCCCAGGCGGTCTTCCCGGAAGCGCTTGCGCAGCGTGTGGACGGTGCTTTTCCACGGCACAGCGGCGAGTTCACGCGCAAAGGCGCGCAGATCCTGGGTCAATGGCATGGCCGGTATGATGCCACCGCAATGCAAACACATGACGAGGCCGTGCGCCTGACCCGTATCCTGGCCGTGGGCAGCGTCGTGGGACTGATCGTTCTGGGCCTGGCCTGGGAACTGGCCTTGGCGCCGATCCGGCCCGGCGGTTCCTGGCTGGCGCTCAAGGTGCTGCCGCTGTGCATACCGCTGGCAGGTTTGCTCAAGAACCGCATGTACACCTACCGCTGGGTCAGCCTGTTGGTGTGGCTGTATTTCACCGAAGGCGTGGTGCGCGCCTGGAGCGACCGCGCTCCCGGCGCCTGGCTGGCACTGCTCGAGGTGGCCCTGTGCGTCACGCTGTTTGCGGCCTGCGCCCTGCATGTGCGGCTGCGTCTGCGCAACCCGGCCCGCCTGGCCGAAGCCGCCTGATGCACGCGCTGGCGGGCGACCTGCTGGACGGCCTGCGCGACATCGTGGGCGGCACACACGTACTGACGCGCGACGCGGCGGGTGGCACCGACCTCGGCACCTGGGAGAACGACTGGCGCCGCCGCAGCCAGGGGCATGCGCTGGCCGTGGTGCAGCCGGCGCAGGTGGACGAGGTGGCGCGGGTCGTCCGGCTGTGCGCCGCCCACCAGGCGTCGACCGGCGTGAGCATCGTGCCACAGGGCGGCAATACCGGGCTGGTCGTTGGCTCCACCCCCGACACCTCGGGGCGCCAGATCGTGCTGAGCCTGCGCCGCATGCAGGCGGTGCGCGCGATCGACGGCGCCAACCTGACCATTACCGTCGAGGCCGGCTGTGTGCTGCAGCGGCTGCAGGAACAGGCCCTGGCGGCGGGCTACCTGTTTCCGCTGAGCCTGGCGGCCGAAGGCAGCTGCACCATCGGCGGCAACCTCGGCACCAACGCCGGCGGCACCCAGGTGGTGCGCTACGGCAACACACGCGAGTTGTGCCTGGGCCTGGAGGTGGTCACGCCGCAAGGGCAGGTGTGGCACGGACTGAGCGGCCTGCGCAAGGACAACACCGGGTACGACCTGCGCAACCTGATGATCGGCTCGGAGGGCACGCTGGGCATCATCACCGCTGCCACGATGAAGCTGGTGTCGCTGCCGGCGGCGCAACTCACCGCCTGGGCCGCCGTGCCCACGCTGGACGCCGCGCTGGCCCTGCTGGCGCTGGCGCAGCGCCGGTTGTCGGCGGGTTTGACCGGCTTCGAGGTGATGGGGCAGTTTGCACTGTCGCTGGTGGCGCGCCACTACCCCCAGCCCGCGGTGCCGCTGTACCACGACACGCCGTGGTGCGTGCTGCTGGAGAACTCCGACCACGAATCCGAATCGCAGGCGCGGGTCCGGCTCGAAACGCTGCTGGAGACCGCCCTCGCCGACGGCTGCGTCACCGACGCCGTGGTCGCCGAAAGCCTGGGCCAGGCGCGCCAGCTGTGGCAGATCCGCGAGAACATTCCGCTGGCCCAGGCGATCGAAGGCCTGAACGTCAAGCACGACATCTCGGTGCCGATATCACGCATCCCGGAGTTCGTTCGCAAGACCGACGCCGCGCTGCAGGACGCGATCCCCGGCGTGCGCCTGGTCAATTTCGGCCACCTCGGAGACGGCAACCTGCACTACAACGTGCAGGCACCCGAGGGCGTGGAGGGCCGGGCCTTCCTGGCGCAGCACGAAGACGCGATCAACACGCTGGTGTTCGACTCCGTCACCCGCTTCGGCGGCTCGATTTCCGCCGAGCACGGCGTAGGCAGCCTGAAGGTCGACAAACTCGAGCACCACAAATCGCCGGTGGCGCTGGACATGATGCGCGCCATAAAGCGTGCCCTGGACCCGACCAACCTGATGAACCCGGGCCGGGTGGTGCGGACCTGACGGCCGTGATGCGCGGCATGGGGCGCGTCATGCCCCGCGGCGCAGGGCACCCAACCCGCAACGACCGCAACGGGAAGTTCCTGCGGCCATGCAGCTGCGCGCTGCAAGAATGCAGCGCGGTCGGGTTCCCTGTCTGATCGATCGACCCGTGTCGAGCCAACCGCACCTGCATTGCCAGGTTCGTGGTGTCAGGAAGCGACCCTGAAACGATTGCGGGCGACATTCGATATTGGGACATGTCCGGATGGAAAGAGCGCGACGGATGCCTAGACTATGCGCAATCCCCATTCTTCAAGGAACCGCATGTTCGGCATCACACCTTCGGCACGTCTGCGCCCGTCGCCGTATTACGAGGCCACATTGAAGGAAGGCGTCACCGCCTTCACCACCTACAACCACATGCTGATGCCCACCAGCTACGGGCATCCGGAAGACGAGTACTGGCGGCTGATCAACGGCGCGTCGCAGTGGGACGTGGCCGTCGAGCGCCAGGTGCAGCTCCAAGGCCCCGACGCCGGCCGCCTGGCGCAGATCCTGTGCACGCGCGACCTGTCGCGCTGCCAGGTCGGCCAGGGCAAGTACGTGGCCGTGTGCAACCACGACGGCGTGCTGATCAACGACCCGATCCTGCTCAAGCTCGACGACGAGCGCTACTGGCTGTCGATCGCCGATTCGAACATCTGGTTCTGGGCCCGCGCGATCGCCGCCGAACGTGGACTGAAGGTGACCGTGAGCGAACCCGATGTGTCGCCGCTCGCCGTGCAAGGCCCCAAGGGCGAGGATGTCGTAGCCGCCATCTTTGGCGACTGGGTGCGCGGCCTCAAGTACTTCTGGTTCAAGGAGACCTCGATCGACGGCATCCCGGTGGCCGTGGCGCGTTCCGGCTGGTCCAAGCAGGGCGGTTTCGAGCTTTACCTGATGGACGGCAGCAAGGGCACGCAGATGTGGAACATCGTGCGCGAGGCCGGCAAACCCTGGGACATCGGCCCGGGCAACCCGAACGTGTGCGAACGCATCGAAAGCGGGCTGATCTCCTATGGTGGCGACACCGATGAACAGACCAACCCGTTCGAACTGCGCATGGGCAAATACGTGGACCTGGGAGTGGCCGACGATGTGATCGGCATCCAGGCATTGCGGCGCATCCACCAGGACGGCGTGCAGCGGCAGCAACTCGGGGTGATCCTCGACGGTGCGCAGCCGACCACGCTCGGTTTCCACTGGCACGGTATTTACCAGGGCGACAGGCGTATCGGTGACATGACCAACTGCGTCTGGTCCTGGCGCCTGAAACGCAACATCGGCTTTGGCCTGGTGGCCTCGGGCTGCGCTGTCGGCGACACGGTGCAGGTGCACAAGGAAGGCCAGCGCATCGAGGCCAGGCTGGTGGCGCTGCCATTCATCTGAGCCGGGGCCCCCCGCCCTCCCCTGCAGCCCGCCATGACCGACATCCGCAACACCTACACAGAACCCGCGCGCGACATCGACATCGTGCACCGCACCGACGTGCTGGTCGTCGGCTCCGGCCCCGGCGGTCTGGCTGCCGCACTGGCTGCGGCGCGCTGCGGAGCGGCCGTCACGCTGGTCGAGCGCTTCGGCTGTTTCGGCGGCAACCTCACCGTGGTCGGGGTCGAGGGCTTTGCCTGGTACCGGCACGAACAGACCGTCGAGGCGCACGGCATCGGGTGGGAATTCGAGCAGCGCGCCAAGGCCATGGGCGCGGCCGTGCCGGAGTCGCAATCGTTGTCCTACGAGATCGACTCCGAGGGCTTCAAGCTGGTGGCCGACCGGTTGGTCGAGGAGGCTGGCATCCACGCCATGCTGCACCGCCTGTTCGTGGCCCCGATCATGGACGGCGACAGCATCACCGGCATCATCGTCGAGTCCAAGGCCGGGCGCGAAGCCATTCTCGCCAAGCGCGTGATCGACGCCACCGGCGACGCCGACGTGGCGCACCGCGCCGGCGTGCCGACGATCAAGACGCCGGTGGAGCAGATGCAGGCAGCCTCGGTCATGTTCCACCTCGCGGGGGTGGACAAGAAGGCCTTCCTGGCCGGCGTGCGCGCCGACCCGCAGACCTACAAGGACTGGTCGACCGGCGAATGGGAGATCGAGACCTCGGGCAAGGAGGACGCAATGTTCTCTCCCTTCCTGGCCAAACCCTTCGCGCAGGCGATCCGCGATGGTGTCATCCCCAAGCACCTCAACACCATCGCCGGCACCTGGGGCGCGATGCACGACAGCGGCGAACTCACCTACATGAACCTGGTGCACCTGGCCGGCTGCGACGGCACCGACCCCGACAGCCTGACGAAGTTCGAGATCGAGGGCCGGCGCCAGGCGATGCTGGCGATCGACGCGCTGCGCCGCTACACGCCCGGCTGCGGCGCCGCACGCCTGCGCAACTTCGGCATGACGATCGGCATCCGCGACACCCGCAAGATCAATGCTGCCTACAACATGACCGAGTCCGACGTGCGCCACGAGGCACGCTTCGACGACTCGGTGGGCATCTACCCGGAGTTCATCGACGGTTACGGCGTGCTGATCATCCCCACCACCGGGCGCTACATGCATGTGCCCTACCGCGCGATGCTGCCCCGGCGCGTGAAGAACCTGCTGGTGACGGGCCGCGCCATCGGCGGCGACCGCATCGCGCACGCCGCCACCCGCAACATGGCCTGCTGCGCCGTGGCAGGTCAAGGCGCCGGCATCGCGGCAGCGCTGTCGCTGAAGACTGGGCGCGAATTCGACGAGATCGACATCCGGCTGGTCCAGGCGGAGTTGGCGCGCCAGGGTGTGCGTTATCTGTAGCCTGTTGAGACTGCAACAGCTTCGATTTCAATCGCCGATGCAGACGGTGCCTGCTGGCTGTCAATAGGCCCCAAACAACGCATCGAGAGCCCCGACAACTGCTGCGCTCTGCGCACCGATGTTGGTGATCGGCTTCTTCAACTCTGCCAGCGGAACGGCTGCCAGGGCCGCCGTGTCGAGCACCACCGTCTTGCCGGCCACCTCGCACACCGGGTTCAAGTCGCGCATGCGCAGCACGAAGTACTGGGCCAAGCGCAAGGGGATCACCACCCGCGTAGCGACTCGGTCTATATGGCTGTTCTGCACATCGAGAAGGTAGGGTGTCTTCTTGCGCAGCACCGGGTCGGGGTGCGGATAGACATCGAAGCGCGCCATGTCAGAAGCTGCGGTAGCGCGCCAGCGGCAGGCCTTCCTGGGCGATCCGAGCGTTGTAGGCATCGATCGCGTCCTTGTTGTCGTCGTTCCATCGCTCCCAGTAGCGGCGCGCTACCTCGGCACTGAGGAAGCTGTCCACCGTCTGCGAAAGGTTCATGCCAAGCTCCTTGGCGAGTTCCAGGGTGCGGGTGCTGATCAGCAGATTGACGGGTCGCTTCGCGGCGTCTGGGGCATTGCGCACGGGTTTTCCTCCTGGGAGTCGAAGATGTGCATGAATCGTGTGCATCCTAGCATGCATCATTCAACATCTGCCATCGCGCCTGTCTCTTGCCCAGCAAGCAGCTCGCAGGAACGCCCCACCCCCTGGGCGGCCAACCGGCCCGCTCAGCGCCGTGCCATAAACTGCTGGATCCAGCGATCATCCACCGAGTGGTCGCCGCCGATCAGCCGCCGCTGCGTCAGCAGATGCGTGACCTTGTTGACACTCTGGCATACCGCGACGTTCCGGTCTTCGGTGGAAAACAGCTCGATGTGGGTGTGACCGGTGTTGCAGTGCTTGTACAGCGTCTGGTGCGGCTGCCCGGAAAACAGCGTCGATAGGACGGCGCTCATGAAATTGCCGTGGGTCACCAGCACCAGGGCTTGGTAACCGGAGCGCAAGGCGTCCTGCTGCATCGACCATATCCACTCCACCATGGCCAGCGCCCTGGCGTCGAATTCCAGCTGGCTCTCGATATGCGGACGGTCATACCAGCCTCCGGTTGGGCCCTGCGGGCAGAGGAAGTCCGGGAACTGCTGCCGGATGTCGCTCCAGCTTGCGCCTGGCAGCCCGACCGGCGTGCCATCGGGCAGCGTGTGGTAACAACCGCCCTCCTCGAACAGGCCCGGGTGGATGCTGATCGGGCCGATCATGCGCGATTGCAGGCTCTGCCCCACGGCCTGGGCGGTCAACAGGCAGCGCTGCATCGGAGACGCAAGAACCCTGCACGCAGGGAAGGTGCCGGCCTTCACGAAGTAGTCTTCCCATCCGTACCGGCTCAGGTACGCGAGTTGTTCGATACCCCTGGGCGACAGGCCGCAGTCCGGGTGCCGGTTCTGCGCTTCCACCTGCAGGTAGACGCTCTCGGGCACGTCGGCCCCGTGCTGCCTGCGGTAGGCGTCGAACAGCACGTTGTTGCTGGATTCGGCATGGCGGATCAGGATCAGATCGACATGCCCGTGCAGGCGCGGGGAGCGGCTGCCGGTACTGGCGGCGGAGTGGCTCGACGGAGTGCTTGTGTGTGCCATCAGATCGGTGGGTTCAGCGAACGGTAGAAGCGCCGCCCGCGGTTCGATCGTACAGGGCGCGCATCGAGACGCGACAAACCCGGAGTCGCGTGTGGCGACGCAGCGAGGTCCCGCCCCCGTCGGTGTAGCCCAGATGCGAGGCGATGCAGGAATTGGTTGATACGTACACAAATCGACCAATATGACAGATACTGCAGTTCTGACATATTGGGGCCAACCATGCAAATCCACACGGTGCGATTGTCCCGAGAGGGGCGCGTTCTGATTCCAGCCGAGGTTCGCTCCGCGATGGGCCTGAGCGAAGGATCGCATTTGAGCCTGGCAGTGCAGGATGGGGAGATTCGTCTGTTCGACCGGTCGCAGGCACTGCGCCGGGCACGCGCCATTGCGCGCAAGTACAAAAAACCAGGAGACAGCGTGGTCGACGAACTGCTGCAAGGTCGCCGCGCCGATGCGGGACGCGAATGACACGGGTATTTGATTCCTCGGCCGTTCTGGCCGCGATTTTTGACGAGCCGGGCGGTGACCGGGTAGCCGAGTTGTGGGCGAATGGCGAGAACCTGCTGTCGACGGTCAACTACTCGGAGGTGATTGCCAAACTCGCCGAGCATGGCATGCCTGACGACGACATCCGGATCGTGATGGAAGGCGTGCCCTTGAAACTCGCCCAGTTCGATCAGGAAACGGCCCACGCGGCGGGTCTGCTGCGGCGAACAACCAAGTCGCTCGGGTTGTCCCTGGGGGACCGG
>JANMZX010000188.1:0-8976 GCA_031383745.1 Rhodoferax sp. | reverse complement strand
CACGCGCAACTGGCCGGAGGAGCTGCGCTGGCTCGAATACGGCCAGCGGCTGCACCGGCGCCAGCGCAACGTTGCCGCATCACCGCAGCAGCAGCCGGCGACCGCCGCCCGGCTGTGGGACGCCGCGCTGGCCGCCGGCGGCAAGGCCGCCGGTCAGGTGCGCTGGGGCCTGGTGCAGGGTGCGCGCGCCGACGCTCTGGTGGTCGACACCGCCGCGCCGGCGCTGCTCGGCATCCCGGCCTCGCACCGGCTCGACGCGCTGGTGTTTGCCGGCGCAGAACCCGCCTGGCGCGAGGTGATCGTGGCTGGCGAGGTGGTGCTGCGTGATGGCCGGCATGACCGGCAGGACGACATCTCGGGGCGTTATCGCGCCGTGATGGAGGCCCTGTGGTCCGGGGCCTGAGGGCAACCGGCGTGGACTGATCCGGTCACGGCGCCCGGGGCGTCAGCCTGGGGGCCTGCGGCGCGCCAGCACCCTGGTCAGCGCCGCCCACAGCGCCTGGATGTCGATCGGTTTGGTGACGAACTCGTCCATGCCGCAGGCGAATGCGGCGTCGCGCTCGGACACCAGCGCGGCCGCGGTCAATGCCACGATCGGCAACACCTGCGCGTCGTACCGCGTGCGCAGCTCCCGGGTCGCCTCGTACCCGCTCATCACCGGCATCTGCACATCCATCAGCACCGCATCGAACGGCAGCCCCTGCCCGACCGCCGCATCCACCGCGTCGACCGCGGCCCGGCCATCGACCGCCTCATGCACCAGGACGCCCTCGTGCTTGAGCAGGGCCACCACGATCAGCCGGTTGACCGGGTTGTCCTCCACCACCAGGATCCGCCTGCCGCGCAGCAGCGCCCCCATGCCTGCGCTGCCGGCGGCCGGCACCGCGGCGCGCAGCATGTCGACCTGTGACGGCTCCACCGCCTGCATCGGCAATTCGGCCCAGAAACTGCTGCCTTTGCCCAGCGCGCTGTCGACGCCCACCTGGCCACCCATCAGGTTGGCCAGCTCGCGACAGATCGACAGCCCCAGTCCGGTACCGCCAAACCGCCGGGTCATCGAGACATCGGCCTGCGTGAACGGCTTGAACAGGCGGGCACAGGTAGCGTCGTCCAGGCCCGGCCCGGTGTCGGTGACCTGCATGCGCAGGCGCGACGGCCCGGCCAGGCGGATGTCGACATGCACCTGCCCGCGTGCGGTGAACTTGAACGCGTTGTTGACGAAGTTGCCCAGGATCTGGCGGATGCGGACCGGGTCGCCGACGATCCAGCCCGGCACTGCAGTATCCACCTGGAGTTCGAATCCGAGGTCGCGCGCAGCTGCCAGCGGCGCATAGGTGCGCCGGATCGAGTCGAGCATCTGGTGCAGGTCGAACGGCACGCGCTCGATCGTCAGCTTGCCGGCCTCGACCTTGGACAGGTCGAGAATATCGGTGATGATGTCCGACAGGCTCTGCGCGGTGTCCCGGATCTGCTCCACGTAACGCATGCGCTGCGGCCCGTCCACATCATCGCGCAGTGCCAACTGGGACAACCCGATCAGGCCATTGAGCGGCGTGCGGATCTCGTGGCTGGTGTTGGCGAGAAACGCGCTCTTGGCCTGGTTGGCCGCCTGGGCCTGGTCGTGTGCCGCCTTGAGCGCCTGCCCGGCGGCCAGGCGTTCCGTCTCGTCGTCGAACAGCACCAGCATGGCCGGCCCTCCATCGGCCGGCACCCGCACCGCGCGCGCCTGCACCTGCAGGCGCTGTCCGTGCGTGCTGGTCAGGTCCACCTGGCGCGGCGTGCTGCTCCAGCCCGGTGGCATCTGCTCGCCCAGCGCCACCAGCGCGCGCACGGTGTCGCGCGCCTCGCCGGCGTCGTAGTGCAGCGTCAGGTCCACGCCGATGATCGACTGGTGGTCCGGGTAACCGAGCAGATCGAGGGTAGCCTTGTTGGCGTCGATCACCCGTCCCGCGCGGTGCAGCACCAGCGGCGTGGGGCAGCTGTTGAACAGCTCGCGGTAGCGCGACTCGCTGGCGCTGATCGCGCGCGTGGCCTCGACTTCGGTCGTCACGTCGCGGCCGACTCCCCAGAAACCGGCAAACCCGCCGGCGGCATCGAAGCGGGGTTCGCCGCTCATGCGCAGATGCAGCACCGTGCCGGTGGCGGCATCGCGCCGGCGCACCGCGACGCCGCTGAAAGCCGCATGGGCTTCGAAGTCGCGGCGCAGGCACGCCATCGTCGGCGCGTCGATGCCCATGCCGGGCACCTCCCAGGGCGTGCGGCCAAGAAAAGGCGCTGCCGAAAAGTCGCTGCCGCCGTCGCGCTCCTGGGAGATCGCCGTGAACCGGAACTGGTGGTCGACCTCCCAGTACCAGCTCGCGGCCAGCCGCAGCAGCGTGCGAAAACGCTGCTGGCGTTCATGCGCCAGCAGCAGGTGGGACGTGACCACGCGCTGCATCAGCACGCCGATCGAGATCGACGACACGATCAGCAGCCATTGGGAGACCGCGTGCAGCACCCAGGAGGGTCCCGCCGTCGACGTCGCCACGTAGATCCATTGGCGCTGCTCGGCCAGCGCCAGCAGACCCACCACCAGCGCGCAAAATGCCGCCATCAGCACACCGGCGCGCAGACTTGTCAACACCGTGACGGAGCAAACCACAACGCTGAAAAAGCCCAGCACGACGGCGTGGACTCCCTCGCCCAGGCCGACACTCACCAGGCAGATCAGCGCCACGGCCGCCCAGCCGGAAATCAGCGCGCCGCGTTTCAGTGGTGCTTGTCGCACCAGCCACCCGGCCACGGCAAACACCGCGGCCGCCACCAGGCACCCGCCCACCAGCAGCTCGCGCATGCCGGGCTGGAGCGGCAGGTGCAGCAGGCTGTACATCAGGGCGCTGGCGAGCGACACGGCAAAGCCGCAGCCAAAGAACAACCAGACCAGCATGCCATCGGTGCCATCCCCGAGGCGGGAATACCGAAAGTCGTTGGGGCTGGCCATCATGCGAATTCATTCTACGGGCGAACACCCGGCCCGAATGCGGCCTGAACCGCCACCAGCGGACGCTGCTTCGTGGTCGATCAGTACACGAACTGCCGGTACGCCCCCGGCGTCATGGCCGGGTCGCTGCCGAGCACACACACCGGCGCGGACAGCCGCTCGCCCCAGGCGCGGTAGGCAAACAGCGGCACCGGGTGCATCAGGCAGGCGGAACGCCCGAACGGATGCGTCAGATGCAGCAGCTGGTGGCCGAGTTCATGCGCGCCGCTCAGGCCGGCGAGAAACGCCGCCTCCCCGGGCGCATAACGCTCGCCCGCGCGCAACTGCACCATCGCGTCATCGTCGGCGGTGAATGCATAGGTGCTCCAGACCGACATGGTGCCGAAGCGGGAGCGGCGGTTGTAGGTGGTGAGACCATTGGAATACCCGCCGCGCACTGCGGCATGCACCGCCGGCCAGCCGTATTCGACACTCGCAATCAGCTGGTTGGTCAGCACCAGCTCGTAGGGCACCTCCCCGTAGCCCAGCGCGACCCACATCAGGAATTCATTGAACGGCTGGCGGTCGATCGCGGGCGCGCCATCCGGCGCCTTGCGCCGCGCCCATCGCCCTATGCCTTCCAGTTGCAGGTCGGCCATGCGTGCGCCAAAGACCTCGAACCCCGCCTGGGCGATCGGCCCGGAATATGGCTCGGCGAACGCCCGCATCGCCTCCAGCGGCTCGCCGCCCTGCCGGAATCCACGACCGAACGCCTGCGCCAGCCGTTGCCGATCGCCGCCGCCGGACTTGAAATCGAAGACGCCCTGCATGGCGGCCGCGCGCCGCCGCGCCGGAATGGTGTCGAACAGCGTCGCGATCGGCACCACCTCGACCGGGGAGAACCGCACGTCCAGAGCAAAATGCGAACGCACCGCCTCAGCCATGGACGCCAGCAGCGTGGCGAGTTCGGGCGCCTCCATGCGCGGCAGCCGCGGGTTGACCACATAGGCCACCCGCAGCTCGATCGGTCCGCTTGGCAAAACCGGCAGTTCGACGACCCGGGGAGCCACGCGACCGGCGCACCCGGACAAGGCAAGCACCAGCAACGCAATCATCCAGCAACGGCAGACGGCGGACATCGGCCAAAGATACCACCGCACGGCACACGGGGCCCTGCATTAACATCCCCCGGTACGGCCAGACCCGACTGCCGTATCGCCGTCCGCCATCCAACGCAAGGAGCGCCCATGTTTCCTGAATACCGCGACCTGATCACGCAGCTCAAGACATCCGACCACCACTTCTCGCGCCTGTTCGACAAACACAACACGCTGGACCACCGGATCAGGAACATGGAGTCGCGCATCGAGCCCGGTAGCCACGAGGACATCGAGACGCTCAAGAAGGAAAAGCTGCTGATCAAGGACCAGCTCTACCAGTACCTGAAAAAGACCGCCAGCCCGGCCTGAGTCGCGCGGCACTCCCTCCGCGGGCGGGAGCGGCGTGGAATGGCACTACGTCTGCCCCGACGCCATCGCGGCAGGCAGGCACCGGACCAGCATACCGGCCAGCAGGTACGGATCAAAAGCGCAAACAGCGGCGCGCGGGTGCCTACTTGCCCTGCACCACATGCACATGGGCGTGGCTGAGGCTGCGGTATACCCGGATCCAGCGCGCCAGCGGCCACCAGTCGTACAGGAAGATCTCCAGCGGGCGCCACATTGCCACCCAGCCGACGATCAGCAGGCTTTCGCGCACCACCATCAGCACAGGGCTGAGCTGCAGTTTGCCGATCGCCTCGGCCGCCAGCAGGCACACGGCGACGAAGCTCAGCCCGATCAACAGGCTGGTGCGGCCGCGCGTGAGCAGGCGTTTCAGGTCGCGGCGCATCAGGCCGCCCTTGTAGACGAAATAGTTGTGGATCGCCTCGGTCACCAGGGTTGTCGGGTCGCCGTCGGCCGGCATCTCCTGCAGATGCACCGTGATGGTCAGCCGGCTGTCGGTCGGAAAGCCGACCGCCCAGGCCTCGATGAAGGCCTCGGCCTCGCGGTCCAGGTCCTTGTTCAGGAACGGCGTCGGGTCCATCGAGTTGAACAGCTGCGCCAGTTCGCGCACGCGCAGGTCGAGGTGGTGGGCAGGTTTGGCGGGTCCGGGCATCGTGGCCAGACGCTAACACGGCAGGGCGGCCGGCAGACCTTCTATAGTCAACCCATGTACGCGTCATCCATCTGGTGTGTCGTGCCCATCCTGCTGCTCGGCGCTGCTGCATGGGCGCAGGGCGCCTCTGCGCCGGCTTTTTCTGCCATGCCTCCCGGTGTCGTCGCACCCCCCTGGCGCATTGCCGGCTTGCCCGGGCAAAAGATGCCGCTGACCCAGTTCGGGATCGTCGCGGGCGACAGTCGCCCGGTGTTGCGCGTCGCAGCGGACGCATCCTATGGCAACCTGGTGTACGAGACCCGGGTCCGGCCCGGGTCCGGCGATCTGTTGCGCTGGTCCTGGTCGCTGGAGCGCGGGTTGGCGGCCAGCGACCTGTCCAGCAAGACCGGCGACGACGCAGCACTCAAGGTCTGCGCCCTGTTCGACATGCCCCTGGACGGCCTGGGCCTGGGCGAACGCACCCGCATGCGCCTGGCGCGCAGCATGTCGGGCGAGCCCCTGCCCGCCGCGACGCTGTGTTACGTGTGGGACCGGCTGCTGCCGGTGGGTAGCCTGGTGCCCAACGTGTTCAGCGCGCGGGTGCGTTACCTGGTGGTCAGCAGCGGGGCGGCCCGGCCAGGCACCTGGTTGTCGCTGGAGCGCAACCTGGCTGGCGACTTCCTGCGCGCCTTTGGCCACGAGTCCCCCACCGTACCTCGCTTGCTGGCGCTGGCAGTGGGGGCGGATGCCGACAATACCGGGGGCCAGAGCCTCGGGTACGTGGGGGATGTGACCCTCGCGCCATGAGGCCTGGTGGCGCCCGACATCGGCACGCGGGCCCGATCGGGCGACAAATGTAAGAATCGGTACATGACGACGACCCATGTATAAGCCCGGCCCGCCCCTGGCACCGGCCACCTGCCCCTGTCCGAACCCCAGGATGACCCTGTGAGCCCCAAGAAACTGCTGATCCTCGTGTTGTTCGCCGCTGGTGTTGCCGCGTTCGTGGCGTTCGACGTCGGCCACTACTTCAGCCTGGCCTACCTCAAGCAGAGCCAGGCCAGCTTCGCCGCCACCTACGACCAGCGCCCGGTGCTGGTGACGCTGGTCTTCTTCGCGGTGTACGTGGCGATCACGGCCATGTCGCTGCCGGGCGCCGCCATCATGACCCTGGCAGCCGGTGCCGGTTTCGGCCTGGTCTGGGGCACCGTGGTCGTGTCGTTCGCCTCCACCGTGGGCGCCACGCTGGCCATGCTGGCCGCGCGCACCATCCTGCGCGACAGCATCGAAAAGCGCTTTGGCAAGCGGCTGGCCGAGGTGAACAAGGGCGTGGAGCGCGAAGGCGCGTTCTATCTGTTCAGCCTGCGTCTGATCCCCGCCATCCCGTTTTTTGCGCTCAACCTGCTGATGGGGCTGACGCGCATGAAGACCTGGACCTACTACTGGGTCAGCCAGGCCGGCATGTTCGCGGGCACGGTGGCGTATGTGTATGCCGGAACCGAGATCGGCAAGATCGACTCGCTGCGCTCGGTGCTGTCGCCGGGATTGCTCGGGGCCTTCGTGCTGCTGGGCATCTTCCCGCTGGTCACCAAGAAGATCGTCGACGCCGTCAAGCGGCGCAAGGTCTACGCGCGCTGGGCTGGCGTACGGCCGAAGACCTTCGACCGCAACCTGGTGGTCATCGGCGCTGGCGCCGGTGGCCTGGTCAGCGCGCTGATCGGCGCCGCGGTGAAGGCCAAGGTCACGCTGGTGGAGTCGCACAAGATGGGCGGCGACTGCCTCAATTTCGGCTGCGTGCCCAGCAAGGCGCTGATCCGCACTGCCAAGCTGCGCCACCAGATCCTGCATTCGGCCCGGTACGGCCTGGCCTCCACCACCACCCGCTTCAGCTTCCGCGACGTGATGGCCCGGGTGCACCAGGTGATCGCCGATGTGGCGCCGCACGACAGCGTCGAGCGCTACACCAGCCTGGGGGTGGACGTGGTGCTGGGCCATGCCCGCATCGTGAACCCCTGGACGGTGGAAATCACGCTCAACGGCGGCGGCACCCAGACCCTCACCACGCGCAATATCGTGATTGCCGCCGGTGCGCGACCGTTCGTTCCGCCGCTGCCCGGGCTGGACGATGTGGGCTACGTCACCAGCGACACCTTGTGGGACGTGTTTGCCCAGCTCGACGACCTGCCCCGGCGCATGGTGGTGCTGGGCGGCGGACCGATCGGCTGCGAGCTGGCGCAGGCCTTTGCGCGTCTGGGGGCCGAGGTCAGCCAGGTCGAGATGGGGCCGCGCATCATGGCGCGCGAAGACACCGAGGTGTCGGAACTCGCCAAGGTGGCGTTGCAGGCCGACGGCGTGCGCGTGCTCACCGGGCACAAGGCGCTGCGCTGCGAGAAAACCGGCGACAGCAAGGTGATCATCGTGGAACACGCGGGCCAGGAGCAACGCATCGAGTTCGACGCACTCATCTGCGCCGTGGGCCGGGTGGCCCGGCTGTCGGGCTACGGCCTGGAAGAACTGGGCATCCCGACCCAGCGCACGGTCGAGACCAACGAATACCTGCAGACGCTCTACCCCAACATCTATGCGGCCGGTGATGTCGCCGGGCCCTACCAGTTCACCCACACGGCCGCACACCAGGCCTGGTACGCCGCGGTCAACGCGCTGTTCGGTGACTTCAAGAAGTTCAAGGCCGACTACTCGGTCATCCCCTGGGCCACCTTCATCGACCCCGAGGTGGCCCGCGTCGGCCTGAACGAGCAGGACGCCAAAGAGCAGGGTATACCCTATGAAGTGGTCAAGTTCGGCATCGACGACCTCGACCGCGCGATCGCCGACAGCGAGGCGCACGGCTTCGTCAAGGTGCTCACCGTACCGGGCAAGGACCGCATCCTGGGCGCCACCATCGTCGGTGTGCACGCCGGCGACCTGCTGGCCGAATACGTGCTGGCCATGAAACACGGCCTGGGCATGAACAAGATCCTGGGAACCATCCACACCTACCCGACTCTGTCAGAGGCGAACAAGTACGCGGCCGGCGAATGGAAGCGTGCCCACCAACCGGTGCGTTTGCTCGAATGGGTACGCAGATACCACGACTGGAAGAGGAGCTGAACACCATGCACCGACGTGACTTGCTGGGCCTGCTGGCCGCGACCGCCGCTCCCTGGCTGGCCCGGGGCAGCCTGGCCCAGGCCGCGCCCGCGCCCCTCGACCCGAGTTATGCTGCCTGGGACGCCCTGCTCAAGAAGCATGTGCGCTGGTTGCCCGACAACAAGCAATCGCGGGTGGACTACAAGGGTTTTCTGGCCGACCGCGCGGCGCTGAAAAAGGTGCTCGCCGAATGGTCGGGTGTGTCGGCTGCCGCGTTTGCCGCCCTCAGCCGGGAGCAGCAGATGGTGTTCCTGATCAACGCCTACAACGGCTTCACCGTCGAACTGATCCTCACCAAGTACCCCGACCTCAAGTCGATCAAGGATCTGGGCAACCTGGTGCAGAGCCCCAGGAAGAAGAAGTTCTTCCGGCTGCTGGACGACGAACGCACACTCGACTGGATCGAACACGAGCAGCTACGGCCCAAATACGCCGACCCGCGGGTGCATGCAGCCGTCAACTGCGCGTCGATCGGCTGCCCGGCGTTGCGGCCCGAGGCATTTACCGCCGCGCGGCTCGACGCGCAGCTCGACGACGGCATGCTGCGTTTCATGGGTGACCACACGCGCAACCGCTATGCCAACGGCAAGGCCGAAATCAGCTCCATCTTCAAATGGTTCCGTGAAGACTTCGAAAAAGGCCACAAGGGGCTGCGCAAGATCGACGACCTGCTGGCCCGGTATGCCGACCAGCTGGCCGACGCACCGGCCGACCGCGACAAGCTGAGGGCC
>JANMZX010000159.1:0-4720 GCA_031383745.1 Rhodoferax sp. | reverse complement strand
GGCGGCGATGATCCACATGACCAAGGCGATGGCGGTGGAATGGGGCCGCTTCGGCATCAACGTGAACGCGCTGTGTCCCGGCTACATCGACACCGAGATCAACCACCTGCACTGGCAGACCGAGCAGGGCCAGAAGCTGGTGCAGATGCTGCCGCGCAAGCGTGTGGGTCAGCCAGCGGATCTCGACGCGCTGATCGTGATGTTGTGTTCCGACCAGAGCCACTTCGTCAACGGTGCGGTGATCGCGGCGGACGACGGTTTTTCGATCTGAGGCTGGTTGCATGCGCCTGGAGCTGCCCGAACACAAGAAGCTCATCTACCAGATGACGATCCCCATCCGCTGGGGCGACATGGACGCGATGGGGCACCTGAACAACACCAGCTATTTCCGCTACATGGAGACCTGCCGCATCGACTGGATGCACGGAGCCGGTTGCCTGCCCGACAGCCAGGGCGAAGGGCCGGTGATCGTGAATGCCTTCTGCAACTTCTACCGGCAGCTCGAATACCCGGGTGGTGTGCTGGTGAAGATGTATGCCAGCGAACCGGCGCGCACCACCTTCGAGACCTGGGTCACGATGGAGCGCGCCAGCGAGCCGGGGCTGGTGTATGCCGCTGGGGGCGCCACCACGATCTGGGTCGACTTTCCGAAGCAGAAAGCCAAGGCTCTGCCGGATTGGGTGAGGGCGCTGGTAAGCTGACTCTGGCTGTTCGTCGGGGCATTCACAGCCCTGCAACGCGTGATTGGTTGGCGGGATCAGGCCGGCGGGGTACTCGGCTCCGCGGCTGTCCCCCGCCGTCCGCCTGCGGCTCCCGGCTCCTCCTTGATGCCGCTGCGCCGAGTACCCCGTCGACCTGATCCGTCGGAGGCGGCTGGCGTTCGACTTCTGCGCGCCAACCACGCGGGCTGCCGGTGAGGCTGGGGCGTGCGGCGCAGCGAAATAAAGGAGGAGTCGTCGGCCCTAGGCCGACACGGGGGACATTCGCGAAGCTGCACGCCCCAGCCTCGCCGGCGCACAAGCGCCCGGCATTGCCGGCGAGCTCGAAGCAGCCACTACTTCTTCTCGCGCGGCACACGGCCCATCAGGTAGAACTCCGGGTTGGGCAACATCCCGCTGAAGTTCGCCATGCGGTTGGACAGCCCGAAAAAAGCGGTGATGGCGCCGATGTCCCAGATGTCCTCGTCGCTGAAGCCGTGCGCATGCAGGGCGGCGAAATCGGGCTCGCCGATCTCGGATGAATGCAGGCAGACCTTCATCGCAAAGTCGAGCATCGCGCGCTGGCGCGGCGTGATGTCGGCCTTGCGGTAGTTCACCGCCACCTGGTCGGCCACCAGCGGCTTCTTCTCGTAGATGCGCAGGATGGCGCCATGGGCCACGACGCAGTACAGGCAATGGTTGGCTGCGCTGGTGGTGGTGACGATCATTTCGCGGTCGCCCTTGGTCAGGCCCGACTCCTCGCGCAGCATCAATGCGTCGTGGTAGGCGAAGAAGGCGCGCCACTCCGCCGGACGGCGCGCCAGGGCCAGGAACACATTCGGGATGAAACCGGACTTCTCCTGGATTTCAAGGACCTTGGCGCGGATGTCGTCGGGCAGGTCCAGAACCTGGGGGGCGGGGTAGCGTGGGGTGGTGGTCATGGTCGGTGGCTGTCAGGTGTGGTGAGGAGGGTGACCGCACTTTACGCCAAGCGCCGGGGTGGTTGGCAAAGGCGCATACTGCAAGGCTGTTCCACTTCGCGAACGCCCGTGCCGGGCTTCGCGCCCCCGCGATGCCCGGCTACCAGACCAAGGTCGAGCGCATCGCTGTTGCCGGGGCCTGTGATCTCACCATGCGCTCGCTGCTCGACCGCCAGCAGTTCACCGACCCGCGTGGTGACGCGCTGCGTCAGGGGATATCGTCCGCCAGCTGGCCGATGTTCGGGCTGTTGTGGCCTTCGGGCGCACAACTCGCGGCGCGGCTCGCGGTCCGCACGCTGGTTGCCGGCGAACGGGTGCTGGAACTCGGCTGCGGCCTGGCGCTGGCCAGCCTGGTGGGGCACCGGCGCGGCATCGACATGACGGCCAGCGATTGCCACCCGCTGACGGCGGACTTCCTGGCCGAGAACCTCCGGCTCAATGCGCTGTTGCCGATGAAGTACCGGCATGGCCACTGGAGCGACGACGCCTTGCCGCCGGCCGATCAGGTCGCGCAGGCACAGGCCGTGGTGCAGGGGCGCTTCGACCTGCTGATCGGCAGCGATCTGTTGTACGAACGCGACCCGGCCGGAGCCCTGGCCGGGTTCATCGGTCGCCACAGCGCGCCGGCCGCCGAGGTCTGGATCGTCGACCCGGACCGCGGCAACCGGGCAGGATTCATCCGCCACATGGCGCTGCTGGGGTTCACGCTGGCGGAGCAGCGGCTGGACCGGGTGGCCGGGCCGGACGGGCCGGCCTACAAGGGGCGGATGATGACCTTTTTGCGCAGCGCGATGCCGCCGCCATGCTGAGCGCCCTGCGGGCCGGCTGTGGTGGCCCTGGCCCGCGCCAGCCGGCCAAGGAGGAAGGTGCGGGCCGGCAACATGTGCGTGGCGCCGCAGGTAGCAACAGCGCGACCAGCGGAAACTCCGGGCATGATGCAGGCTTGGAAATCGGCTGGCGAAAAGGAGTTATCGATGAGCCGCGTATCAGCACGACGCCCCGGCGTGGTTAGGCCTACGATGCGCGGGTTCGCATGGCCACCACCAGAACTGGAATCGGGAGTACGACCCGCGACTGGGGCGGTACCCGGCTTCAAATGCTACTTTAGCCGGGGGTAGCGGTGGAACAAGTCGGTACTGGCCCGCCGCGCCCGCTCACGACCCACGCAAACGCAAACGCAGCTACGCAGTTACGCAGCGGCGAAGCCCGTTGTGGCTGTCCAGTCGGCTGCGGACCAAGGCAGTTGCAGGGGCTGGTTCGGTCACTCAGTCTCCTTGACAGCCCCACATACACGTAATAACATTGTTTCCACACAATGAGGCAGCAATACCATGCACGTCACCATCCGGCAGATCGGCAACTCCCAAGGCATCGTGATCCCCAAGCCCTTGCTCGCACAGGTGGGCCTTGGCGCTGGCGAGGCGGAGATGACGGTTGAGGGCGGCGCTCTGGTGTTGCGCAAGCCCGCAAAGCCCGCACGTGCGGGATGGGCCGACGCCGCGCGCAAGATCGCAGACAGTGGCGACGACGCCCTGGTGATGGGCGAATTCGGAAACGACGCGGATGCGGAGCTTGCGTGGTAAAGCGCGGTGAGATCTGGCTGGTCAACCTGGACCCGACGGTAGGGAGCGAGATCAGGAAATCGCGGCCATGCGTGGTCGTCTCACCGCCCGAAATGCACGACCACCTTCGCACGGTGATCGTGGCACCCATGACCAGCAAGGGCCGGCCCGCGCCGTTTCGGGTGCCGGTGACCCACGCGGGCCAGAAGGGCTTGATCTTGTTGGACCAATTGCGGGCCGTGGACAAAGTGCGGCTGGCCAAGCGCTTGGGCGCGGTTTCGACCAAGACATTGGTCGGTACATTGGGGATCCTGCAGGAGGTCTTTGCCGGATGAGTGCCGACGTGATGGGTGGGCAATGCACCACGCTGCCTCAGGGTGTGGTGTTGTACGCACCGTCCAGTTCGGCCAGGGGTACGACGGCGCCTGCGTGTACGACGAACATGCACCAAAGCGGATGTCTGTTCATCTCGATCCGATAGGGCTGGCCGGAGGCGTTGACGCCTGCCGCTACGTCGGCGGGCCTCCCGCCTAGCCGGCGGTGAGCTTGTGCACCAGCTCCGTACTGGTCGCCGCCTTGTATTTACGCATCAGCCGGGCGCGGTAAATCTCCACCGTGCGGTGGCTGATGTCCAGCACACGGCCGATCTCCTTGCTGGTGCGGCCCTCCATCATGCAGGCGGCTACCTCGCGTTCGCGCGCCGTCAGCTCGGCCTTGACGGGCCGGCGCAAGGACAGGTCCAGAAAGGTCCAGATGCCGGCCTCGTGAGGCGCCGCGCGGTTGAGCGCGCGGCCGGTCACGTGGCACCAGAAGGTCTCCCCGTTGCCGCGTTTCATGACCCGGTCGTCGGCGTAGTGGCCGTGCGCATTGAGGATCGGGGCGATGCGTGCGCCGGTGCGTTCGTATTCCTCGCGGCTGGGATAGAGCACCTGGAAGGTCTGCCCGATCAGCAGTTCGCGCGACAACGCGAACATCTCGCACAGCCGGGTGTTGCAGTCCACGATGCTGCGGTTGCGCGACAGCACCAGGCCGATCGGCGCGAGCTCGAACGCAAGGCGGTAGTCGATATCGTTGGTCATCGGGGGCGGTGGACTTGTCGGTACGAAATACTACGTATCTCGTTACGTAGTATCGTTCAGCTCTCAACACCAAGGAGACCTGCGTGAACAAGATCTATCCCTCTGCCGCCGCGGCGCTTGCGGGTATCGTCCAGGACGGTCAACTGATGGCGGTCGGCGGCTTCGGGCTGTGCGGCATCCCCGAGGCGCTCATCGACGCGCTGCGCGACAGCGCGGTCAAGGGCCTGACGGTGATCTCCAACAACGCCGGCGTAGACGGATTCGGCCTGGGCAAGCTGCTGGAGACGCGCCAGATCAAGCGCATGATCTCCAGCTACGTGGGCGAGAACAAGGAGTTCGAGCGCCAGTACCTGGCCGGCGAACTGGAGCTCGAATTCACGCCCCAGGGCACGCTGGCCGAA
>JANMZX010000126.1:0-2772 GCA_031383745.1 Rhodoferax sp. | reverse complement strand
CGGCGAGGGCGATTTGTGGGGCGCCGAGGAGCGCAGCGGCGGGGGCGGCGCGCGCAGTGCGCTTCGTCAACATGCTCATCGCACCTGTCCGAACGCAGCGCCCGCAGGGCGCGTAGTGAGTTGTGCGATGCGCCCCTGCCGGGACAACGAACGTTGCGGCGAGGCTCACAATTGCGCGAAGCGCTTGTGATGCCGGAGCCAACACCGCAGGGCAGTCTGCGCGTCCAGCGCCAGACCGCCCGACCATGAGCCCCCGCCGGGTCCCGCCTGCCGCGACGCGCGCCGACGTCAACGCAAGAAACAGCGGAAAACCACAGCACAAGCCGACCAGCGACCGACCGCTTTGGGCCGAATGCAGACACTGATCGCCCGCCGTCCAGTCCCGTGTCACGCTTCAATCAAAACGCGACACCAGCATTCACCAACCACTTCCACGAGCACAACGACATGACCGACATCCTCACCCACACCGAATCCGGTGTCATGACCATCACCCTGAACCGGGTGGAAAAAAAGAATTCCATCACTGTCGCCATGTATGCCGCCATGGCCGATGCATTGGCCGGTGCAGAGCAGGACACCTCCGTGCGCGCGGTGGTGCTGCAGGGGCACGCCACGGTATTCAGCGCCGGCAATGACATTGCGGACTTCCAGAACCGCCCGCCCGCCAGTGGCGAATCGCCGGTGCACCGGTTTCTGCGCGTGATCAGCAGCTTCCCCAAGCCGCTCGTCGCGGCGGTCTGCGGACCGGCGGTCGGTGTGGGCACCACCATGCTGTTCCATTGCGACCTGGTGTACGCCGGCGACAACGCGGCGTTCTCGATGCCGTTTGTCAACCTGGGCCTGTGCCCCGAGGCCGCGTCCAGCGTGCTGGTGCCGCAGATGATGGGTTACCACCGCGCGGCGGAGGCCCTGTTGCTGGGCGAGCCCTTCATGGCCGAGGCCGCGCTCGAAGTGGGGCTGGTCAACCGCATCGTGCCGCCGATGGAAGCCAACGGCATCGCGCAGGCGCAGGCGCGCAAACTCGCCGCCAAGCCGGTGTCGTCGCTGGTCGAGACCAAGCGGCTCATGAAGAAAGGCCAGGCGGCCCTGGTGGCGCAGCAAATGGCCGACGAAGGCGCGATCTTCGCCCGCATGCTGGCAGAGCCTGCGGCGCGCGAGGCGTTCGCGGCATTCATGGAAAAGCGCCGGCCCGACTTCTCCAAGGTGTAGGCAGTGCAGTCGCGGGTTCAGGCCCGCCACTCGTCGATCAGCGAGGCCACCAGCCCGGTCCAGCCGGTCTGGTGCGAGGCGCCCAGGCCGGCGCCGGTGTCGCCGTCGAAATACTCGTGGAACGCGATGTAGTCGCGCCAGTAGGGATCGGTCTGGAACCGGGCGATGTTGCCGTACACCGGCCGGCGCCCGCTGGCATCGCGCGCAAAGATGGCGATCAGGCGGTCGGCCAGCGTTCTGGCGATGTCGCTGATGGTCCAGGTGCGGCCGTCCCGGCCCTCGACCACGATGTCGTCGCCGTAGGCCTTGGCCAGTTTGCGCAGCGACTCGATCATCAGGAAGGTGGTGGGGAACCAGATCGGGCCGCGCCAGTTCGAGTTGCCGCCCTTGATCTTGGACACGGCCTCGGCCGGTTCGTACGACACGCGCTTGTCGCCCAGAACGAACGGATGTTCTGCATGCGCCCTGGACAGGCTGCGCAGGCCGTAGTCGGACAGGAACTCGTCGCTGTCGCACAGGCGCTCGAGCATGCGCTTGAGCTGCGCCAGGTTCACGATGGTCAAGGCCAGTGTGTCCACTCCCTCGTGCGAGGTGTGGTTGACGCACAACTCGACGAGGTCGCGGCGGTTCTCCAGAAACCAGCGCAGGTTGCCGGAGAACTCCTTGAACTGCCCGGTCCAGCGTTCCTCCAGGCGCTCTACGGCATACAGCGGGATCAGGCCGACCAGCGAGCGCACACGCAGCTTCTCGAAATGCCCGTCCGGATAGCGCAACACGTCGTAGAAAAAGCCGTCTTCCTCGTCCCACAGGTCGTGGTTGCGTCCGCCCATGCGTTTCATGGCCGCACCCACGTACACATAGTGCTGGAAGAACTTGCTGGCCAGGCCTTCGTAGGTCTTGTTCTCGCGCGCCAGTTCCAGCGCCATGCGCATCATGGCCAGGCAGAAGAACCCCATCCAGCCGGTGGCGTCGGATTGCTCCAGCACGGCGCCGCCGGGGAGTTTTTCCGAGCGGTCGAACAGCGTGATGTTGTCCAGACCGAGGAAGCCGCCCTCGAAGATGTTGTTGCCGTTACGATCCACCTTGTTGATCCACCAGGCGAAGTTGATCAGCAGTTTCTGGAAGCACTTCTCCAGGAACACCCGGTCGGCGGTGCCGCTGCGGATGCGGTCCATGTTGTAGACCCGCCAGACCGCCCAGGGATGCACCGGCGGGTTGAGGTCGGAGAACTCCCATTCGTAGGCCGGGATCTGGCCGTTCGGATGCTGGAACTGCTCGAACAGCATGAACCACAACTGGTCCTTGGCGAACTCGGCATCGATCAACGCGATGGACACCGTGTGAAACGCCAGGTCCCACGCGGCGAACCACGGGTACTCCCACTTGTCGGGCATGGACAGCACGCGCATCGAATTGAGATGCCGCCAGTGGGTGTTGCGGATGCAGTGGCGCGATGCCGGTGGCGGCGCGCGCGGGTTGTCTCCCTTGAGCCACAGGTTGACGTCGAACAGGTAGTTCTGCTTGGACCACATCAGCCCGGCGAAGGCCTGGCGCTGTATG
>JANMZX010000108.1:0-28386 GCA_031383745.1 Rhodoferax sp. | reverse complement strand
TGTTCGAACTGGTCGTCAACCTGAGAGCGGCGAGAGCGCTTGGCATCACCATCCCGCAATCCATCCTGCTGCGTGCGGACCGGGTGATCGAGTGATCGGGCAGCGCAGTTTTCTCGGTGCGCCTGAAAGACAACCCGCGCTCGCTGGTCAGCCTTTGGGCACGATCACCTTGAGGCCCTTGAAATAGTCGCGGAAGAAGCCGGTGTCACGTGTGATGAGGGCAGTGCATTGCAGCAGTGCATGGGCGCCGATCAGGAAGTCTGGCACCATGCGCTCGCCCACTGCGGGCAAGCCGGCGCTGCGCCGCCGCTCCTTGTAACGGCGTTGCATCTCGCCGGCCCGCACGGCGGCGCGCGACTCGACGGCGTTGTAGGCGATGCCGGCTTCTTCCAGCGCGCTCAGCAACGCCCCACCGCCGCCGTTGCCAAACTTCGCCAGACCGGAGACGACTTCACTCACCACCACGTCGCAGACCACCACCGGGCCGCGTGCCAGTGCCTGGCGCAGGCTGTCTTCGGTCGCGTCGGCGCGCGCACCGTCACCCAGCAGATCGATCAGCACCGAGGAGTCGATCGCAATCAAGGGCGTAGTACTCAGGGCTCGACCGGGTCGCCCCGGGCGCGCCCGCGCAGCTCGCGCATGATGTCGTCGGTGGTCACGCCGGCGGGCAGCTTGAAGCGGCCGCGCAGGCGAGAGACGGCGTCGTCGGGGTTCTTGCGCAGGATGATGCGCCCGCCATCGAGCTCGACCGTGAGCAGCGTGCCCTTGGTCAGGCCCAGGGCATCGCGCACAGCCTTGGGCAGGGTGATCTGACCGCGTTCGGCAACCGTGGCATCCATGGCATTCATCCTGGAAAAGTATGCTTGAATCATACATACCTTGCAAGCCAAGGTCAAACGCGAGCGGCCGGGCCGCGGGCATGGTGGCGCCGGGTCTGGCACTTCCGTCGGCGCTGGTCTCTCAGGCCCGAAACTCATGGCACGCCGGTCGATTTGCTGTTTGAATACGAGGGTCGGCGGCAAACGGTGGAGATCAGGCCGGGCACCACGTTTTCTTCGGACTGGCTGCAGGCATGTCAGCGCTGGCAGCGTTTTGCGGGTGCAGTGGCGGCCGCGCCGGTGCTGGCATATGGCCCTATGGCGGGCATGACAGCTACATGGTTAACGGTGTGCACGTGATGGCGTGGCACAAAATGGGAGGCTGGGCCGATGGAAATTGTCCCTGTGGAGCTGGGTCTTCCGACCTCTTCGCCCCTTTGTTGGCGCAGCGACGGGGTAGCGAGGTGATCTCGCGTCGAGGCCTCGCCTTCGCCGCCCTGGGCACCGCTGCGTGGCCACTGGTGGCCCAGGTGCAGCCAGCGGGCAAGGTGTTTCGTATTGGCTGGCTCGCGTCGGTGAATATCCCATCGATTCTGGATGGGTTCCGGCGCGGCATGCGCGCATTGGGTTATGCCGAAGGCAATAACCTGGTCATCGAGCAACGCTACGCGATCGGGGCCGAACAACTTGCCGGCCTCGCGGCGGAACTGGCGGCGGCCCGGGTTGATGTTTTCATGGCGGTGTCAACTAACTCGGCGCAGGCGGCGAAGAACACAGCCGGCGCAACCCCGGTGGTCTTCGTCGGCAGCTACGTGGTGGAGCGGGGGCTGGTGCAGAGCTTGGCCCGCCCGGGCGGATACCTGACGGGGTTGAGCTTGATTGGCTCGGATCTCGAGGCCAAACGCCTGCAGATCCTCAAGGAGGTGGTACCAAAGGTGTCTCGTGTTGGCGTCCTCATGCCGCCAGGGCAAAACCGGTTTTCGATGCCGGGAGTTGAAGCGGCAGCCCGCTCGCTGGGCTTGGCGATAACGCGCCTGGAAGTGCAAGTTGCCGATGACATCGAGCCGGCGTTTGAAACCGCGACCAAAGACCGTGTCCAAGCGCTCTTGACTTTGTCGTCACCGCTCTTCAATTCGCAGAAGCAGCGCATCATCAATCTGGCGGCCAGGCACCAGGTGCCGGCGATGTATGAAGACCGGGAATTCGCCGAGGCCGGTGGTCTGTTGTCCTACGGCCCGGACCTCGCCGACGTCTTCCGGCGCGCGGCGGGTTATGTCGACAAGATCCTCCAAGGGGCCAAGCCGGCCGATCTGCCGGTCGAACAGCCGACGAAGATCGACCTGGTGATCAACCTGAAGACCGCCCGGGCGCTGGGGATCACCATTCCGCAGGCGCTGTTGCTGCGGGCGGATGAGGTGATCCAGTGATCACGGCCAACTCGACCTCTACCCCGGCAGCAAGCACGGGCAGCCCTCCAAAGTCAGTTTTCGGTTGCGCCGGGGTTGTCGACGATTTGCTGCACGTCGGCACGAAGCGCAGGCAAGTCTTGCGCCACCATCGACCAGACGGCGTCAAGGTCCACGCTGAAGTAGGCGTGAATCAGGCGGTCGCGTGTTCCCGCGATTTGCCGCCAGGGCACCTCGGTCGCGCTATTCGTCAGCGCTTTGCTGAGGTTCTTCACTGCTTCGCCGATGATCTCCAGTTGGCGTACTACCGCGCTCTGGGTCTTGCGATCTGCCATGAAGCCGGTTTGCCCGGTCGTTGTGAAATTCCCGATCTCGTCGATGGCAGCCAATATGTGATTCAGAAAAAGCTGGTCACGCTCGTTCATAGTGGCCGTGCTTGCGTCAGGATTCGTTGTTTCAGGTCCGGATGCAGTTCACGCTCGGTGCACAGGTCGACCTTCACACCAAGGGCGTCTTCGATGTCCAGTTGCAGGCCCACGATACGCAGCAATGATGTACCTTCGGGCAGGTCCACCAGCAGGTCGATGTCGCTGCCCTCGTGGTCAAGGCCGTTGGCCACCGAGCCGAACACGCGCATGCGGGTTGCACCGCGCGCCGCTGCCAGCGCGAGGATCTCGGCGCGCTTGGAGGCCAATGCTTGGGAGGGACGCATGGGCGGATTTTGGCAGGTTTCAGGTTGGGTGACGACCACCAAGCCTTGTTTGCTCCTGACAGTCCCGAGATTGCTTCAGTTGCGTGCGGACGAGGTGATCCAATGACCAATCGACGAACCGCAATAGGCGTTTTCGGGGCCGGGCTGTCGGTCATGCTGCGCCCTGGGTTCGCCCAGAGCACGCGCAAGCTCTACCGCATCGGCATCCTCGGCCTCCGGCCGACCGCTGACCTGACAGGGCCGACGCCGCGCTCGCCGTCCACCACCGCGTTCCTGCGCGGCATGCGCGAGTTGGGGCTGGTGTATGGCCAACAATTCGTCACGGAGGCGCGCGGCGCCGAGGGCAAGCCCGAGCGCTTTCCCAGTCTGGCCGAGGAGCTGGTCGCCCTGAAGGTGGACGTGATCGTCGCTGTAGGCAACGCGCTTTCCGCGCTCAAACAGGCCACCACGACGATCCCTATCGTCATGGCGGCATCCAGTGATCCGGTGCGCAGCGGCTACGTACAGAGCCTTGGGCGCCCCGGCGGAAACATCACCGGGCTGAGCTTTGGCGGCATCGAGCTGAGTGGCAAACGCCTTGAATTGCTGAAGGAACTGGTGCCGGGCGTGGCGCCGGTGGCGGTGCTGTGGGATCGTGGTGAACTGGTAGCCTGGCAGGCGACCGAGGCCGCTGCCCGGGCGCGCGGGTGGAAGCTGCTATCGGTCGAGATTCGCGAGATCGGCGAGATCGACGGTGCTTTCAAGGCGGCTGCTGACGCGCGCGCCGGCGCAGTCTTCGTATCTGCGTCCGGGGTGCTGTTCCCACATGCCCGGCGCGTCGCAGAGCTGGCCGCGCGCAGCAGGCTGCCCGCCATGTATGGCCTGCCAGCCTATGTGTTGGCCGGTGGACTGATGTCTTATGGTGTCGATGACAACGACATCTGGCACCACGCGGCGACCTATGTTGACAAGATACTGAAGGGGGCCAAGCCAGCCGATCTGCCCATTCAACAGCCGACCAAGTTCGCGCTGGTCATCAACGTGAAGGCTGCCAAGGCACTGGGCCTGGCCGTCCCTCAGTCGCTGCTGCTGCGCGCCGATGAGGTGATCCAATGAGCGCCTACCGAAGGAATGCCCAAATACACACGCGACGCCTGCTCGTGATCGCGCTTGGCGCGGTACTTGTCGGCAAGCCGCCACTGCTGCGCGCCCAGACCTCCGCCGCCAGCCTGCGCCGCGTCGGTGTACTGGCGCCCAGCACACCTGCCAAGGAGGAGGTCGTCCTAAAACCCTTCTTCGACGAGATGCGCTTGCTCGGCTGGATCGAGGGGCAGACCATCACGTACGATCGCGCCTACGCAGCCGACCGGCAGCAGGACCTGCCCCGGCTTGCGGTCGAGCTGGTGGCGCGCAAGCCCGAGCTGGTCTATGCGCCGCCGATGATCGCCGCCGTCGCGGCGCGGCAGGCAACACGCGGCATTCCAATCGTATTCGCCACTGGCAGCGACCCGGTGCGCGCCGGCCTCGTGACGAGCCTGGCCCATCCAGGCGGCAACGTGACCGGGCTTGTCACCTACATCGATTCGCTGGCGCCCAAACGTGCCCAGTTGCTGCGCGAACTCCTGCCCGCTGCCAGGCGCCTCGGGTTTCTGGGCGACCCCACCGATCCGAGAACGGCGCTCGACCGCAACACGCTGGTGTCCGCAGCTTCCGCCCTCGGCCTGACGATTGTTGCCGGTGAAGCGTCGAATCCGCTGGAGTTCGACCAGGCAGTTGCCAGACTGTTGGCGCAGGGCGTCGATGCCATCCTCACGATCGGGACGATTACCTCCAACCTCGGAAATCGCCTGGTCGAGCTGGCCAGTCGCGGGCACGTGCCGGTCGTCGGCCATCAACGCAACATGGCCGAGGCTGGCGCTTTGTTCAGTTATGGCTCGTCGATCACCGATCAGATACGCCGCTCGGCCCGGCTGGTGGACAAGGTGCTCAAGGGCGCGACGCCGGCTGACATGGCCGTCGAGCAGGCGACCAAGTTCGAATTGGTCATCAACCTGAAGAGCGCCCGGGCGCTCGGCATCGCCGTCCCGCAGTCGCTGCTGCTGCGCGCTGACGAGGTGATCCAATGACCCGGCATAGCTGTCGCATGCCTGGCACGACCATGCACCCGCGTCGGGCAGAATGCAGACAATGGCAGCCGCACCACCGCCCGACCTGCCGCCTGCCGCCCGGCCCGGCATCCTGCTTGGCCCGGCGCCGGCGTTGGTGCGCGCGAGTGTATCGTGGTCAACGGTGTACACATGATGGCGCGGCACAAACTGGGAGCTTGAGCCGATGGAAATCGTCCCTGTTGCGCCGGGTCTGGCGACGTCTTCACCCGTTTGTCTGCGCGTGCACGGGGTAGCGCCGTGATCTCCAGGCGTGGCTTCGCCTTCGCCGCCTTGGGTGCCGGTCCGTTGCCGCTTGCGGCACAGCTGCCGCCAGCGGGCAGGGTGTTTCGTATTGGCTGGCTCGCGCCGGTGCCTGTCCCATCGAATCTGGATGGGTTTCGGCGCGGCATGCGCGCGTTGGGTTATGCCGAGGGCAACAACCTCGTGATCGAGCAACGCTACGCGATCGGGGCCGAACAGCTTGCTGGCCTCGCGGCGGAACTGGTGGCGGCCAGGGTCGATGTTTTCGTGACGAGCGCAAACGACCCGCTTCAGGCTGCGAAGAACACGAATGGTGCGCGTGTCGGTGTCCTCACGCCGGTCGTACGACCGCAGGGTTCGATGCCGGCGGTTGAAGCGACAGCGCGGGCGCTGGGCCTGGCGATAACGCGTCTGGAGGTGCAGGTTGCCGATGACATCGAGCCGGCGTTTGCGACTGCGGCCAAGGTCCGTGTCGCGGCGCTCCTGATCCTGTCGTTGCCGCTCTTCAACGCGCAGAAGCAGCGCATCATCGAGTTGGCGGCCATGCACCGGCTGCCAGCGATGTATGAAGACCGGGAATTCGCTGAGGCCGGCGGTCGGTATCATCAATCTGAAGACCGCCCGGGCGCTGGGCATCACAATCGCGCCGGCGCTGTTGTTGCGGGCGGACGAGATCCCTGGTGCTTGAGAGCGTACCAATCTAATTGGCGCCGGTGCGTACCGCCACACCCACGGCGCAGCCAAGCACACGCGCCATGACCATGCGTACGGCTGCCGGCACCGGTTCGATGACCGGAACCGGCAGGCGATTTGCCAGCGCGCGCGCGACAACCGCCAGCGGCCCGCCCCCGATGACGATGGCCTGGGCATCGTCGTCGCCAACCGCGCGCTCGCAGGCGCTCAACAGCGCCAGCTCGAGTTCCAGCGGGTCGGCCATCAGCACACGGGGATCTCCGGGCGTGACGCGTACGCCGACACACTGCGGCCCCAGGCCGTAACGCTGCGCCGTGCGCAGGATCGTGCGCGCGAGGTCGGGTGTCGTCGTGACCACGCTGAAACGTCGCCCGCCCTGCGCGGCTTCGGCCATGCCCGCCTGTGCAATGCCCACAACCGGGCACGCGAGTTCGCGCGCAAGCCGCTCATGCGCAGGATCGCCGAACGCGGCGATGATGACACCGTCCGGGCGGCTGCGCAGCAGAGCGGGGCGTAGCGCCACCACCGCGTCGGCCGCGATGGCCAGCGACGCTTCGTCGCAAATCAGCGCGGCACCGAAGCCGGCCGTCAACGCGTCGATGCGTGCACGGTTGCCGGCAGCCTCCTGCGCGATCAGCAGCATCGCCTGCGTCGTCGCGGCGTTGGTGTTGGGGTTGACCAGCGTGATGCGCATCAGCGCCCCGCGCCGGCGGGTGGGACCGCATCGATGAACGCGCGCGCGATGGCGGCGCGCGGCGCGATCCACAGCCGGTCGCGTCTGGACGCGAGCAGGTGCAGGATGTCGCGAAACGCCGCGAACCGGCCCGGCCGTCCGACGATGCGCAGGTGAAAACCCAGGTTCAGCAGACGCGGCAGGCCGCGTGCGGCCTCCGCTTCCAGCGTGTCGAGCGCATCGCGCACATACTCCACCATCTCGCTCGAGCGCACGAACCCGTTGGGGTGGAAGAACTTCATGTCGTTCGAGTCGAGCGCGTACGGGACCACCAGCAGCGGACCACCGCGCGGCGCATGGTCGTAGTACGGCAGGTCGTCGTCGAATCCGTTCGAGGTGTACAGGAAACGGCGCTCCACCAGCAGTTCGCGCGTCCAGGGGCTTTCACTTCCGCGGCAGAAGAAACCGACGGGCAGGACCCCCGTCGCCTGCCGGATTGCCTCCACCGATCGGTCCAGGTCGGCTGCCTCGGCGGCGGCATCTGCATAGTCGGCATGGGGACGCCAGCGCCAGCCGTGCACCGCGGGTTCATGTCCGCGATCGGTCACCACGCGCGCAAGCGTCGGCGAACGCTGCACCGCCTGGCCGCAGAAGAAGAACGTCGCCGGCACCGCGTGCGCGTCGAGCGCGTCGAGCATGCGCCACAAGCCGGCGCGCGGCCCGTAGCCGAAGATCTGTTCCTGCCCGATGTCGCGCGCCCCGGGCGGCACGACGCTGATCACCTCGCCCATGGTTTCGGAGCGGGTGTCGCCGTCGCCGACCTGGAGTTCGGCGCCCTCCTCGAAGTTGACCACCACCGACACCGCCAGCCGTACGCCGCCTGGCCAGACCAGGTCCGGCCATTGCCCTGCATATCCCATGAGGTCGCGCGTGCCCATCAGAGTACCTTCGCCCGCCATGCTGCGGTGCGAGCTCGTCTGGGGCGGCCCGGCGCTGCGCTCATGGTGCGAATCCGGCGGGTGTCGGTTGCGCCTGCCAACGCGGCAACCCCAACCCGTCGCGCCAGGCATGAGCAATCGCGTCGCGGCGGGCGAACCAGGCCCCGGGATGTGCCGCCACGTGGGCGAGCAGGCGCTCTAGACCGCCGATGCGCGCGGGGCGCCCGATGATGCGCAGATGCAGGCCGATCGACAACATGCGCGGCTGGTCCGCTCCTTCCCGGTACAGGCGGTCGAATGCGGCCATGCAATAACGCGCGAAATCGTCGCCGTGAACGAAACCGCCATGGTTGAAAAAACGCATGTCGTTGGTGTCGAACGCGTAGGGCAGCACGACGTGTGGCCGGTCGCCGCTGGAGACGACGTAGGGCAGGTCGTCGTTGTAGGCGTTCGAGTCGTAGAGGAAGCCGCCGTGCTCGACCAGCAGCCGGCGGGTTGCAGCCGACGGCGCGGAGCGGGTGTGCCAGCCGACCGGGGGCGCGCCGGCCGCCGCTTCGATGGCCGCGACCGACTGCACGATCTGGCGCCGCTCGGTCGCCTCGTCCATGTAGACCTGGCGCTCCCAACGCCAGCCATGGCAGGAGACCTCATGGCCATCGGAGACCGCCTCCTGCGCCAGCCAGGGCGAGATGGCCAGTGCGCGACCATTGGCGTTGAGCGTGGCCGCGACGCCGTACTGCCGCAGCAGCGCGCGGATGCGCGGCCACCCCGCGCGGGTGCCGTATTCGTAATGGCTTTCCATGCACAGGTCGCGCACCGCTTCGACCCGCTCGACCGCTTCGTAGATGAACTCGTTGGATTCGTCCCCCATGCCGATCGACAACTCGGCCCCCTCTTCCACGTTGACAACGATGGACACCGCGAGCTGGCGTCCATGGGGCCAACGGATCGCCGGTGGCGCACCCCGGTAGCCCGCGAAGTCGCGGTCCGCCGCCGCCGCGTGAACGCTGTCCATGGCAGCCTCAGCGCCCACGGCGCGGCGCCAGGGCACGCACTGCGTCCATGAACCGCTGTGTCTTGTCGCCATCCCAGCGCACGAGATCGGTAGCCGCCGCATGGTCGCGCATCAGCGACGTGGAAACGATGGCGCCGTCGGCCTCAGCCAGCGTCTGCGCGACGTTGTCCTGCGTGACGCTGCCGCCCACGAACAGAGGTCGGCGGATGCCGGCCGCCCTGGCCGCACGCACGCGCTCGAGCGAGTCGGCGAATGTGGCGCCGGTCAGTATCAGCGCATCGGCGCCCAGGCGCACGGCCGCCTGGGCCGCCTCGTGCGGTGGCACGTCGATCATCGGCACGCTGGTGCGGTCGAACACGTCGGCGAACATGGCGATATCGTCGCGTCGCAATTCATGACGATAGCTTCGCGCCTCGATCGCGAGGGCCGACTTGGGGCCCTCCATCGTCATCGCGGCCCCCACGAACACCTTCAACCGGACGTAACTGGCACCGCATGCGTGGGCGACGGCCAGCGGCGCCACCGCATCATGCGCCTGGATGATGATGCCCAGGTCCATGGCCGGGTAGGTGCGGCGCAACAGGGTCCCCAGCGCTGCCATCAGTGCCACGGTGGCCGGCGCGGCCGGCCCGTTCTGGCGCGTCTGGTCCTGCAGCATCAGCGAGGGCACGCCGGCCCTGGCAAACACCTCTGCATTGGCCAGCACATAGTCTTCCAGGTAGGCCATCGAGGTCTGCCGCGCGACGGCGAGATCGGGCAGGTGCAATGCCGCAATGATGGTGCGGTCGACGGGTTTGGGGGATGGTGGGTCTGGATTCATGCTCGTGGGCGGCGCACGGCCGCAAGTTCAGAAAACAGTCGGTCGGCCTGCGGTAAAGCGCAACGCTGCGCCAGCCACTGCCAGCGCCGGGTTACCTCGTCGCGCTCGGCTGCGAACAGGCCGAAGGGTCCGAACGATTCGACGGCAAACGAAGCCGACACCGTTGCGCACACGGCGGCGCACAACGGGTTGGCGGTCGCCACCAGGCCGGCCAGGAAACCACCACAGAACGCGTCGCCCGCGCCGGTGGGATCCACCGCCTGCACCGCAATCGCCGGGACCGTCACCGGCCCTGGCCGGGTACCGTCGTCCAGCAGGGCGCCGGCCGCTGCCAGCTTGACCACGGCAACCGAAGCCCCGGCGCGGCGCAGGTCCGCCAGGCCTTGCGCATTCGTTCTGCCCGGCGCCATGACGCGCAGTTCCTTTTCGCTCGGCAGTACCGCATCGAGCAAGGGCAGCAACCGGGTCAGCCCGGTGCCGACCAACTCGGTGGCATGGGACCCGGGATCGAGCGTGATGCGGCGACCCGGCTGGTGCAGGTCCCGCGCCATGCCGAGTTGTGCGACGGGGCTGTTGGGCGCCAGGTGAACCCCCAACGCGCCGCGGTAGTGCGCCGGCACATCGGTGTTGCGAACCGGATGCAGGCGGCGAAACGCCGCGAAGTCGAGCCCCGCGACCGGCCGCGCGCGCAGGCAGGCCTCGAATGCCGCCGCCTGCCCGGGGTCGAGGTGATCGCCGGCAAGCCCACAGGCCTCGAACGTGCCAGGCTCGGCATACAAGCGGTCGGCACGGCTGCCGTCGCTGCGGTAGAAGAACCATTCGGAGCAGCCGACGGATTCCTCCACCACCGAGATCCCGGCGGTGTCGATACCGGCATCGCGCAGTGCGTCGCACCATCGCGCCGGGTAGTTGCGCGGAACCCTTGCGACGATGCCCACGTCGTCGAGCCACAACCGGGCGCCGGCGGCCGAGTACACGCCGTTGCCACCCAACGTCTCGCGGTGCACCGTGCCGTCGGCACTGACCACGTTGTCGATGATCATGCCACCCGCGGTGAACAGTCGCACCATCGTCAAACCACCGGATGCATCGGCGTGTGCGCCTGCCGGTTGCCGAGCGGGGTCGTCGCGGTGTGCATCGAGCCAGACCAAGGGAGTGGATCAGGGTTTAGGCAAGGCACCCGCGTGCCCCAGCCCCAGTGCATCGCGCGCCAGCGCAAAGTGGTAGGTGAACAGATGCAGCGCAACCGTCGACACCAGCGCCGCCAGCTCCGGTCGGACCGACGGTACCCGGACCGTGTGCTGCACCCGGGAGCTGATCTCGGGCAGGTCCTGCGCCAGCACCGCCAGCGTCCAGCCGCCAGCGGCCTGGCCGACCAGCGCCGTATCAAGCGCCCGCTCATGGCTGGCCGGATCGGTGGCCACGAGAACCAGCGGATCGCCACTCTTTTGCGAGCGGTAGTGGTGGTACTCCTCCAGCGGAACCGCCAGCGCATGGATGGGCGACAACTCCTTGATCTTGGCCGCGCCAAATGCCGCAGCCGCAAGGTTCGGCCCCAGCCCGCTGAACAGCAGCAGCTGTGCAGTGGCCACTTCGGATGCGACGGTGGCCATCTGCGCATCGAGCGCCGGCGCCAGCGCATCGACCAGCGCGGGAACCGAATCGAGCTCGGCACCCAGGGCACGCGCGCGGGAATCGGCCGCGAACTCCTGTGCCAGCCGTATCAGCAACGCCATCGTTGCCGTGCTCGACTGGGTGGGCCAGCCCTTGCGCGATGCGTGCACGAGCAGCGCCGCGTCGGATTCCGTCAGCACCAGGCTGCCGGCGGTGTTGGATATGCCGAGCGTGAAAGCGCCACGTCGTCGCGCCGCGCGCAATGCCGCCAGAACGGCCGGCGTCGAACCACCGGAGCTGATGCCGACCACCAGCGTCTGCGCATCGGCCACCGCAGCCCCGTAACAGGCATAGTCCAGTGCCTGGACTGCACGCAGCGGCATTCCGGCCAACGACTCCCACGCGTGGGCGACACCCGCACCCACATGCCAGGAGTCGCCGCAGCCAGCCACCACCACACGCTGGATCGGGCGCGCGCGCAGCATCCTGGCGACCTGCACGATGGCATCGGCCCCGGCCGCAAGGGTGCCTGAGATGGCCGCGCCCTGCGCCATCATCTCGGTGCGTGTGCGCGCGACGCGGGCCAGTCGGTGCGGGTCACCGGCAATGTCGCGCGACGGCTCGGCCGTCAGGGCACGCAGGCGTTCGGAATAGTCGGTCATGGTGGGCAAGTTCCAGTTCTGGCGCGTGTCAGCGGCCCAGTCGATCGAGGCCCACCGTCTTGGCGATCAGCAACATCGCCAGGAACGACATCATGATCTCCAGCGCCGAGATGGCTGCGATCACGGGGGAGCTGTCGAATTGCACCAGATAGTACAGCTCCACCGGCAGGGGTCGGCCGCGCACGTCCGACGTGAACAGGGCCACCGTGACGTTGTCGAACGCCTCGATGAACGTGAACGCGCCGGCGGCCAGCAAGGCCGGCGCCAGCTGCGGCAGCGTGACGCGTGCGAACGTCTCAAGCGCACCGGCGCCCAGGTTGGCGCTGGCTTCGTCAAGCCGGGCGTCGAGCCCGGCCAGGCGGGCCATCGTGATGCGGATCACGAATGGCAGGCAGAACACGGACAGGCTGAGCACCAGCATCGCATTGGAGGATCGAAACGACACGTAGGCGCCGAAGAACAGGCTGGCAATGCCGATCACCATGCCCGGCATCATCTGGGGCGACAACAGGAAGGCGTTGACGCCGGGCTTGCCGGGAAACGTGCCGCGCACGCTGGCAAATGCCGCGGGAACGCCGATCGCCAGACAGATCAGCATCACCAGCAATCCGGTGCGCAGGCTGACGACGATCGAGTCCATCAGCTGCCGGTTGTCCAGCACGGCCTGGTACCAGCGCAGCGTGAATCCGGAGGGTGGAAACGAGATGTAGGCGCGCGGTTCGAACGAGATCGCAATCACGATCAGGCTCGGCGCCACCAGCAGCAGCACGGAAAACGCGGTCACCGCGATCAGCACCGCCTTGCCGATGCGATCGGCCAGCGGCACGGAACGGCGCGTGGCGCGAACCGGAGCACCTTCGTGTGGCCGCACGGCGCTCATCGGCGCACCTCGTTCCAGCGCGTGATTCGTGCGCCCACGGCGACGATCAGGAACACGATGGCAAAGCAGGTTCCCAGCAACAGCGTCGCCAGCACCGCGCCCCGGGTCCAGTCGAGCACCACGATCGTCTGTTCGTAGACCTGGACCGCCAGCGTCGAATAGCTGCCGCCGCCGAGCAGTTGCGGGACGATGAAGTTGGTGTAGGAGACCGCAAATACCAGCGCAAGGCCGGCGATGATCGCCGGCATGCTCATCGGCACGGTGACTCGAAAAAACGTTCCGGTGCGGCTGGCGCCGAGGTTCAGCGACGCCTCCTCCAGCCGCTTGTCGCGCTCCGACAAGACAGCGAGCAGGGGCAGGATCATGAATGGCAGGTGGATCTGGGTCATGCCGATCAGCACCGCCAGGTCGGTGTTCAGGATGCGCAACGGCTCGTCGATGATGCCGGTCGACAGCAGCGCCTGGTTCACGATGCCGCGCCGGCCGCCCAGTATGACCAGCCAGGCATAGGCGCGCACCAGCGCGCTGGTGAGCAAGGGCGACACGATGGCCACCAGCAACACGGTGCGCCATACGCCGCGCAGTTCGCCGTAGACATATGCCACCGGGTAGGCGAGCAGCAGCGTCAGCAGGGTCGAAACGACGGCAACCCAGAAGCTGCGCCACATCAGGCGCCATACCAGCGAGTCGTTCAGCGCCGCAATCATCGGCTGCAGCGTGAAGCTGTCCCCGACGATGCGCCCGCGCTCGATGTTGACGAAACCGAACAGCAGCAGGGTGCCGATGGGCAGCACCATGAAGATCACGAGGTAGATCACGGCCGGCAACGCCGGCGCGAATCCGCTGCGGGTCAGGGTATGCAGCCAGCGCCCGCGTGCCGCCGGCAACGGCATGGCGTCAGTGGTCATGGGAGCGCGACCCTGCCAGCACGACGGCCGCCTGCGGGTCGCTGATCAGCGCCCGCACCGCGGTCTTGGCCGGGATCGTCCCACGGCCGAAATGCCGCGGCACGACTGCACGCAGCGGCTCGGCCCAGCCACAGTCGATCTCGTACTCGACCGTCGGCCCGATCGCGGTCGCAAATCCGATCGTGCCCGTCCACCCCGGCCCGGCCCCGGTCTCGATCGCGATGTTCTCGGGGCGCACCACCAGCGTGGCGTCGCCGTCGGCGATGCCGGTGGCGATCGGCTGCGAGCCGGCAAAAAACCCCTTTTCGCAACGACCGGGAATGAGGTTGGCGCGCCCGATGAAATTGGCCACATAGGGGGTCCTGGGTCGATCGTAGATCTCCAGCGGGGGGCCGAACTGCTCGATCGCACCCGAGCCCATCACGGCCACGTTGTCCGACAAGGTCATGGCCTCGAGCTGGTCATGGGTCACGAATATCGATGTGATGCCAACGCGCTCTATCAACTTGCGCAGTTCGATCTGCATCATGTGCCGCAGCTTGGCGTCCAGGGCGTTGAACGGCTCATCGAGCAGCAGCACCGAGGGCTCGAGCACCAGTGCGCGCGCGATCGCCACGCGCTGCTGCTGCCCGCCGGAGAGCTGCGCCGGAAATCGCGGCCCGAGCGCGGCGAGGTCCACCAGATCGAGCGCATGCGCCAGCCTGCGCGCGATCTCGTCCGCGGGGCGCCGCCGCACCCGCAGGCCGTAGGCTACGTTGTCGGCCACGCTCAGGTGCGGGAACAGGGCGTAATTCTGGAACACATAGCCGACCTGACGTTGGTTCGGCGCCAATTGCGTGATGTCCCGTCCGTCGACCAGTACGCTTCCCGCATCGGGTTCGACAAAGCCGGCGATCGATCGCAGCAACGTCGTCTTGCCGCATCCCGAGGGCCCGAGCAGTGTCAGTACCGTACCCCTGGGCACGCTCAGGCTGCAGTTCGTCAGCACCTGTTGCTTGCCGAAGCTCTTGGATACCTGGTCAATCACGAGGTAACCCATGGTGTACCTGTTCAAATGGTTCATTGCGAGTGTGCCGGCTGCAGGGCCACGAGGCCCAGCGCCGCCGGGCCGATGCCGGTGGTGGTCAGTGCGCCGGTCGCCAGGGCTGCAGTCGCGGCCTCCAGGAAACCGCAACCGGCCGCCCAGCGGGCCGCCAGCGCCCCCACCGTCGCGTCACCGGCGCCCGTGGGGTCGATCACCGTGGCCGGCGGCGCGGGGATATGAACCGTCGCCGCTGCATGCGCCGTCAGCGCCAGCGCGCCTTGCGCACCCCGTTTGTGCAGGATGTGCGCGCCCTGGCGCGCCAGCCAGCCCGCTGCTGCATCGTCGTCGCACTGCGGCAGCAGCAGGCGCGTCTCCTCGCGGCTTGGTGCAAACACCGCGAGCCGACCTACCAGCTGCAGCAGCCGTTGCGGGTTGTCGGACACGAAGGCCTCGCTGGTATCGGCAACCACCGGCACAGCCGCCGCGGCTGCCCGCTGCAACAACGCCACCAGCGTATCGACCGGCATCGGGCAAGCCACGACCACATCCACCTGTGCCAGGTCGTCGCCCGGCATCGGTGCCAGCGCGCGCGTGCGCTCCCACCACAACGGATCGCGAAAATGCGGCGAGGTGCGTCGGCCGGCGTCGTCGTAGTCCAGGGTCGTGGTGCGGGTTGGGCCGGTTCGCCGTTGCACGCGTGACACGTCGATGCCCAGCGCATGCAGTGACTCGAGCCACGGGGCAGGATAGTCGTCGCCCACGCATGCCTCGAGCGACACCGCGGCGCCGGCATGGCGCGCGCCGAGCGCGGCGTACAGAGCCGCGCCGCCTGGCACCATCTCGGACGCGCCACGCGCCGTCTGCACGCTATCGAGCGACAGGTACCCCACGACCCGGACCCGTGCCTGGCGCATCAGGCTCCCGTGCCCAGAAGCGAACGACGCGTCAGCAGGCGACTGACGCGAAACCGCAGCGCGTCCGATTTCAGGTGGATACGGGTGTCGGGATCTAGCCCGGACCGGCGCGCCAGGCTCTCGGCCAGCAGTTGCAGCGGCACGACCATCGCCAGCGGTGCCAGCGCGGCGTCGGCGGCAGGCAGCGTGATGCGGTGCCGCGCGCGAGGCACCGGGCTGGCCTCGGTATCCACCGCCAGCGTCGCGACTCCGAGCTCGGCCAAGGCGGCGCAGGCCTCGTCGGCGTATCCGGCCAAGGCGGCATCGGCGGCGACCACCACCACGAGGTCGGTCACCGGCATCGACCAGTACTGGCTATGGGCGAACTCCTCCAGATCGGCGCTCCAGGCCGGGATGCGGGTCAGCTCCACCAGCTTGGCTGCACCATAGGCAACCGTGCCCCGGTCGGCGCCGGCCGACAACAGCCGCACACCGCTGGGCACATCGATGCCGGGCAATATCCGGTCGCACCCTTTCAATGCGATCCGCTGCGCCGCCAGCACCTGCTCGATCCGGGGTGCCGCCTGCCCACCCGCTGCACCCGTGGCCAGCGCCATCAGCGCCAGCAAGGTCGCCGAATAACTGGTCGTGCCGCACAGGAACGGGGCGATGTCGTCGATCTCCAGCGAGATGCGCGCCACCGCCAGCGTACCGAGCCGGCCGCCATCCGCGCTGTTGACCAGCGCAACCAGCGGCGTCCCGGCTGCCTGGACCGCCCGTGCCGCCTCCACCGTGCGGTCGACGTTGCCGGACATGGAAATGGCGATCACGCGATCCGCCGAAGTCAGGCGCTGCGCCGCCAGCACCATGTCCAAGGCACTGATCGGCCGCCAGTCCAGGCCGGCGCGTTCCGCAAACGCCCGACCCGCCACAGCAGCAAAATAACCGTCGCCGCAGCCGGTCACGTAGACGCGCCCGCCGAGGCCGGGCTGCAAGCGTTGCCGCCCCGTGGCCACAAACGCATCACTGCGCGCCGCAAGGGCCTCGAGCACCTCCGGCTGGCGGGCGATGTCCCGGCGCAGCGGCGAATCGGTATGCGCAGCCAACTGCAAAGCGTCAGCTCGCAAACAGCCGGTCGAACTGTTCGACGAGTTTGCCGCGAATCGGCGCAATCTTGGACCAGTCCACCGATTGCAGCCGCAACACCTCTGCCGGGGTCGAGGGCGTGTAGGCGCGTGCACCCTCCGGAATCGCGATGCCTTTGACGGTCGGCCCGAAGTAGTACGGCGCCCTGGCCGCCATGGCCTGGTACTCGGCCGACAGCAACTCGTTCATCCATTCATTGACCAGCTCGGGGTGCCGCGTCTTGCTGATGGCCGACATGAACGAGATGATGGCGACCGGGCCGGGATCGGGCTGGACGAACTTGATCGGAAGCCCTTTTTGCGCGGCGCCTGCGGCGTCGTTGTTCCACAGCGGCGCCACCGCGATTTCTTCGCGCTCGAGCATCTGCAACAACTGCGTCGGGGAGCGCCCCACCTGCGGCTTGAGCTCCTGCAGCTTGGCCCAACCGGGATCGAGGTTGTCCTCCGATCCACCGAACACCTTGGCCGCGATCACCAGCGCGCCCAGGCCCAGATTGGACGACGCGCGCGGAATACCGACCTTGCCGCGGTACTCGGGTTTCCACAGGTCGGTCCAGGCCTTGGGCGGGGTCTTCACCATCTTTTCGTTGTACGCGATGCCGATCAGTGAATAACTGACGGGCACGCCGTAGCCCTGGCTCTTCTGGATGAATTCGGGAAACACGTTGCCGTAGTTGGACAACAGCTTCGGATCGGCCTTCTGGATGTAGGCCTCGCGGATGCCGATCAGGTGCGGCGGTTCACCATTGGGCATCGTGTCGTACGGCGAAAAACCCTGCGCCGCCTTGATCTGGGCCACGATGTCCTGGCTCTCGCTGGGCACGAGCCGGATTTTCAGACCGGGATGGCGCGCTTCGATGCGCCGGGCAAGCCACTGGTGCGGCTCCTGCAAGGCGCCGGCAAAACTGACGATCACCAGTTCGCGGGTGTCCTGTGCCCGCGCCAACATCGGCGCGAAGGCACCCAGTGCAGCGCCGCCGGCACCCTTGAGGAAGCTGCGGCGAATGAACGGTTTGGCCATGTGAGTTCTCCTGTGAATGATGGCGTCTACATTGCGAAAGTGCGGTCGAAGCGTTCGACCAGTTGCCCGCGCACCGGCACGATCCTGGGCCAGTCGATGGTTTGCAGTGCGATCACCTCCTCCGGCGTGGACGGCGTGTAGGCACGGGCATCCGCAGGTACGCTGACACCCCGCACCGTTGGTCCGAAGTAATAGGGTGCCCCTGCTGCACGCGCCTGGTACGCCGGGCTCAGGATGCCGTCGAGCCACTCGTCCACAAGCGCCGGATGGCGGGTCTTGGCGATCGCCGAGAAGAATGAAATGATGGCGATCGCGCCGGGCTTGGGCTTGATGAACGCGATCGGCAGGCCCTTGCTGGCGGCCGCGGCGGTGTTGTTGTTCCACAGCGGCGCCAGTGCGATCTCCTCGCGTTCGAGCATCTGGGTCAGGCTCGCCGGTGACCGCGCCGCCTTGGCATCGAGCGCCTTCAGGCGGTCCCAGCCGACATCCAGGTTGCTCTCCGATCCACCGTGTGTCTTGGCGGCGATCGCCAGTGTCGCGAGCCCGAGATTGGACGACGTGCGCGCGATCCCGACCTTGCCCTTGAATTCGGGCTTCCACAGATCGGCCCAGCTTTGCGGTGGCGACTTGACCAGCGTGGTGTTGTAGGCGATCCCGACCAGGGAATAGGTGGCCGGGACGCCGTACCCCTGGCTCTTCTGGAGCAGTTCCGGGTAGACCGCGTCGAGGTTTTTCAGCGCCGATGGATTGCGCCGGCCCAGGTAACCTTCGCTGATGCCGATCAGGTGCGGCGGCTCGTCGTTCGGTGCCGCGTCATAGGGGGAAAACCCCTGCGCTGCCTTGATCTGCGCCACCATGTCCTGGCTGTCGGACGGGACCAGGCGCACTTTCAGGTTGGCGTGACGCGCCTCCATCTGGTCGGCCAGCCAGCGGTGTGGCTCGGACAGGCGACCGGGATAGGTGATCACCACCAGTTCCCGGGCCTCCTGGGCACGCACCACGGACGGCAGTGCCAACGCACCACTTGCCGTGCCCGCCATGATCTGAACGATCTTTCGTCTGGAAATCTGCGTCATACCTGTCCTCGCTGAAAAAACGGTAAAGAAGGAAAGAGGGAGTCAGACAAACTGTTAGAAGCCTAACAAGTAACGACCAACAATGCAACCACAATCTGCGCCCATCGTTGATGTGCAGCAGGGCCACACGTCACGCACCAAGCAGGCGTTTTGTGCCTCCCTCTCAAGGGTTGGCGCGGCGAACAAGCAATCTCCGTGCCGATATCGAGAGCCGTATGCGCTTTCGTGGCCACAACGGCATGGTTTTGCAGATGTTAGATTTATATCAACAAGTCGGCGCTGGAAGGGGAAAGCAGGCGTGGCCGCCCCCTCGCGTCCGCGCCCGCGTTACAGCCGATCAAGGAGACCAGACCGCCGCAACGCGCCCGACCACGGATTGGGGCCATGACGGCTGTTCGATGCCGGCCACAGGATCTACCGCGCACCGTTCTCCGTGATCATGGCGTCGAACGCGTCGACCTTGGCGAACAGCGCCGGTCGCAGGCGATTGAACTTGCTCTCGTCGAACACCAGGTAGTTCTTGTGGGCCACGGCCATCGCCTGCTTCTTGACGATCGCCTCGTGCATGTACGAGCAGGTCACGCCACGCTTGACGTCCACACCTCCGGCCGAAATGAAGGCCTTGTGCACGCCATACCGGGACAGCCCTTCACCAGCTCCGCCAAACAGCACGTCGAAGCCGGAGAACGAGGCCGATGCCGGATGGTATTGCCCACCGAGAAGGATCATCTGAATCTTCGGCTTCTTCGCCAGCCAGTTCGCCACGTTCAACGAATAACAGAGCACGGTCAGTGCCAGGTCGCTCGGGATCAGGCGCGCCAGGTTATCCAGGGTTGTTCCGCAGTCGATGAAGATGGTGTCATCGGGTTGGATCAACGCCAGCGCATGTTCGCAGGCGCGGGCCTTCGACTCGGCGTTGCTGCCGACCTCCTGCTGCAGATCGAATCCGGCTGGCCCTTCGGGCGACGCAGCGGGCAATATGTAGCCACCGTAGTAGGAGAAACGTTCGCCGTGTTCGGCCAGCGTGCGGCGCACCGTCATCTCCGACACCCCGAGCAGCGCCACGGCATCGCGCAGGCGCAGCACCCCCTTCTGTGCCAGGCGCTGCTCGATCAGCGCCAGCCGTTCTGCCTTGCGTTTGCTAGCCGTCATGCGGTCAGTGTGGTCGGATTAACATCGGAATCTGTTTGAATTCTCTCAGATGTGCGGACCGTGGCCGCATCGTTCCGCGCCGTCAGGCGCGTTGTACCGGCCACACTGCCTTCCTCGATCGGAGCGCCTTTCTCGATGTCAAAAACACTTGTCTCTGGCGGCTTTGTATTGCAGGGATTTCAGGCCGACGATGCGCCAGCGCTGCATCCTGATGCGGCCGTGCTGGTCGAGGGCAGCACCATCAACGCGATCGGCCCGGTCGACGTCTTGGCCCGGGATCACCCGGACGCCGAGCGCGTCGGAGGCCCAGGTTTTATCGTGCTGCCGGGTTTCGTGAACGCGCACCACCATGTCGGGTTGACGCCCTTGCAACTGGGATCGCCAGACCATCCGCTCGAACTCTGGTTCGCGAGCCGCCTGGCGCTGCGGGACGTCGATCTGTACACCGATACCCTGTATTCCGCTTTCGAGATGATCGCCAGCGGCGTCACCACGGTGCAACACCTGCACAGCCGGGCGCCGGGTGGCCCGGCGGACATCCTGCAGGCCGCCGACGAGGTCATGTCGGCCTACCGTGCGATCGGCATGCGCGCGTCCTATTCAATGGCTTTACGCGACCAGAATCGCCTCGTCTACGAAGCCGACGAGGACTTTGTGGCAAGACTGCCACCGGCCCTGCGCCCGGCGATGACGGAGTATTTCCGCAAGTTCACGACGCCGTTGTCCGATCAGGTGGCGGTGTTCGAGGAACTGGTCCGCCGTTGTCGCGACGATGCGATGCTGCGGGTGCAACTGGCGCCGTCGAACCTGCATTGGTTGTCCGACCAGGCGCTGGAGACCGCCGCCGCATTGTCGGAACGCCACGCTGTTCCGATGCACATGCACCTGCTCGAGACGCCCTACCAGAAGGCCTATGCGCGTCGGCGCACCGGTGGATCGGCCATGGCGCACATCCATGCGCTGGGCCTGGCCGGGCCCAAGTTGACCATCGGGCACGGTGTCTGGATGACCGAGGACGACATCGCCCTGTGTGCGCACACAGGCACCATGGTGTGCCACAACTGCTCGTCCAATTTTCGGCTCAAGAGCGGTATTGCGCCGCTGAACCGGTTCGCGGCGGCCGGCATACCGATCGCCATCGGCATCGACGAAGCCGGGATCAACGACGATCGCGACATGCTCCAGGAAATGCGCATGGTGCTGCGGGCACACCGCGAACCGGGCATCGACGCGCCCCACCCCTCGCCCTCGGCGGTGCTGCGGATGGCCACCGAGCACGGAGCCCGCACCACGCCTTTCGCGGGCCGAATCGGCCAACTGCACCCCGGCATGTGCGCCGATCTCGTGCTGATCGACTGGAATGCCGTCACGTACCCCTATCAAAGCCCTGCCCTCGGGCTTGTCGACGTGCTGGTGCAGCGCGCCAAGGCCGGCGCGGTGCACAGCGTCATGATCGGTGGAGACTGGATCTACCAAGACCGGAAATTCACCCGCGTCGACCGGGACGCGGTGCTGGCCGAGATCGCGCAGCGATGTGCCAGGCCGTTGAGCGCGAACGAAGTCGAGCGCCAGGTATTGGCGAAGGACGTCTTGCCGCATGTGCACAGGTTCTACCAGGGGTATCTCGGCGGCCTGGGTGATGATCCGCATTACCGGTCGAGCGGACGCACCTGAAGCATCCGCTTCCAGCGCGCATGGATTGCGCGGCCATCGACCCGTCCGGGCTGCGGCGGCAACCGGTGCATGAAAGGGCTGCCGTTTCGTAGATCACTTGGCCACCATTGGGGGGTGGACTCGCGCAGCCGCCGGCATGTCAATGGCAAACATCGGGCGCAACGGCGCTCGCAGTTTGCCCATGCGACCGTGTCTTGACGCATCGCGTCTTTCCCCTCAAACTGAACTGCCCTGGCACCACCAGGCAGTGTGGAAATGCGCCAGGTGTCGAGAAGGACAGACATGGTCTTCACATCGTTGCCGGTCGTGATCCGGCGTGGTCGCGCATGAAGCGGCGGGTATGCTTGTGTGCGGCGCTGGCCATGCTCCCGGTCGTGGCACAGGCGCAGCCTGCCGGGCGCCAGTCGCGCGTCGCGGTCCTGAGCGGCTCCACCCCCGATGCCAATGTGCGCCGCAATATGGTGGAGCCATTCAACCGGGGCCTGCGCGAACTCGGGTACGTTGACGGGCATAACATCCGCATCGACTACCGCTGGTCCGAAGGCCGGCCCGATCGCCTGCCAGGATTGCTGGCCGAGCTGCTGCAACTGCAGCCCGATGTACTGGTGACCTCGGGTCCGCGGCCATCGGAACTGGCGAAAAGCGCCACACGGTCGATCCCCATTGTTGCGCTGGCAGTGAACGACCCGGTCCTGACCGGGTTGGCCGAAAGCCTCGCACGGCCGGGTGGCAACATGACCGGCATCAGTTCCTGGGGAGGAGAACTGGTTGCCCGGCGGCTGCAACTGCTCAAGGACCTGGTGCCGGCGGTACGTCGTTATGCGGTTTTGACCAACCCCATCACGGCCTCGAGCGGCGAATTGACGACGTTTCTGGCAGGTTATGCCCGCACGATGGGCGTGGACATCAGGCTCTACGAAGCGTCGGAGCCGGGTGCCTTCGAGCCGGCGTTCGCCGCCATGGAGCGCGATCAGGTCGGTGCCGTGCTGGTACTCGCGGACGCCACCTTCTACCTCCACCGGGCCAGGCTGGCCGAGTTGTGCACCAGCAGACGCCTGCCATCGGTCTGGGGTGGCCGGGAGTACCTCGAAGGCGGCGGGTTGGCGTCCTTTCAGTCGGATTTTGCCGCCATATTCCATCGCGGAGCGGCCCTGGTGGACAAGATCCTCAAAGGTGCCAAGGCAGGCGAGATGCCGTTCGAGCGCGCCAGCAAGCTCGAACTGGTGGTGAACCGCAAGGCGGCCCGCGCGCTCGGGATCACGGTTCCCGCGGCGGTGTTGGTGGCGGCCGACGAGGTGATCGACTGAAGCGGCGCCATTTCCTTGGCGCCACACCGGCCCTGGCGGCCATACGCGCTTCCGGCCACGCCCGGGATGGTGCGGCGGAGTTGCTGGCGCTGGAGGTCGAACCCATCGTTGCGGTGTTCACTCCGGCGGCGCAGGCAGCGAGCCGCGCGACACAACGCGTACCGGTAGTGATGTGGGGTGTGGGCGATCCGGAGGCCAATGGCCTGGTCAGCAACCTCGGCATGCCCGGCGGCAACATTACCGGGACCACGGCTCTTGCTACCGAGTTGATGGCGAAAAACCTGGAGTTGTTGCGCGAGTGTCTGCCGCTGGCGCGCCGTGTCGCAGTGCTGGTGCATCCCACCGACCCGTGGACGCCTGTCGCCGCAGCAGCTTTGCAGCGCGCAGCGGCAAGGCTCAATTTTTCCTTGTACATGGAGCGCTCTGCCGATGTGCAGTCGTTCCCGGCCCTGTTTGAAGCCTGGTCGCGCCAGCGCATGGAGGCCCTGGTGGTACAGCCCAGTGTGCCGACAACGGCAGCGGGGGAATTGGCGTTGAAACACCGGCTGCCGGCGTGTTCGGTGTCCCGGGCACTGGTGCGCGCGGGTGGCCTGTTTTCGTGCACACCGGACACCGACGAAATCCATCGCCATGTTGCGCGATACGTCAAACGCATTCTCGAGGGCGCGCGCCCGGCAAGACTCCCGGTGCTGCAGTCGACGCGTTTTCACTGGCTGCTCAATGTCGGCACTGCACGGCGCCTGGGTTTGCAGATACCGGTGTCGTTGCGGCTGCGGGCCGATGAGGCGGTTGCTTGACCTGGTGCATCCCGGCAGGTTTCGACTATTTCAGTCCGGGTGCGTTCCAGTGCCGAATCGGCAACTGAATGACCTGGCGATTCCATCGCTGGCCTGTCGCCGCGACGCCCCCGCGTCGGGCAGAATGCAGGTAATGACAGATGCCCCAGCAACCGACCCGCAGCCTGCCGCCAGACCCGGCATTCTGCGCGGCCGGCTGTTCCGCAAGTACCTGCTGCTGATCATCTCGCTGGTCAGCGTGGCGCTGCTGGCCTCGGGCGGCATCGGCTTGTACTTTTCGTACCAGGAACACCGCGCCGCGCTCGCCAGCCTGCAGCATGAGAAGGCGATCGGGGCGTCGTCGCGCATCGAGCAGTACATCCGCCAGATCTCCCAGCAGCTGGCGTATGCGTCGCTGCCGCAGATCGACGCCAGCGATGTGGAACTGCGTCGCATCGAGTTCCTGAAGTTGCTGCGCCAGGCGCCCGAGGTTACCGATATCTCCCAGCTTGACGCCACCGGCAAGGAGCAGATCGCGGTGTCGCGCCTGGGCATGGACGTGGTGTCCTCGGTCAAGGACCGCTCGCAGGATCCGGCCTTCCTGAACGCGAAACGCGGCCAGCCCTGGTTCGGCCCGGTGTATTTCCGCAAGGAGACCGAGCCCTACATGACGGTGGCCACGCGCTCTGGCGGGCCCGGCAGCCCGGTGACGGTCGCGGAGGTCAACCTCAAGTTCATCTGGGACGTGGTCTCGCGCATCAAGATCGGCGACAAGGGCAAGGCCTACGTGGTGGACGGCCGCGGCCTGCTGGTGGCCGACCCGGACATCGGCCTGGTGCTGCGCAAGACAAACATGTCCGCGCTGCCGCACGTCAAGGCCGCTGCCGGAGTGCGCGATGCGGATTCCCCGGCGATGGAGTCGGTCGATCTGGCGGGCGTGGCCGTGTTGACCTCGGTGGCGCCGATCGACCCGCTCGACTGGAAGGTGTTTATCGAGCAACCGGTATCCGAGGTGTTCACCAAGCTCAATGCGTCGATCCTGCGCACCGGGCTGCTCTTGCTGGCGGGCCTGGTGTTGTCGGCGGTGGCGGCCTCCGCATTGGCACGCAGCATGGTGCGGCCGATCCGCACATTGGACGAAGGCGCGCGGCGCATCGGCGCGGGCGACCTGGACCAGCAGATCGTGATCAGGACCGGGGACGAACTCGAAGGCCTGGCCGACCAGTTCAACAACATGACGGCGCAGCTCAGCGAGTCCTACGCTGGTCTGGAGCGCAAGGTGGAGGAGCGCACGGCCGAGGTGACTGAATCCTTGCAATACCAGACGGCCATCAGCGACGTGTTGCGCGTGATCAGCGAGTCGCAGACCGACGTCGCACCGGTGTTCGAGGCCATCATGGCCAGTGCCAGCCGGCTGTTCGACACCCCGATCTGTGCGGTGTTCCGGTTTGACGGGCAACTGGTGCATATGGCAGCCACGAGCAATTGGCCCGCAGCAGCGCTGGAGGCCGCGCAGTCGCTCTATCCGGCGCCACCGAACCTGGCGGTATTGAGCGGGCGCATCATCCTGTCGGGGGAGGTCGCCGTCCTGGAAGATGCGAAAGCCGACGCCGCGTACGACAAAGGCCTGTCGGCCACCGCCCACTGGCGCCGCATGGTGGGTGCGCCGATGCTCAAGGACGGCCACGCCGTGGGTGCCATCATCATGGCCTGGGCGGAGCCCGGTGAGACGCCACAGAGGCAGCGCGACCTGCTCAAGACCTTTGCCGACCAGGCGGTGATCGCGATCGAGAATGTGCGGCTCATCAACGAGACCAAGGAGGCGCTGGACCAGCAGACCGCGACGGCCGAGATCCTGCGCGTGATCAGCGGATCGGTGACCGACGTGCAGCCGGTGTTCGACGCGATTGTCGAAAGTTGCCGCCGGCTTTTCGGCGGTCGCGCGGTCAACCTGCTCCTGCCGCAGGGTGGCCGCCTGGTCCGTGCAGCGGTCGCCGGCGATGACATGCCGACGCGCGATCAGGGCATTCGCGAGTGGCCCCTGGACCGTCAGAGTGTGTCGGGTGTCTGCGTGCTCGATTCCAGGGTCTTGGTTGTGCGCGATCGCGATGCTGTCGCCGGGGACTACCCGCGCACGCGTGAACTGGCGGCGGCGATCGGCTGGCGCTCCGGGTTGTTCGTGCCACTGCTGCGCGAGGGCCAGGCGATCGGCTGCATCGGTATCCTGCGATCGGACACAGGCGAGTTCGATGCCAAGGAGATCGCGCTGGCGCAGGTCTTCGCCGACCAGGCTGTGATCGCCATTGAGAACGTGCGCCTCTTCAACGAGACGAAGGAAGCGCTGGAACAGCAGACCGCGACTGCAGAGGTGCTGCAGGTGATCAGCAACTCGGTGGCGGACACACAACCGGTTTTTGATCGCATCCTGCAGAGTTGCGAGCATCTTTTCAGCGCCTCGCAACTGATCGTGTTCCAGGTGGCCGAAGACGCGCAGCTGCATATCGGCGCGATCCGTGACTTGGACCGGGAGCGCCTCGCACGCACGCAGACGATCTTCCCCGCACCCGTCGCCGGCACCACCACGGAACTGGCGATCCGCGAGCGCCGCCTGGTGACGTTTGCCGACGTCCTGCACGACCCGGACGTCCCGCCGCGGCTGCGCAATCTGGCCCTTGAGACGGGTGCGAGTTATTCGGTGGCGATTGCGCCCATGCTGTGGGAGGGTGAAGCCATCGGCTCAATCCTGGTGGGCCGGGAAAAGCTGGAGGCGTTCAACGAGAAGGAACAGGCGCTGCTCAGGACCTTTGCCGACCAGGCGGTGATCGCGATCCAGAATGCGCGGCTGTTCAACGAGATCCGCGACAAGAGCCGGCAGCTGGAGATCGCCAACCAGCACAAGAGCGAGTTCCTGGCCAACATGTCGCACGAGCTGCGCACACCGCTCAACGCCATCATCGGTTTCTCCGAGGTGCTGCTGGAGCGCATGTTCGGCGAGCTCAATGAAAAGCAGGACGACTACCTGAAGGACATCTTCACGTCGGGCAAGCACCTGCTCTCCTTGATCAACGACATCCTGGACCTGTCCAAGATCGAGGCCGGCCGCATGGAGCTCGACCTGGGCGACTTCGACGCCGCCACCGCGCTGGCCAACGCGATGACGCTGGTGCGCGAGCGGGCACAGACCCACGGCATCGCCCTGGCGCTGGAGGCCGATGGCGTGGTGGGCGAACTGCGCGCCGACGAGCGCAAGTTCAAGCAGATCCTGCTCAACCTGCTGAGCAACGCGGTCAAGTTCACCCCCGACGGCGGCAAGGTGGTGGTGCGTGCGGCCCTGACCGACGCGGGCATCGAGGTGGCGGTGACCGACACCGGCGTGGGCATTTCCGCAGAGGACCAGCTCGTGGTGTTCGACGAGTTCAAGCAGGTCGGGCGCCATTACACCAACAAGCACGAGGGCACCGGCCTGGGCCTGGCGCTGACCAAGCGTTTTGTCGAACTGCATGGCGGCACGCTGGCCCTGCAAAGCGAACCCGGTGTGGGCTCCACCTTCACCTTCACCATACCGAGGCAAGCATGAGCGTTATCCTGATCGTCGAAGACAACGAAAAGAACATGAAGCTGGCGCGCGACGTGTTGCAGGCCAAGGGGTACCAGACGCTGGAGGCGGTGAATGGCGAGGACGGCGTGCGCATGGCGCTGGAGCACACGCCCGACATGGTGCTGATGGACATCCAGCTGCCCGACATCAACGGCATCGAGGCCTTCACGCGCATCCGCGCGAATGCCGGCACGGCGCATGTCCCGGTGGTGGCTTTCACCGCGTCGGTCACGCCGATGGACCGCAGCCGCATCACCGACGCCGGGTTCGACGGCTTCATCAGCAAACCGGTCAATCTCAAAGAGTTCATCGAGACGGTGCGCAAGACGATCGAGGGCAAGGCGCCGTGAGCGAGCCGGTGCCGCACAAGATACTGGTTGTCGACGACACCCCGGCCAATGTCAAGCTGCTGGTCGACGTGTTGACCGCCAAGGGCTTCGACGTGACGGCGGCGGTCAACGGGCAGGAAGCACTGGACAAGGTCGCGCAGAACCCGCCCGACCTGATCCTGCTCGACATCATGATGCCGGGTCTGTCGGGTTACGACGTGTGCCGCAAGCTGCGCGAGAACCCGGACACCGCCCTGCTGCCGGTGGTGCTGGTCACCTCGCTCGACCCGCAGCAGGAACGCATCAAGGGCATCGAGGCCGGGGCGGACGACTTTCTCACCAAGCCGATCAACCGGCCCGAACTGCTGGCGCGGGTCAAGTCGCTGCTGCGCATCAAGATCCTGCAGGACGAGGTGAAGGCACAGACGGCGCAGATCGCCGAGTGGAACCGCACACTCGAACAACGTGTGCAGGAGCAGGTGAACCAGATCGCCGGCCTGGGTCGGCTCAAGAGTTTCTTCTCTCCGCAGCTGGCGGAAGCCATCGTCGCCGGCGGCGAGGACATGCTCAAGACACACCGGCGCGAGATCAGCGTGGTGTTCATCGACCTGCGCGGCTTCACCGCCTTCACCGACCAGGCCGAACCCGAGGAGGTGATGGAAATGCTGCACGCGTTCCATGCCAGCATGGGGCAGCTGGTGGTGGCGCACGGCGGCACGCTGGAGCGATTTGCGGGCGACTCGGTGATGGTGTTCTTCAACGACCCGGTGCCGATGGAGCGCCCTGCCGAGGCGGCTGTGCGCATGGCGCTGGCGATGCAGCAGGCCTTTCCCGCGCTGGGCGCGGAATGGCACAAGCGCGGTTA
>JANMZX010000051.1:0-11455 GCA_031383745.1 Rhodoferax sp. | reverse complement strand
CTCCAGCGCCTTGAGCACCCCCACATGCGTGAACCCGCGCGGCCCCCCCGAGCTGAACACCCAGGCGGTGCGCACCGGACGGCCCAGCGGAACGTCGCGCGGGGCATCCGGGCCGGCATGGTCCTGGTCGGGGTTCAAGGTACAGCCCGCAGCCGTGGCCGCGCAGGCAAGCAGGAGGGAGCGGCGGGAGAGGGGCATGCCAGGCGGGCGAAGCAGGTGTGTCGTCGGACGTGGCGGGAACAGTGGGTTGTGACGGAACGGCGCAGCCGATTGCGCCATGATGATCACACCAGAGCATGCGTCATCACGACTGTACCGTGAACCGCCGATCGTGTGGCACGCCCAAGTAACGGCACCGGCCATCCAACACGATTGCAACCGTGGCACCGGTAACGGGGGCCGGGCCGGGCCTTGCGGTTGGACGCGCCCTAACGCGCGGCAGGCACCGGGGAAGGGCCATGGGACTCGGTGTGTGGGGAAATCGCCAACCGTGAGGCGCGCAGGAAAGGCCTGGGGCCCAGGCCGCCTTGGGACCACTTCCACACCGGTCGAAGACCGCACCGTATGGAAGATCCTATTTCAACAAAACGTTCAACCCGGGCTGTACCTCTGCCTCGCTGATGTACCCGATCGCGCCCGGTGTAGAGTTGACGAAGTTGATGACATCGATAGTCCGGGGCAATTCGCGGGGCGGCTTGCCCTGTCCGATGCTTCTGCGAACGCGCCAGTAGCCCGTATATTTGCCTTCATCCTGCTTCAGGAACGCTTGCAAAAAACGCGCCCGCACACTGCTGCCGACATCAGCATTGACAGCCACGACGTAGATGTCGCCAACCTGGATCAATTTGCCGGTGTAGATCTTCTCGACCGTTTCCAGATCGAGTTGCCGCAACGCCGGGTGCCCAATGACCACCACACCATCAGCCGCACACACGTCGCCCAGCACTGCAACCAGCGCAAGTGCGAGTGCCCGGGTGACGAACTTGAACATGAGGTACGCCGTCAGAACGCGAAGTTGTACGACATGGACAACACGTTGAAGCTCTTGTGGTGCACGTCGCCGTCTACGAGCGCCGATGCCTGCCCAATCTTGGTCCGCATCCATTCGAACTTGAGTTTCGAACTGAGGGACATGTTGTAGGAGGTACCTAGCATGATGGAGTGCTGGTCAAAAAGAAACATCGCATTAGCGATGCTACGGTGATAGTCTGGCGAAAGGAAGAAGGGGGGACCCATCGCTACAATTGGAACTGGAGTTGCATTGAGTTGGTCATAGTATCTGCGCGAAGGCGGCGCCGAAAGCAGTCGCGCATAGGTCGCATACGGAGTCCAACCGCCAACCGTATGCGCTACCGTGACATAAAAGCTGTCGCTTGACGGGCCCATCTTGGTATTGGCGCCCAGTCGTCTGCCGTACTCCCCATCAACTCTCCAACCGTTTGAATGCCAATCCAACCCGACTGTCAAGGCATTTACGGCAATCATTTCATAGGGTGCCCCAGGAACATAAATTGTCCCGCCAAAAGGCGGCGGAGCGGCGATAGTCTGGGGGGCCGGATCATCCAGGAACTGCCGCCCTTGATCAGGGCTCAATGTCGCTCTATGGACACCCCCACGAATGGCAAATGGCCCTACTGATCGAGCCAAAACAAGCCCCATAAACCGAATTTTTTCAGGAAGGTATCGATCGGCGTTATACGGCTGTGCCGAATTCGGATGGAACGGCGTCCGCTGCTTGACTCTCGAAACGCCCAGATATCCATCAAGACTGGTCTCATGTTTTTCAGAAGGCCAAGTCCTAGTGAACGACACCCCATCAAGGTCGTACACAGGACTTAGCGAATAAACCTCGACCGGCAACCGTGCCTGTTCATAGGTCACGCCCACTTCAGCGTTTTGCGTGTTTATCAGGACTGGCGGTCGCAGTCTGCCAACCCGAAACAACCATTCATTGTTAGGCCGATAACTCAGGAACGCCCAACGCACCTGCGTTGCCAGTCCATCTTCCCTGTAACGCGGTGCACTGGCGACCACCTGAACAGTGGCGCCCCATTGGGGATCGAACTGGGCTTCAGCTTGCAGGCCAACGAGTGAGTCGGCTCTGAGTGTGCCGCCCTTGTCGATGTAACGGAGGTAGGGCGCCTTCTGGTCAGAGACAGCGTAACCAATCGTACCGAATCCGGTCAGGGAGAAATCCGCAGCCCACGCGAGGGAGGCGTCGAACAGAGCCAGTAAAAAAACGGCCAGCGCCGAAACAGAACGACGCAATACGCTGCAACGAACTCTCAATCCCGGCCCTTCAGACTTCATGATTCTTGGAGCAAGCCTCACTTGCGCAGGGCCACGAACGGCTAACGCGTTTGATAGCCCCGTCATTCACGTAACGCTGCAAAAACATCATACCTGCGCATGCGCGCGCAGTTGGCCTGTTTTTGGATCACTTGTGGGTCCAATCCAACACATCGCCAGCGTCACTGCGACTGGGTCGTGTCGTCCATCAGCAGCTGTAGCGCCGCGTCGAAGTCGTATTGCGCCAGGGCCTGCGATACACGCTCCACCATATGGGAGGAAAGGCGGTTGGAAACCTCGACCGATCGGGCGGACCACAGATCCCTGGCCTCATTGTCACCGTCCTGGAGCAGCCTTCGGAGCCGGGCAAGCCAGTCTGCGTGAGACGGTTGGGCAGCCGCCTCGACCTGGACCCGCGCATGCGATTTGCCTGGCGAACCGCGTTGGCCCTGCTGGCGGGCCTCCTGGACCGCCATGGCACCGCCGATGGCTGGCAAGACGCTGCCCGAGCCCGGCTGGTCGTGCGCCTGCAGCGCGCGCTCGAGATCAACTGCCAGACCATGCAGGCGGGCGGCGCCCAGACTGGCACACAGGCCCTTGAAAGTGTGCGCCTGCCGCGCGGCATCTTCCCACCGGCCGGCCACCAGCAGCTCGCCCATGGATGACTCGATTGGTGCGTAGTCGTGCACAAACTGTTGTAGTACCTGCAGATAGAAGGCCTCGTTTCCATTGGCAAACCGCACACCTGTGCGCACATCCAGGCCTGGAATGTCTGGCAGTGGCGCAATGCCCGGTTCCTCTTTCTGCGTGGCCCCGGCCACAGATGGCGTCGTGGGCCCGGGCCGGGTGCCCGATCTGCTGGCTTGCAGGTCCGCCAAGGCCGTGTACAGCACGGCGGGGTCGATCGGCTTGCTGAGGTGGCCGTTCATACCGAGAACCAGGCACCGCTGGCGCTCTTCCGCCATGGCATGGGCGGTCATTGCGAGGATCGGGAGGTTCACATGACGCGCATCCAGCCGCAATAGCCTGGTCGCCTCATACCCGTCCATCACCGGCATCTGAAGGTCCATCAGGACGGCCCCGTAATGACCGGCCGGGTGCCGGTCGACGAGCGCCAGGCACTCCTGGCCATGATTGGCGACATCCACTTCCACACCACGGCTTTCCAACAGCTCCAGCGCCAGTTGCTGGTTGATCGGGTTGTCCTCCACCAGCAATACACGCAGGCCTCGCAGATCGGGCGTGGAATCCGGCAACGGTCCGGCCGCGGGCGCGTGCGGCTCACCGCCGGCCAACCAGCGGATCAGATCCCGCAGTGACTCCGGCAATACGGGTTTCGGCAGGAAGTGCGTGGCACCCAGCGCCTTCGCCGCGCTGTGGACCACATCCGAGTCATAGGCGGACACAATCACTGGCAAAGGCACCGAGGATCCCGACCGGCGCTGCAAGCTCTTGAGCAGCCCGGCCCCGTCCAATCGGGGCATGACCCAATCGATCAGCAACAGGTCGTAGGGACGCCCTTGCTGCTCCGCCGCGGCGACCATGGTCAGCGCCGTGTCGCCGTCGTCCGCCACGTCGATCCCTCCGGGCCCAACGCCGCCGACCCCCAAGGCACCCAGCAGGTCCGCCAGGGCCAGGCGCGCGTCGGGTTGGTCGTCCACCACGAGGGCGCGGATCGACTCCGCCCGCGGTAGCGGAACAGAGGGCGGGGCCGGCGGCTTCGTCAATTGGAAGCGGGCTGTGAAATGGAAGGTCGAGCCTTCGTCCGGGACGCTGTCTACCCAGATCCGCCCCCCCATCAGTTCCACAATGCGCTTGGAGATCGTCAGCCCCAGGCCGGTACCCCCATACTTGCGCGTCGTCGATCCATCGGCCTGCGTGAACTCCTGGAAGAGGCGCCCGATCTGCGCATCGGTCATGCCGATGCCGGTGTCACGCACCGCGAAATGCAGCGTCAACCCGCTGTCATCGACGGTGTCCATCGTGATGAGCAGCTTCACGTAGCCATGGTGGGTGAACTTGACGGCGTTGGACAGCAAGTTGGTGATGACCTGCCCCAGGCGCAGGGCATCCCCCATCAAGGCGCCACTTTCGCCCAGCAGCTGCGGCTCGGCCACGTCGAAAAGAAGTTCCACGTCCTTTTCGTGCGCGCGCTGGCGCACCATCGACAACGAATGGCCCGCAACATCTTCAATGCGAAACCGGCCTTCCTCGAGTTCGAGCCTGCCAGCCTCCACCTTGGAGAAGTCCAGGATGTCGTTGATGATGCCCAGCAGCGACTTGGCGGCCTCATGGATCTTGCTGACATAGTCCTGCTGGCGCTTGTCGAGCTGGGTCTTCAGCGCCAGGTAGGCCATGCCGAGAATCGCATTCATGGGCGTGCGGATTTCGTGGCTCATGTTGGCCAGGAAGATGGACTTGGCGCGGGTCGCGTCCTCTGCCTGTTTTCGGGCCACCTCCAGCTCCTGTTGCGCAGACTGACGCCGGCTGATGTCGTCCTCGATGGCCTGGGCCATCGAGTCCAGCGTGCGCCCCAGGGCTGTCAATTCATCGAAACCCCGTGGTGCGCCGGTGCGCGTGGTGTAGTCGCCCGCCGCCAGACGGGCTGCGCCCTTGCCCAGCTGGTGGATCGGCTTGAGCACGCTGCGCCGGATGACCCGCAGCGCCAGGACGGTCATGACAATCGTCGCGGCCATGCTGACCAGCGACATCAGTATCCAGCGCTCCAGCGCAAACCGGGCCGCGGCAACCTCGGCGCTCGTGCGCTGGTCGATCATCCCCGCAAGAGCACCGACAGCCGTCGACAAGTCCGCCTTGAGTGCGTTGTAGGGAGCGCTGTGAACCAGCTTGCCCGCGTAGTCCAGCCGCGCCGGGCCATCCGACACAAACTTCTCCGTATCCGGGTTGTACAGGCCTTGGGTGGCCGCAAACGCCTTCTGCTCGACCTGGTTCATGGCCGCGGTGGCGTCCAGAACCCGTTTCAGGGCCAGCAACTCCGAATCGCTGAACCCCTGGGATTTCATCAGGTCCGCCACCGACCGCTTGACGCCGTCCTCTGGAATCACATGCGGCTTGCGGCCCGCAATCACGTCGTCCCAATAGGACGCCGGATTGAAGTCGGCCGGCGCGGCCTTTTCCCCCTGGCGCATCTCGAGAATGTCGTAGTAGTACAGCAGGTAACGGCTCTCGCCGGTGGCCGTGTACGCCCGCACCAGCCGCGCGAGCTGTTCGGTCTCCTGATGCAGCTCGTTGGCCAGGGCCAGCGCGGTCTGCCGGTGGCCCTGCACTGCCACCTCGGTGTCGTACGCGCGGGTGATCAGCACCAGGAACATCGCATTCGCGCCCAACACCAGCAAGACGATGGCGAAGAACCACGACGAGACCTTGCGCAACCGCATGGGTGTGTCCGCTACACCTGGGGCCGGACAGCATTGTCCAGGTAGCCGTGCACCGCATACGCCGCAATCGGACGATGAAATCCCTTGAGTTGCAGTTCGCCGACCGGCTCGGTACGCGCGAAGTCAGAGACGAATCCGTACACCCGGTGGGAAATCAGGATCTGCCCGCCGGTCGCCTCGCCGCACAAGCGGGCCGCCAGATTGGTGACCGTGCCGATCACACCGTAGTCCCGGCGCCCCTCGAACCCGATGGCACCGATGGTTGCAAAACCCAATGCCACGCCGATGCCCATCGACAGCGCATAACCGCGCTTGTGCCAGCCTGCGACCAGGGTCGCGAAACGCTCCTGCATGGCGATGGCCATTTGCACCGCCACACCAGCCGGGTTGTCGATCTGGACCGGGTCGTTGAAGTAGATCATCATGCCGTCGCCGGCAAAATGCTCCAGCGAACCGCCATAGGCCATCACCATCTGGCCCATGCCTTCATGGTATTCGCGCAGCACCTGCATCACGTCTTCCGGATCGGAAGTCTCGGTGAATGCCGTAAAGCCGCGCAGGTCGACAAACACCGCGGCCACTTCGCGCCGGTGGCTCTTGAGCGGATCATCCGCGGAGTTCGACAACAGCATGTCCACCACCGATGGCGAGAAGAAGCGCTTGAGGCGTCCGAGCCGCTCCAACTGGCCGACATCTTCGGCCACCCGCGCCTCCAGTGTCCGGTTGAACTCCGACAGCGCCGCCGCCTGCGCCTCCAGCTGCATCACCATCCGCCGCAGTTCCCGTGACTGGACCGACACCGCCAGGTGTGTTCGGATCCGTGCCTTGACGATCGGCGGGCTGATGGGTTTGGTCACGTAATCCACGCCACCCAGCTCCAGGCCCCTGGTTTCGTCGTCCACCTCGCCCATCGCGGTGACAAAAATCACCGGTATCGCGCACGTCGCCGGATTCGACTTGAGGCGCTGGCACACCTCGTAGCCGTTCAGTCCGGGCATCATGATGTCGAGCAGGATCAGATCCGGCGGAGTGCTGGAGGCCGCCAGCTCCAGCGCCTTGTCACCGTTGATTGCCACCTTGGTGCGGTACTCCGCCTTCAGAATCTCCACCAGCAGGTCCAGGTTCGCGGGCGTGTCATCCACGATCAGGACGGTAGGTTTGCTGTCGGCAGGGGCGGGCATGGACTTCCTTTCACCAGCGCAGGGGTATCCTGCCGATTATGGGGTTACGCGCCGAACACCCGCGTACTTCCCTCCAGCGCGGCCACACCGGACGCAGCGCCGGTGGCCGCGGTCAAGGCGACGGCGGCTCCCGCCCGCGCGAACAGGGGCAGGCACCCCAGCGGCGCGGGCACCTCGTGCACCTGGCCCGCCTCGTAGCGCCGGCCGGTCGCGAAGTCGAACCACGCGCTCGGCCCCCTGGGCAGATACACCCGGCGCGTCGAGGCCCCCGGCTCCACCACCGGCGCCACCAGCAGCGCGTCACCGAGCATGAAGTCGTCGCAGTCCGCATAACAGTTTTCGTCGTCCGGAAAATCGTAGAACGTCGGCCGGATGATCGGCTGGTGCAACTGGTGCGCGCGCTCGAACAGCGACCACAGCGTGGGCATCAGGGTGTAGCGCAGGCGGATGGCCGCGGCCACGTGATGCGTCACCTCCGGGTGCAGCCAAGGCACGTTGTTCGTGCCGTCCGCCTTCCACGAGTTCATGACCATGCGCGGGTTCAGGCAGCAGGCCTGCACCCAGCGCACAAACAGCTCCGGCCCGGGCGAGGGCCCGGCAAAACCGCCCACGTCGTGACCGGTGTTGAACATGCCCGACAGGCTCATCTGCAGCCCGGTGCGGATGTTCCAGCGCAACGTCTCCCAGCTGGTGGTGTTGTCGCCGGTCCAGGTCTGGGCGTAACGCTGAAGCCCCGGCGGGCCGCCACGGGTGACGCTGAACACCGGCTCGGCCTTGTCGCTGGCGTGTGCAGCCTGCGCCTCGAAGCTGGCGCGGGTCATCAGCAGGCCATGCAGCGGGCGCGCGCGGTGCAGCGGCAGCGCCTGGCCAAAGCCGTGGCAGCGGGCGTCGTCGTCCACCACCGCGTATTCGTTGTTGTCGTTCCAGCCCGCGTCGATGCCGAAGTCGAGCACCTGCGCCTTCAGGCTTTTCTGCCACCAGGCGATCACCGCGGGATGGGTGAAGTCGAGGTGCGAACCGACGCCGTCCCAGAACTGCTCCATCACCGGCCGGGTGGTGGCAGCGTCATGGACAAAACCGCCCTGCGCGCGCACGTCGTCGAAGGCAGGGTGGTCGTCCAGCAGGCAGGGCTTGATGTTGGCCACCAGCCGCATGCCGTTGGCCTGGAAGCGTGCGTTGAGCGTCTTCGGGTCGGGGAACTTGTCACTGTTCCAGGTGAACACGTACCGCCGCTTGCCGCGCGACGAATAGCCCGAGCCGTAGTGGAAGGCCGAACACGGGATGCCTTCGGCCTGGATGCGGGTGATGAAGTCGCCGAGCTGCTGCTGCGCGTCGGGCGCATCGGCCAGGCCCATGGCGGTTTGCGCGAACCCCAGCGACCAGCGCGGCGGCAGGTGGGTGCCACCGATGAGTCTGACAAACTGCGCGATCACCTCGCCAGGCGTGGCGCCGGCCATCAGGTAGTAGTCCAGATCGCCGTCGTCGATGTCCACGTAGCGGAACAGCTCGTGGTAGTTGTCGTGTTCACAGCCCAGGTCGAAGGTGCAGGCACACAGGGTGTCGTAGTAGATGCCCCACCACGCACCGCTGGGTGCGCGCGTGAGTACAAAGGGCCAGTGCTTGTACAGCGGGTCGCCGCGTTGCGGGTCGTAGCCCAGCGAGTCCAGCGCCAGCGTGCGCAGGCGGCGGCCGTGCAGGTCGAGCGGGCCGGTCTTGTCGCCCAGGCCGTAATACCGCTCGGCGCGGTCGCGCTGCAGGTAGTGGCGCACGGCACCGGTGCGCAGGCTGGTGAAGTACGACGAGGTGGCGCGGTCGTGCATCAGTGGCCGGCCCTGGCCATCCACCCACGACAACATCAGCGGGTCGGGCCGCAGTGTCACCGACAAGGCGCCAGTAGCCAGGGTGATGTGCGTGCCGTCGCGCGTGAGCGCGGCCGCCGGGCGGCTGAAGCCGCTCAGGTCATCACGGGCGCGGCCCTGCCAGGGAACGTCTTGCCCCATCTGCGGCGCAATCGCCCAGGTGCGCGGCTCCTTGTAGCCGGCAGCAGGCTGGTAGCGCACCCGCACCAGCGCAGCCTCCAGGACCTGCACGCTGAATGACCCGCCGCTGTCGAGCAACATCGCGACGCCGTGGGCGTCTGCCTGGGTGATGTGGGCACCAGCGAGGGGTTTCACAGACGCAGTCCTTGCGCGTCAAAACAATGCACCTGCTCGGCCGGAAGCCCCAGGCGCACGGTGTCGCCACCGCGGATCGTGGTCTGCCCGTCCAGCACCATCTCGAAGGGCGTGTCCTGGCCTACCTTGCCGTGCAGCAGGCTGGTGGAGCCGAGTTGCTCCACCTGCGACACCTGCATCGCCACCGGACCGTCGCCCGCGATCCGGGCGTGTTCCGGGCGCAGGCCGATGGTATGGGTGCCAGCCGGCACCAGGCTGCGGCTGGCGTGGGGCGGCAGCAGCGCCACCGGCAGGAAGTTCATGCGCGGGCTGCCGATGAAACCGGCCACGAAGGTGTTCACCGGCCGGTTGTACAACTCCAGCGGCGCGCCCACCTGCTCCACCCTGCCGGCGCGCAGCACCACGATCTTGTCGGCCATCGTCATGGCCTCGACCTGGTCATGCGTGACGTAGACCATGGTGGCCTTCAGGCGTGCATGCAGCTCGCGGATCTCGGCGCGCATGGACACGCGCAGTTCGGCGTCCAGGTTGGACAGCGGCTCGTCGAACAAAAACAGCTTGGGCTCGCGCACGATCGCGCGGCCGATGGCCACACGCTGGCGCTGCCCGCCCGAGAGTTGCGTCGGCTTGCGCTGCAGCAGTTCACCCAGCCGCAGCAGCGTGGTGGCGGCGCCCACCTTGGCCTCGATCTGCGCCTTGGGCACGCCGATGTTCTCCAGCCCGAAGGCCATGTTGTCGTAGACCGTCATGTGCGGGTACAGCGCATACGACTGGAACACCATCGCGCAGCCACGGTCCGCAGCGGACACCGCGTTCACGTTCTGCCGGTCGATGCGGATCTCGCCCGAACTGGGCAACTCCAGCCCGGCGATCACCCGCAGCAGGGTGGACTTGCCACAACCCGAGGGGCCGACGAAGACCACGAATTCACCATCGTTCACCATCAGGTCGATGCCGTGCAGGATGGTGGTCTTGTCAAAACTCTTGACGATGCGGTTGAGTTCAAGTGTGGCCACAGGCGGGTCCTAACAATCGGTGCCGGTCTGGCTGTCTGTCGGTCTGTCTATTTCACGCCGGCGCTGGCAATGCCGGTGGTGATGTATTTCTGCAGGAAGGCGAACACCAGCGTGATCGGAATCAGCGTGATCACGGTCATCGCCAACAGGTAATGCCATTGCGTGTTCAGCTCACCCTGGAACGAGTTGAGCGCCAGCTGAAGCGTGAAGAACTCGGACTTGGACAACACGATCAGCGGCAGCAGGAAGTCGTTCCAGCGCCACATCACCGAGAAGATGGCCAGCACCGCCAGCGCCGGTGCGGCCAGCGGCAGGATGATCTTCCAGTAGATGCGCCATTCGCTGGCGTGGTCCATGCGGGCCGCCTCCAGCAGCTCGTCGGGAATAGTCAGCATGTACTGGCGCAGCAGGAACACGCCGGTGGGTGTGGCAATCGCCGGCAGGATCACGCCCCACAAACTGTTGAGCAGGCCCACCGTGTTGATGACCAGGAACACCGGCACCAGGATGATGGTGGGCGGGATCATCAGCGTGGCGATGATCAGCAGGAACACCGCCTTTTGCCCGCGGAACTGGTATTTGGACAGCGCAAACGCCGCCATCGAGTTGATCAGCAGCGTGAGCAGCGTGGCCACCACGGTGATGAAAACGCTGTTCCACAAGTAGCTGCCGAAGCTGAACTTGCCAAACAGGTCGGTGTAGTTGTTGGCGGCGAACTTCAGCTCGTTGATCGGCTTGCGGTCGTTGATGTTGACGCGGACTTCCGCCTCCGGCCTGGCCGGGTCGACCATGGTGGCCATGATGCCGATGCGCCGCACCTGGGCCATCTCGCGCAGTTGGCCATCCTCCAGCTTCGTGGTGAAGAGTGGCAAGGGCTTTTCATGGCCGGCGACCACCACGGACTTCTGGCTGTACGGCAGAAAGGTCGGCGGGAACTGGCTGATCGCGCTTTCGGTCTTCAGCGACGACATCACCAGCCACAGGATGGGCGCGAACATGGTGAACAGGCCCACGAACAGGTAGGCGTAACTGAGCCAGTCGGTCCAGTCGAGCTTGCCACGGCCATGGGTTCGGGTGAGAAATTTGACGACGGCCATGTCAGCAGCCCTTCCCTGCATGACTCGCTTCGTGAGGCGCCACCCGCACTTGACCATTCGCGCCCACTGTCTGCTTTCGGCCCATTGCGGTCATTCGAAAACCAGCCGGCGCCATGCCGCATCCTGGGCCAGCGCGCCGGGCGTCCGCACCGTGCTGCCTGCAGTCGCGCGCAGATGCCGTTGCAGCACACCATTGGGCTGGCGCGACCACCGGGGCTGGCGCGCGTGACTCTGCAGCATGCGCGAATACTTCCAGCATCCCGGTGCAGCCACCCGCCACGCCCGCATGAAGGGCAGGAT
>JANMZX010000726.1:0-5371 GCA_031383745.1 Rhodoferax sp. | reverse complement strand
AGCGGCGCCAGCCTGTCGGGCGGCCAGCAGCAGCGCCTGTGCATCGCGCGCGGCATCGCGATCAAACCCGAAGTGCTGCTGCTCGACGAGCCCTGCTCGGCGCTCGATCCGATATCGACGGCGAAGATCGAGGAACTGATTACGGAGCTCAAGAACGACTACACGGTGGTGATCGTCACGCACAACATGCAGCAGGCGGCGCGCTGCAGCGACTACACGGCCTACATGTACCTGGGCGACCTGATGGAATTCGGAGCCACGGAGCAGATGTTCTTCAAGCCGGCTCGAAAAGAGACCGAAGACTACATTACCGGCCGGTTTGGTTGATTTCCGAGGAGGCACCATGAGCGACAAACACCTTTCCAGCCAGTTCGACACCGAACTGACCGCCGTTTCCACCCGTGTCATGGAGATGGGTGGCCTGGTGGAGTCCCAGATCCGGACCGCCGTCTACGCGTTGGCCCAGTTCAGTTCGGAAGCCGCGACCCAGGTGATGGAGGCCGAGTCCCGGGTCAACGCGATGGAAGTGGAAATCGACCACGATTTGTCGTCGATCATCGCGCGGCGCCAGCCGACCGCGCGCGACCTGCGCCTGCTGATCGCGATCTCCAAGACGACGGCCAACCTGGAGCGGGCTGGGGACGAGGCGGAAAAGATCGCCCGCATGGTCAAGTCCATCAACGACAGCGGGGCGTCGCGCATGCTGCCGGCGTCCGAACTGCGGGTGGTGTCGGATCTCGCCTCCGGGCTGCTGCGCAAGTCGCTGGATGCGTTTGCGCGCCTGGACGCCGCCATGGCCCTGTCGATCCTGAAGGAGGACGACGCGATCGACAAGGAGTTCGACGGCTTCGTGCGCAAGCTGATCACCTACATGATGGAAGATCCGCGCACCATTTCGTCCAGCCTGGACCTGCTGTTCGTGGCCAAGGCGATCGAGCGTATCGGGGACCATGCCAAGAACATCGCCGAATTCACCATCTACGTGGTGAAGGGGACCGATGTGCGCCATACCCCGATGGCGCAGATCGAATCCGTCGTCCGTTGACCGGGCGCGCCCAGGTAAGAATCAGCCAGATGCAGCACCCATGAGAAAGCTCCCCAGAATATTGGTGGTCGAGGACGAACCAGCCATCGCTGAACTGATCGCAGTGAACCTGCGCCACAACGGCTTCCAGCCGATCTGGGTGGCCGACGGCGAGATGGCCCAGCGCGAGATCGACGAAGTATTGCCCGACGCCGTCCTGCTCGACTGGATGCTGCCGGGCCACAGCGGGCTGCTGCTCGCCCGGCGCTGGCGGGCCGATCCGCGGACCAAGGCCGTGCCGATCCTGATGATCACCGCGCGCGGCGACGAACCCGACAAGATCGCCGGTCTCGACGCGGGTGCCGACGACTACATCACCAAGCCGTTCTCGACCCAGGAACTGCTGGCCCGAATTCGTGCGGTGCTGCGCCGGCGTGCGCCCGAGCAGGTGGCGGACAGTGTCGCCATCGGCGAATTGCGGTTGGATGCGGCGACCCATCGGGTGACCCACCGCACCCAGCCACTCAAACTCGGACCGACCGAGTACAAGTTGCTGCATTACCTGATGAAGCATTCCGAACGCGTGCACAGCCGCGGCCAGTTGCTTGACAAGATCTGGGGTGACCATGTGTACATCGAGGAGCGGACGGTGGATGTGCACGTCAAGCGGCTGCGTGAGGCACTGGGTGACGCAGGGGTGATGGTCGAAACCGTGCGGGGCGCCGGCTACCGATTGACTGCGCAGCCGCAATCGGCATAGGTATGCGCGCGGCGACAATCGGCGCATGATCTGGCGCGTCTTCCGGTTTTTCCTGTTCCAGTTGGCGGGGGGTCTTCTAGGTTCCCGAATGGGCCTTGGCCTGCAACCGATGGAAGGGGCAGTGGTCGGGATGTTCGTGGCCAGCATGTCGTGGGTGGCATGGGACCTCGGTCGGGCCCGCAAGCTCTTTCGCTGGTTGCGTGACGGCGACACGGCCCGTCCGCCAGAGGTGGCCGGCCTGTGGGGCGAGGCGGCGGACCGGGTGCGCCGGTTGCTGGGCGTGCGTGACCGCGCGCATCAGGATAGCGAGGGGCGGCTGCAGGAGTTCCTGGCCGCCATCCAGGCGTCTCCGAACGGGATCGTGCTGCTCGACGGCGGGGGACGCATCGAATGGTGCAACCAGACCGCAGTCGAGCAATTCGGGCTGGATGCGCGCCGTGACCTGCAACAACACATCGGCAATCTGGTGCGTGACCCGGCGTTTGCGGCCTACCAGGCCGATGGCAATTACACCCATGACGTCGTCATCGCCGGGCCCCGAAGTTCCAGCAGCCGGCCGGTGCGCCTGTCGGTACATCTGCACCGGTATGGCGAAGGCCGCAAGCTGATGATGTCGCGAGATGTCACGGCGCTGGAGCAGGCCGATGCGATCCGGCGTGATTTCGTCGCCAATGTCTCGCATGAGATTCGCACACCGCTGACGGTGCTGGCCGGTTTTGTCGAGACCATGCAGTCGCTGCCGCTGGAACCCTCCGAGCGCGAGCGCTACCTGGGCCTGATGGCGCAGCAGGCCAGACGCATGCAGTCGCTCGTGGACGACCTGCTGACGCTCTCCAGGCTGGAGGGCAGCCCGCCCCCTGGCATGGACGAGTGGGTCGACGTGCGCGACATGATGGAGCACTGCGTCCAGGAGGCGCGCAGCCTGTCCGATCTGATGTCGCCTCCGGGGCATGCCCTGACATCCTTGATGGCCCAGGATTGCACCGTGGCTGGCTCCCGGTCGGAGTTGTTGAGCGCGATGGTGAACCTCGTGAACAATGCCGTCCGCTACACGCCGGCTGGCGGCCGTGTCCAGATTTTGTGGCGGCTGCTGGAGGATGGTCAGGGCGAATTCTCGGTCACTGACAGCGGCCCCGGGATCGCGCCGGAGCACTTGCCCCGCATCACCGAGCGCTTCTACCGGGTGGACCGCAGCCGCTCACGCGAGACCGGCGGCACCGGGTTGGGCCTGGCGATCGTCAAGCACGTGGCGCAACGCCATGGCGCGCAATTGCGCATCGACAGCACACCAGGCCGTGGCTCGACCTTCGCCATCGCCTTGCCGGCCAGCAGGGTGCGAGTTGCCCCGGTCGCCGAACCCGCGGTGTTGCCCTGAACGCACGTCAGCTTCTGGCGCGCCGGAACAGCAACACGTCGTCGCCCTTGTCCGACGGCCGTCGGACAGTGGCTTGCAGCTGCCACTGGGTCTTGTTGACCTGCTCCTGCAGGCCGAGCCGCGGATCCGGGTTGACCAGCAACCACGGACACCGGGCTTGGTGCGGATTGCTCAGGATCGTGAATCCGCCGTGGTACTGGAACGCGGCGATCTGTTCGCGGCTCAGTCCCATTTCCTGGATGCAGTCGGGCGTACCGACCGCGGCGCCGACATTGCGGACCACCACCGAGTAGCTGCGCACGAAGTCCAGCAGGGGCATCCACAAGGTCATCAACAACAACCAGCACAAGGCGGCGCCGCCGGCCGGCAGCACCATGCTTTTCCAGATGGCTGCGCGGTGGCGTCCGACCCGCCATTTCACCAGCCAGCCCCACACCAGCGTCGCCGCCACCGCGATCAGGAACACAGGGAGCGAAAAACTGGCTTCGAAACCGGGGGCCTGGCGCAGCACATTCGCGGCTGGCTGTTTCGGGAAGCCGGTCTGCATGGCGACCCAGACGACCCAGATGACGAGCCCGCAGCTTGTGAAGAAAAGCAGCGTGAACCAGTCGATCAGCGAGGCCACACTGCGCTGCAGGGTGGGCAGGGCGAAAGCCGCCAGGGTTGCCAGTGCCGGCAGCGCGAGCAGCAGGGCGCGGTCGGCTGGTTTGGTGGTCAGCGTGGCGGTCAGGGTCACCGCCACGAACCAGAGGGGCAGCGCCAGGTGCAGGTGGACCGAACGGGTGAAGATCTGGAAGCGCCAGCGCCACAAGGTCCACAACACCAGCGGCCAGGCCGGCCAGGTGAACCACACCAACAGGCGGGCCAGCGTGCGCCAGTCCTTGCTGCCGGCGTCCTGGGGCAACAGCACGCGCCAGCGCCAGAGGTCAAGCAGGCTGGCGAGCGCAATGACCGCCAGGGTGGCGAGCGCGATGGCGGCCACCTTGCGCCAGCGTCGATCGGGCTCCTGGGGTCCGCCCGGCAGGGCGTGCAAGGCCGCGCTGCCCAGACCGAACAACACGGCCAGCGACGGTGCGCCACTCAGGGCCAGTCCGCATAGCCCGACAAGTAGCACTGTTTCGGGCAACCAGCGACGGTGTCCCAGGGCCGCTACCGCAAAGAAGGCCAGTGCGGTGAAGCATAGTTGCGCCAGGCTGGTGGTGATCTCGTGCCCGAGCTGGGCCAGCCCCAGGCAGGCGATCAGCGCCAGCAGGCCACCATCGGCGATGGCGCGTGCGTAGTCGGACGGATTGGCCTCTCCACCGAAGGCGAACGCGACCGGCTGGGCTTGCGGTTTGCGGGCCAGGTGATAGACGGCGTACCAGGCGGCGGTCATTGCCAGCCCCATCAGCACGAAGAACGGCATGCGGGCGGCGGTGGCCGGGCCCATCCAGTCGCCGAGGCCCCGTATCGACAGGGCGCCCAGCCAGTAGGGCAGCAGGCCGTCGGCCTCGGGCCGCAGGCCCAGCAGCATGGGGTCCATCCACGGCGTATGCCCGCGGGCCATTTCCAGCATGTACCCGAAGGACGCCATGTCGGCGCTCTTCCAGGGGGCGCGGCCGACCAGGCCGGGTATTGCGTAGGCGACGCAGAACAGCAGCAGCGCGATGCGGGGCAGGCGGCGCACCGCCCCCTGGGCAACGATGGCGGGAGTGGGCTTGTTCACGACGTCACTGCGCGAAAGGCTGTCTTGGGGCTTCAGGAAAAACAAAGGGCAGCACGGTTTCCCGGGCTGCCCTGACGCACCGCCGGCGCAAGGTTTACTTGGCGGCAGGCTTGCCGAAGCGGTTGCGGAACCGCTCGACGCGGCCACCCATGTTGTCGACCGACTTCTGCGTGCCGGTATAGAAGGGATGGGATTCGCTCGAGGTGTCGAGTTTGTACAGCGGCAATTCGCGCCCGTCTTCCATCTTGGTCATTTCCTTCGTGTTGGCGCAGGAACGGGTGACGAACTTGAAGTTGTTGGACAGGTCCACGAAGCACACTTCGCGGTAGTTGGGATGGATTCCGGATTTCATGGTGTTTCCTTCAGATGCGTCAGCCGCGCCAGGCCTTGTGCAACCCCTTGCGCAATCGAAACCAGGCGTACTTTTCGCGGTAAAGCCTGCGATTATGGCACGACTCGCGTACCTGCCAGCCCGGTTCAGCCGCCGCGGCGCATCTGGTCGAAGAA
>JANMZX010000499.1:0-4415 GCA_031383745.1 Rhodoferax sp. | reverse complement strand
GCTGCGGATTCCCTGGCGCAGGATGGACTCGAGGATCAGGTTGCTGTCGCCCGAGGAGCCGCCGAACACCGTGTCGCCGGTGTCGCTGAGCACCACCACGCCCCTGGGCGCCTGGTCGGCCATGCGTACCGCCACATCGATGGGCACGGCGTCCTTCTTCTGGAACTCCGCGCGCAGTGACCAGGCCAGGTCGGCCAGGTCGTCGGCCAGCCTCTCGGCCAGAGCCTGGTCGTTGTCGGTCACCACCACCGTGGACCAGCCGCCCTCGGCCACGTCCAGCCAGGGCTGCATCGGGTAGTTGGACGCCTGCAGCACGCGGCGGTCGGCCTCGACCGCGCGGGCACGGTCGAACCAGGTCTTCATCGGGCCATGGGCGGTGAGGAACTGCTCCTGGTGCGACAACAGCGGCAGCTTGCGCCAGGCCGTCACCGGGCGTGCACCCTCGTACAGGATCCTGAGCATCACCTGCGCGCCGATGCGCCCGGTGTCGTACGGGTCGTGCGGCTGCGTGCGGTGCCCCACGATCGCGGTGCTGAGCGCCACCATCTTCTTCGTGACGTTGCCGTGGTGGTCCAGCCCGAGCACGATCGGCACCCCCGGCCCCAGCACGGCGCGGCAGGTCTCCAACTGCGCGCCCTCGACATCATCGATGCCGTCGGCCGCGCAGGCACCATGCAACTGCAGCGACAAGGCGTCGATATGCCCAGCCGCCTGCAGGCCCAGGCGGATCTTCTGCTCGAAGAAGCGGTAGGCCTCCTGGGTGATGCGACCGCCCGCCACCGCCCAGCCGCGCACGATGGGCACCACCTCGATCGGGCGGCCGCAGGCCGCGATGGCGTCGAGGAAACCGCCGATCTCGCCCACGCCGCGGAAGGTATCGGCGATGGCCTGGCCCTCCACGAGGCCGAAGGACTCATAGTCGCGCAGGGTCGTGGGAACCGGGTTGAAATCGTTGGTTTCCTGGCCGATGTGTATGAGCGCAATCCGCATTTTTTCCATCATAGCCACCGGACCTGCACGCCCCGGACAGCTGGCGTTTCATGCAGCGAAACGTGGGGCAGGTAGGTCGGCATCATGTGGCCGACTGCGCCCACCGCACGTCGGCCAGCGCACCCTCGATCGCCTGCAGCACCTCGTCCATCTGCGCGACCGTGTGCGCGGACGAGAACCCGTGGTGCGCCGACGGCTGGAAGAACACCCCGCGCTCGAAGCAGCCGCGGATGAACACCAGCTCCGACGCGTGGTCCTTCATCGCCGCCTGCCGGTACTGGGTGACGGGCTCCCGCAGCCCAAAATACAGGCCGAATCGCGGCCCCAGAAACTGCAGGCGCAGCACCACGCCGCTGGCATTGATCAGGCGCTGGAAACCGGTGTAGAAATGCCGGCCGACCCGGTCCAGATCCTCGTAGAAACCGGGCGCGCTGCAGGTCTGCAAGGCAGCCAGCGCGGCCGCCACCGAGGTAGGGTGCGCCAGGTAGGTGCCGCTCATCTGGCTGTCGCCCAGCGGCTTGAGATGGCGCATCAGCGCGCGGGACCCGGCCAGCGCGCTGATCGGCATGCCGCCACCGAAGGCCTTGCCCAGCACACACAGGTGCGGCGTCACACCCAGGTACTGCTGCGCGCCGCCAACCGCCATGCGGCAGGCCGTCAGCACCTCGTCGAAGAACAGCACCGCCCGGTACTGGTCGCACAGGCGGCGGCACAGGGCCGCGAAGCCCGGCAGCGGCTCGATGCAGCCCTGGTCGTAGTTGACCGGTTCCATCAGCAGCGCGGCCACCTCGTGGCCATGCGCCGCGAATGCCGCCTCGAGTGCGATCGGGTCGTTGAACGGCAGCACGATCAGGTCGTTGCCGGACTGCGCCGGCATGCCGGCCGACTCCGGGTAGGCGCGGGGGGTGCGGGCCGGGCCGGCCTGATCCAGTGGAGGCATCACGCTGAAATTGACGGCATCGGCATACCCGTGGAAGTGGCCCTCGAACTTGATCAGCTTGCTGCGGCCGGTGGCCGCACGCGCCAGCCGCAGCCCGTGCATGACGGTCTCGGTGCCCGAGCCGCCGAACCGCACCATCTCGGCACATGGGACAAGCTCGCAGATGCGACTGGCCAGCCGCGACGCCTGCGCCGTCTCGCTGGCGCACAGGATGCCGGCGTCGAGCGCAGACTGCACCGCCGCCTTGATCGCCGGATGGTTGTGCCCCAGCAGCGACGCACCGTGCGAGGTGCACATGTCGATGTAGGGTCGGCCGTCCAGGTCGAACAACAGCGCGCCGTCACCGCGGCTGACATAGAACGGGTGCCCGATGGCGGCATTCGCCCGGGCCGAGGCACACACGCCGCCGGGCAGGTAGCGGCCGGCGAATTCGTGGAGCGCCTCGGCGCGGCCCATGGGCATGGTCCCGTGTCGACGGCCGCCAGCTACAGGATCCCGAAGCGCCTGAATACCGACGCCAGCGGCTCGCCGGTGCGCAACGCATCGCGGGTGTGGTTTTCGCCGGTGACCTTGTCGAGCGCCTTGCCCAGCACCGCGTGTTCGTGGGAGCGCGGAATCACGACAACACCATCGACGTCGCCGAACACGATGTCACCCGGGTCGATCGCGACGCCAGCGCATTCCACGCGCACGTCACGGTCGACCATGCGCGCCCGCCCCTTGGTGTCCAGCGGCCCGATGCCGCCATGGAACACCGGGAAACCCATCTCGCGGATCTGGCGCACATCGCGCACCAGGCCGTCGCAGACGCAACCGGCCGCCTGCCGCGCCATCGATGCGGTGGACAGCAACTCGCCCCAGGGCGCGATGCGGTCGGTGGGCCCGTTGCAGGCCAGCACCACCACCTCGCCGGGTTGCAGGTCGTCGACCAGCGCGATCTCCACCTCGTACGGGTTCTCGCCATCGCGCAGGGCATAGGCCGGCATATACAGCCCGGTGCGGGCCCGCCCGACCAGGATGCGGCTGTCGTCCAGCGGCCGCACAAAGGGCTGCATCGCGCGCCGCTGCAAGCCCAGGCTGTCCATGACGTCGGACAGGATGGCGGCGCTCAGGGCCTGCAACTGCCGGGGGTCGATCGCATTCATGGGGTCTCCTGGTGGTGGTGCGTGCAACGCAGGCAGGCTTTGGTCGGGGGCATGCTACAACAGCAGGTACCCTGAAGGCCAGTGCAGGCCGGCGCTGCGCCGCCCCAAACAGCACTTGCGCTGCAGCGTCGATCAGGTATATTGGTCTGGCTCAATGTGGAGTTGGCAATGACGCTTGATCGCCGCTACGTGGTTACCCCGGTGCACAAATCGATGCAGCTGCTCGATGCCCTGGTGGCGAGCAAGGGGCCGATGACGCTGTCGGACCTCGCCTCCTGCACGGCGCTGCCCAAGACAACCGCCTTTCGCTACCTGTACACGCTTCGGGCATCGGGCTTCGTGGGTTTCGACGAGCGCACCGAACGCTACGTGATCGGGCCGCGCGTCGCGCTCACCCGCCCCCTGCCCGCCTACGCCGAGCGCATCAAGGAGATCGCCCAACCCACCATGCTGCGGCTGCAGCGCCAGTTCAACGAGACGGTGAACCTGGGCATACCGGAGGGCGGCGAGATCATCTACATCGACATGGTCGGCTCCAGCCGCCTGCTGCACGCCGAGGCCATGATCGGAAAACGCGATCCGCTGCACTCCACCGCCCTGGGCAAGGCCATCCTGCTGACCCTGGGCGAATCCGAGCTCGACCGCACCGTGCCCCGGCGCATGGCGGCGCGCACACCCCACACCATCACCAACCGCGACCGCTTCATGGACGAGATCGCGATCAGTGCCGAGCGCAACTACGCCCTGGACATGGAGGAGAACGAGCTTGGTGCGCGCTGCGTCGCGGCGGCCATCTGCGATCCTGGCCACGGCGGCGCCGTTGCGGCCATCAGCATCTCCGGGCCGTCGCAATTGATGCCGCTCGAAACCCTCGCCCGCATGGGCCGGGAGCTGGCCCGCACCGCCGGCAGCATCCAGATCGGCCAGGCGCTGCGCTGAGGCGGCGCCATGCGGCCTGCAATGGCGCCGCGACGTTTCACGCCACGAAACACTACGCGCTGGCCGCCCGAACGCTGTCGATCAGCCCCTTCATGTACCCCACGGCAAAGATCTGGCCACGCACCATGTAGCCGGGGTTGGCGTTGTCCTCGCCTTCCATCGTCGGTGCATGGTCCGGGCGCATTGGGCCGTCGAACCCGACGTCGAGGTAGGCGCGCATCGCCTCGGCCATGTCGGTCTTGCCCTCGTCGTGGAAGGTTTCCTCGAACAGCGGCACGCTGCCCCGGATGTCGCGGAAATGGGCAAAGAAGATCTTCTTGCGGCCGCCGAAGTAGCGGATCGCGTCCGGGATCACCACACCCGGCATGGCGGCGAAGTTGCCCTGGCAGAAGGTGATGCCG
>JANMZX010000691.1:0-1773 GCA_031383745.1 Rhodoferax sp. | reverse complement strand
CTGCCCTACGTGTTCCAGGGTGCGGTGGAGCAGCAGCAGTGGTTGTCGGCAACCCAGATGATCGACGGCCTCGCGCTGGGCGAGACGACTCCCGGGCCGCTGATCATGGTGGTGGCGTTCGTGGGTTTCGTCGGTGGCTGGCTCAAGCAGGTTCTGGGGCCGGACGCCCTGTTTCTGGGTGGTGCGCTGGCGGCCACCGTCGTCACCTTCTTTACTTTCCTGCCCTCGTTCATCTTCATCCTGGCCGGTGGTCCGCTGATCGAGACGACACACGGCAACCTGAAATTCACCGCGCCGCTGACCGCCATCACGGCCGCGGTGGTGGGCGTGATCCTGAACCTGGCGCTGTTTTTTGCGTACCACGTGTGGTGGTCGCAGGGCTTTTCGGGGCGTTTCGATGGCCTGTCGGCGGTGATCACGCTGGCAGCCGCAGTGGCCCTGTTCCGGTTCAAGGTGGGTGTCATGCCCTTGCTGGCGGCCTGCGCGCTGGCAGGGCTGGCGGCCACGTTTCTGCGGTGACGCACTTTTTGTGAAGGATGGCCATGAACCAGATGATGCAACCCCTGCCCTTTGATCCGGGCGCCCTGCACGGCTTGTCGGAGCGCCTGCTGCGCAGCCACCATGACAACAATTACGGTGGCGCCGTCAAACGCCTCAACGCGATCCGCACGCGCCTGGGCGCCGCGGCATTCGCGTCCATGCCGGGCTTCGAACTCAATGGCCTCAAGCGTGAAGAACTGATCGCCACCAATTCGATGCTGCTGCACGAACTCCATTTCGCCTGTCTCGGCGGCGATGGGTCCGGCATGGCCCCGGCCATGGCGCTGGCGCTCTGTGCCAGTTTCGGCAGTGTGGAACGCTGGCGCGAGGAATTCACCGCCATGGGACGCGCACTGGGGGGCGGCTCGGGCTGGGTGTTGCTGCTGTTCCAGCCGCGCGATGGCTCACTGGTGAACCAGTGGGCGCCCGACCACACGCATGCCATCGCCGGTGGCGTGCCGATCCTGGCGCTGGACATGTACGAACACGCCTACCACCTGGACTTCGGCGCGCAGGCCGGCGCCTGGGTCGACGCGTTCATGGGCAACCTGAATTGGGCGGCGATCTACGCCCGTTACCAGGTCGCGGTGCATACGGCCGGCGACGACCTTGCCGCCGACCGTGCCGAGGTGGCGGGCGCCGACCTGATCGACGTGCGGCGTGCCGGCGTGTTCGACGCGGCCGGGCAGATGTTGCCCACCGCCACATGGCGCGACCCGGCACGGGTCACCGCGTGGGCGGGCACCCTCGATCCCGCGCGCGAGGTCGTCGTGTACTGCGTCTACGGCCACGAGGTGGGCCGCAGCACCGCCCTGCGGCTGCGCGCGCAGGGGCTGAAGGCGCGCTTCCTGCGCGGTGGCATCGATGGCTGGCAGGCCGCCGGCCTGCCGCTGGTCGACAAAGGAGCAACACCATGAAGTGGGTCACCCGCGAACGCCCCAAGATCGACCGCATCGCCTGCCCCTGGCTGGTGGCGCGTTTCATCGACAAGCAGCCGGAGTTCCTGTTCGTGCCACCGGACCAGGTGCTGGACATTGCGCGCAGCACCGGCGCGATTGCCTATGACGTGCCCGGTGTCGAACTCACGCACGTGGGCGACCAGTGCAGCTTCGACACCATGCTGGACAAGTACGCGCTCTCCACGGCGCCCCTGCGGGATCTGGCGGTGATCGTGCGTGGCGCCGATACCGACCGGCTCGACCTGGCCCCGCAATGCGCCGGGCTGCTGGCGAT
>JANMZX010000685.1:0-3438 GCA_031383745.1 Rhodoferax sp. | reverse complement strand
TCCGGCCTGGTGCTGATGCTGTTCGTCATCGGGCACCTGGCCAATCTGGCGCTCGGCCTGCATTCGCTCGGTGCCATGGGCGCGTGGCGCGTGCTGCTGCTCGATCCCTGGCGCACGCCGGTGGGCGCCGCCCTGCTGGTGGCTTCGGCGGTTGTACATACGGCGCTGGGTCTGTACGCCATCGCCACACGCCGCTCGTTTTCCATGAGCCGGACCGACGCTGTGCAACTGGTGCTGGGCCTGCTCACGCCGCCGATGCTTATCACGCACGTGGTGGCCACGCATATTGCCGGTGAGTTCGGCAAGGATTTCAATTTCGTATACGGGCAGATGCTGGCCGTGTACTGGAGTTTTGCGCCCAGGTACGCCTTCCAGCAACTGTTCGTGGTCATGATGGTGTGGATCCACGGTGCGCTGGGGCTGTACGCCTGGCTGGTGCTGCTGCCCTCCTGGAAGCGCATCGGCGGCGTGGTGCTGCCGGTGCTGTTCGCGGTGCCGATCCTGGCGCTGCTGGGGTTTGCCGAGAGCGGGCGCGCGGTGCTGGAGCGGTTGGACACCGATCCAGCCTGGAAGACGCTCATCATCGAGCACCTGCGGCCGATCGCGGCGATGGTGGCCCGGATGGAGGCCGGCAAGGACCGCGTGCTGATCGCCTACGCCGTCCTGGTGGCGCTTGCCGTGGGGGTGATGCTGGTACGCATGCTGCGCGACCGCGCGCGCCCGGTGCAGGTGTCCTACGACGGTGGTCAGACGGCACAGGGCCGGCGCGGCCTGTCGGTGCTGGAGATCAGCCTGGCGGGGGATGTGGCCCATGCCCATGTGTGTTCCGGGCGTGGCCGCTGCGGCACCTGCCGGGTGCAGGTGGAGCAGGGCGCGCTGGCCCTGTCGCCGCTGAACGACCTGGAAGAATCCACCCTGGCGCGAGTCCACGCACCACCGGGCGCGCGCCTGGCGTGCCAGGCCCGTGTGCTCGGCCCCGGCGTCGTGGTCACCCGCCTGCTACCGGCCTATGCCGATGCCTCTGCCGCGCGGGAGCCCGCTTCCTGGGGGCTGGAATCCGCTGCGCACCTGCCGGAGCCATCGCCATGATGGCGTGGATGCTGGCAGCCAAGGAGCGGGTGGCGGTGTGGGGCGCCGATCTGGCCCAGGCGCCCGACGAGTGGCAATCCTGGATCGACGCGCTCTCGTTGTCGGTGATGAGCGGCACCGGCGTGCGGGCCATCACCTACAGCCTGATCCTGCTGCTGGTTGGCGGCAGCGCCGAATGGTTGTTCTGGACATATGCCTATGCGCCGCTGCGTGCCCTGCATGCGACCGTGGCGCACTCGGCGCGCGAGGCTGTTCGCCTGGGACTGCGCCGGCTGGTGCTGCTGTGCGCCGGCGTGTTGCTGTTCACCGGGGCCACCATCGCGGCATCGGCGATGCTGTCCTGGCCCGATGGAGTGCACGAGGCCGTGGTTGCCGTCACCCTGTGGCTGATGGTGGTGCGGCTGTGCTGGGCGGTGGTCGACGTGTTGCTGGCGCCGGGGCGTAGCGCCCGGCGCCTGGTGCCCGTCCGCCCCCGCCACGTGCCCTGGCTGGCCGCACTGGCGGTGCTGGTGGCGCTGCTGGGCAGTGCCGCCCGGTTCCTGCCCGAGCTGATCGAGCAGACCGGCAACGTGCCGTACAGCGCCGGCGTATTGCGCCTGGTGCTGGCCACGTTGACCGCGCTGCTGCTGCTGCTGGGGGCGTTTGTTTTCTTCGGACCACCCGTACGGTCCGCGGCCAGGCGCTCGCGCCTGCCGACCTTTCCGCGCTCCTTCCTGGTGGCGGCGCTGGTGGTGATGGCCTATGCGGTGTGGCTGCTGGGCAGCCCGGCCGTATCCACCATCGCCATCGTGCTGGCGATCGTGCTGGTGCTGCAGATGGTGCTGCGCAGCGCGGTATTTTTCTTCTGGTCCGAGCGCTGGAATGCGCACCGCGATGCAGCAGCTGGGGTCGAGGCCGGGGCCGATGACGGACAGCGGCAGACCCTGATGCCGCACATCGTGCTGTCGGCCATGCGTTTCATCGTGGTGCTGGTCGGCCTGGGCGCCTGTGCTGTCGCGCTCGACACCCCTATCACCGATTTGGCCACGCGCCAGGGCCCGCTGGTGCGTTTTGCGTTCAGCCTGCTGGGTGTGGCTGCGCTGGGCCTGCTGACGCATCTGGTGTGGATCGCCGTGCGCACCACCATCGACCAGCGGCTCCAAAACATCGGTCCGCTCGACCCCCACGGCGACCCGAACCCCCAGGCCCGGCTGTTGACGTTGCTGCCCTTGTTGCGCATGACGGCTGCCGCCGCGCTGGCGGTGATGCTGCTGTTGTCGTCGTTGTGGGCGGTGGGGATCGAGATCACCCCGCTGCTGGCGGGTGCCGGTGTGCTGGGCCTGGCCCTGGGGTTTGGCGCCCAGGCGCTGGTGCGCGACGTGATCGCCGGCATCTTCTTCCTGGCCGAGGACGCGTTCCGCATTGGCGAATACATCGAGAGCGGCACCACCACCAAAGGCACCGTGGAGCGCATCACGCTGCGCACCGTGGCGCTGCGCCACCACAATGGCCCGCTGCATTTCGTTCCCTACGGCGCCTTGGGCACGGTGCGCAACAACTCGCGCGACTGGGTGATCGAGAAGTTCAACCTGCCGCTGCCGATCGACGTGGACAGCGAGACCGTGCGCAAGCTGATCAAGAAGGTGGGCGAGGCGATGCTGCAGGACGAAGAGGTCGGCCACCTGCTGCGCGAGCCGCTCAAGGGCAAGCTCTCGCGCATCGACCCGGGCGTGAAGGTGTTCCGCTGCAAGTTCGAGACCACGCCGGGCAAGCAGTTCGACGTGCGCGCGCAGGCGATCAAGCGCCTGGAAGCGGCGCTCAAGGCGTCGGGCATCGGTTTTGCCGACGGGCGCCAGGTGGTCTATCTGCAGCGGATGGAGGACCCGGTGCAGGTGGTGGGTGCTGCGCCGGCGTGAATTGCCGGCAGACCGTTCGCCCACGGCCGTTCGTCTCGGGCTTGGCGAGCCATGAACGCGCGCTTTGCGCGAGGGCAAGGCGGGCGCAACCAGTCAACGCGAATAAAGCCCGACACACCAGATATTGGCATACGATGCGCTGATGGTCACAAAGAGAAACAGCAAAACGAAGGCTGCGCCAACACCGGTAGCTGCCCAGCCGCCAGAGACAGGCGCAGTCGGAGCCGGCTTCCCGGTGGTCGGTATCGGCGCGTCAGCCGGGGGGCTGGCTGCCCTGGAGGTGTTCTTTTCCAACATGCCGGCCGACACCGATCCCGGCATGGCCTTTGTGCTGGTGCAGCACCTGGCGCCAGACCACAAGAGCATCCTGACCGAAATCATCCAGCGCTACACCCGCATGCAGGTGTTCGAGGTCGAAGACGGCATGGAGGTGCAACCCAATTGCGCCTACATC
>JANMZX010000683.1:0-3477 GCA_031383745.1 Rhodoferax sp. | reverse complement strand
TCATCATGTCGGAGCGCGCCTGCAGGTTGTCCGGCTGCTTCACGGCGGTCAGCAGCGCGGCGGCGGCAATGCGCGTGCCTTCGAGCGCGATGCCGTCGCACAGTGGGTGGTAGGCCGGCGAGAGGTAACTCTCGACGTTGTGTGTGAGCGCGTCCATGCCGGTGGCGGCGGTCACATGCGCGGGCAGGCCGAAGGTGAGTTCGGGATCGGCGAACACCGTCCTGGCCAGGATCCTGGCGCTGAAGACCACGCGTTTGAGGTGGGTGTCGTTCTCGCTGACCACGCTGGAACGGCCGACTTCGGAGCCGGTGCCCGAGGTGGTGGGCAGTGCGACGAAATACGGCAGATCGTGCACGATGGGGCGCACCGCGGGATGGTCCCACACGTATTCGAGGATGTCGCCCTCGTGCGTGGCGGCCAGCCCGACGATCTTGGCCACGTCCAGCGCGGCGCCGCCGCCGAACCCGATCACGCAGTCGGCGTTGTGGGCCTTGTAGGCCACCGCGCCGTCCATCACATGGCTGCAGGTGGGGTTGCCGAACACGCCGGAGAACACGGCCACGTCGAGCCCGGACAGGTGGGTGCGGAACTCGGTCAGCACCGGCAGCGCACCGAGCGCCTTGTCGGTCACGATCAGTGGCCGCTTGCAGCCGGCGGCCAGCAGGTGCGGCCCGACCAGCCTGCGCGCGCCGGCGCCGAATTGGATGGGGGTGGGAAATGCGAAGGAATGGATGCTCATGCAGTGTTGCCTTGTGGATCAGATGATTTCGAAATAACGCTTCATTTCCCAGTCGGTCACCGCGTCGAGCCACTGCCGCCATTCCCAGTCGCGGGTGGCGGCGAAATGGTCGACGAAACCGTCGCCCAGCCAGTCGCGCGCGATGTCGGACTTCTGGAAGATGCGGGTGGTCTCGATCAGCGTGCGAGGTGCGCGGGGAATGTGTTCGGCGCCCACATTGGTGCCGGTGATGGGCGGCACGGTGAGCTTCAGGCCCTTCTCCACACCGTCGAGGCCGGCGGCGATGACGGCGGCCATGGCGAGGTAGGGGTTCACGTCCGCGCCAGGGCAACGGGTTTCGAGCCGCGTCGCCTTGGGGCTGCCGGCGATGACCCGGAAACTCGCGGTGCGGTTGTCGATGCCCCAGGTGGGTTTGACCGGCGCCCAGAAACCATCCACCAGGCGCTTGTAGCTGTTGATGGTGGGCCAGATCATGGGCGCGAAATCCATCATGCAGGCGACCTGGCCGGCGAGGTAACTCTCGAACAGCCGGCTCATCCTGCGCGGGTGCTTCGCGTCGAAGAACAGGTTGGTCTTGCCGTCCGACAGGCTCTGGTGGATGTGGCCGCTGCAGCCCGGCAGGCTCTGGTTGGGCTTGGCCATGAAGCTGGGCATGATGCCGAATCGCGCGCCGATCTCCTTGGCGCCGGTCTTGAACAGCAACGCGCGGTCGGCCTGCTCCAGCGCCTCGGAAAAACCGATCGCCGCCTCGTACACGCCCGGGCCGGTCTCGGTGTGCAGGCCCTCGATCGGTACGCCAAACGCCAGCATGTCATCCATCAGCGCGTTGAAGAAATCCCGGTGTTCGTTCATGCGCAGCAGCGAATAACCGAACATGCCCGGCGTGAGCTGCTGCGCGCCGACACCCTTCTTGGCAGCCCAGCTGTGCGGCGTTTCGAGGAAGTTGAACCACTCGAACTCCATGCCGGTCATGACCTGGAAGCCCATCTTCTCGGCGCGCTTGAGCACCCGTTTGAGCGCCTGGCGCGGGCACTGGGCATGGGGCGTGCCGTCGGCGTTGACAAACTCGCCCAGGAAAAAGGGCACCTTGTCGTCCCAGGGCACGTGGCGCGCGGTGTTCAGGTCCAGCCGCGCCAGCGCGTCAGGAAACCCATGCTGCCAGCCGGTGGCGGTGGTGTTGTCGTAGGTGACATCCATCATGTCCCAGCCCAGCACCACGTCGCAGAAGCCGAAACCGCCACCGGGGTAGGGCTCGGCGGCACCGAGGAATTTGTCGCGGTGCAGGTACTTGCCGCGCAGCACGCCGTCGATGTCGCTGACGGCGACCTTGACCTTGGGCGCGCCGGATTTCTGGATGGCGGCGACGGCGGGGTGCGCCTTGGGAGATTGGGATGATGATGTTGCCATGGTGGGTGCCCATTTTTGCTGACTGGTCTGCAAGCCCGATCAGCGTAGCTTGTAGTCACGTGTGCGCTGACTGCGCACTGCCAAGACATAGATGGTATCTGCCACCGGATCGTACCGGTACAAGGCCAGATAGCCACTGGCGCCGGCCGAGATGATCAACTCCCGCTGCCCTGCGGACACCGGGCGGCCAATCATCGGGCTGGAGGCCAGGATATCAATGGCTGCAATGATGGCTTCGATGCGGAGCGCAGCGAATTCCGGTGCGCGTTCGAACAGGAAATCAAATATGCGGTCGAAATCGTCCTTGACCTTGCGCGACAGGACGACGTGGCTCAAGGCTTCTTCGACGCCGGTTTGACCTTTGCCGCTGTGGCGCCAGCAAGGCGGGCACGCAGGTAGGTCTTCATTTCATGCCATTCCGCAACAGGCTCACCAGCTTGAATGGCCGAGTCCCGTTGCTGGGCTTCGTGTTGGAGCCCCAGCCGCCATTCGGCCTCGTCTGCCTTTTGGGCCAAAGCCTCGACCATGAAGCTGTGGGGCGTTTGGTTCAATGCGCTGGCAAGCCGGCTGATGCGGTCACGCAAGGGCGCGTCGATTCGCAGGGTGGTGGTGGACATTGAGTTGATCGGCCTCTACAAAATGTGCCACAAGTGTGACACAAGTCGGGCAGTGAAGCAACTCCCCCTTTCCTCCCTGAGTTGCAGTCATGGCCGCTTGCGCAGGCCCAGCGCCACCACCGCCCCCACCACGACCAAGGCACCCGCGATCTGCACCGGCGCGATGACCTGGCCCAGTACCAGCCAGGCCAGCACCAGGGCGAACACCGGCTCGACATTCATGATGGCCGAGTTGCCGACCACGCCCAGGCGCGGCAACACGGTGAACATGATGGTGAAGCCGGTGCCGTAGAGGCAGGTCAATGCCGCCAGCCCCCACCAGCCGGGCGCGGCCTGCGGAAGATGAAACCCGCCCTGCAAGGCCACGGTGCCCAAGGCCACCAACCCGGCCATGCCCATGGTGGTGGCGGTGCGCACGCGGCCGTCGACATCGCCCACCTCGTGCTGCGTCACCACCAGGGCCAGGCCAAAGGTGCCGGCCGCCGCCAGCGCAAAAGCCACCCCCACACCGATCTTCGCCCACTGGCCCGCGGCACCGAGACCCGAGGCCGCGCCGAACACATCGAGCGCCAGGGTCAACCCCAGCAGGATCACCGGCATGGCCACCAGCAGGGGCCGCGCGGGCGGCTCGCGGTACACAGCCCAGGCCCACAAAGCGGTCCAGATCGGGAAGGTGTTGAAGGCCAGCAGGGCCAGCGCCACCGGCAGGCGGGC
>JANMZX010000661.1:0-1571 GCA_031383745.1 Rhodoferax sp. | reverse complement strand
GGTACCACAGCAGCTACACCCTGCCCGACAACGTCGAGAACCTGCTGCCGCAGAACGCGCCCCCTTTCGGCACACTGGCTTTCACCGGCAATGCGCGGAACAACCGGATCGAAGGTGCAAGTTTCAGTGACGACACGCTGGACGGCGCTGCCGGTGCCGACACGCTGGTGGGCAATGGCGGCGCCGACGTGTACCTGGTGGACAACCCGCAGGACAGCATCGTCGAAGTGCTCGACCGTCCAGTGGACACCGCGCGCAGCAGCGTCAGCTACCTGTTGCCGGCTGCGGTTGAAGACCTGGTACTGACCGGCAACAGCGCGGTCGACGGAACCGGCAACGACATCACCAACCACATCACCGGCAACGGCGGCGCGAATCACCTGTTCGGCGGTGGCGGCATAGACGAGCTGTTCGGTGGTGGCGGAAACGACACGCTGCAGGGTGGTGCTGCACCGGACCGGCTGGCCGGCGGCACGGGTGACGACATCTACGTGGTCGACACGCAGATGCCGGGCACGGCGTTGATGATCCTGGGCGAAGTGGGCGAATACGTGTCCGACGGGCGCGGGCATTACTACACCGCGGCAGACGGAACTTTCGTGGGCGAAGAACTTCACGACTTCACTGGTGATGGGCTCATCGACAGCCTGACCGTGCATTTCAGGACCCCCGACCTGAGCCACTGGTGGTACTTTCAGTTCGCCACCAACCAACTGGGGCGGAACCTGGCGCCGGGCAGCTACAGCGACGCACAACGCGCCGCTTTCGCCGCGCCCGGACATGCCGGCCTGGAGGTGTATGGCGACGGCCGAGGCGGCGCGGGCTTGGGTTCGTCGTTCACCATCCTGCAACTGGCGATCGACTATTCCGGCGCCACGTCGGTGCTGCAGAGTTTTGCGGCGAATTTCGAACAGCGTTCGGACAATGCCAACGCCCTCTACCTGCGCGGCAGCGTCAATTTCAATGCGGCGCCCGGCCCGACCGACGTGGTGACGGAACTTGCCAACCAAGGCACGGACACCGTGCAGACGGCGATCAACTACACGCTGCCCGACAACGTGGAGAACCTGCAGCTGACGGGCAGCCTCGGCGCCTTTGGAATCGGCAATGCGCTGAACAACAACCTCACCGGAGACGGCAGCAACAACCTGCTCGACGGCAGCGTCGGCAACGACACCCTGGACGGTGGCGCCGGCAATGACAACCTGCTGGGTGGCCTTGGATTCGACTCGGTGGCAGGTGGTGACGGCAACGATACGCTGCGCGGCGGCGAGAACGCCGACACCCTGCTCGGCGGAGAGGGCGACGACTATGTCAATGCCGGCAAAGGCATGGACTCTGCCGAAGGCGGCAATGGCAACGACACCCTGCTGGGTTCACTCGGTGACGACACCCTGCTGGGCGCCAACGGCTTCGACCTGCTCGATGGCGGCGACGGCAACGACAGCCTCAGCGGCGGCATGAACGCCGACACCCTGACCGGCGGCCCGGGCGACGACTTCATCAGCGGCGGCAAGGGCATGGACAACCTCAGCGGTGGCGACGGCAACGACACGCTCGTCGGAGGGCTG
>JANMZX010000615.1:0-2116 GCA_031383745.1 Rhodoferax sp. | reverse complement strand
CAGAAGAGCTGCGGAGCAGTTGCCAAAACTTGACCGCTGGCACGCGCTGGTCGGCTACATCTGCGAGCGAATCACCGGCCAAACCGTGCTACCTACCCCGCCTCCCGCGCTTCAGGGGGCCGGGTAACTGCGGTTTTTAGGATTACCCCAGGTGCCCAGCGCGGCTCGGTTGACCTATGGCCCAGGTTTGGCAGTTGCTGGAGGACTGTCCTCGACCACAATCACCGAGCTTTGGCCGCCAGACGACATGTCGGTTTGATTTGCGAGAGTCATTGGGCCAGTATCTGCCAGTACGCCAGTGATGACCTGTGGCGTCGACCCGCCACCAGACCCATTTAGTACGGCATGCGAAGCCGGTTGGACGAATTTCACGCTGAGATCACTTCCAATCGAAAAGCTCTTCCAACTTATTACGCCGGCAGGGCCAAGTGTTCGGCCACTGGACGGCTCTCCAATTGGTGTTGAGCTCGTAACAGGGAACACTCGAATCTGGGAAAAGCCTGTGCCCGAACTCGTTGGGACAAGGCAGCCATTGTTCAGGACTGAAAGGCCAGACGCAGCAAGGTCGATCGGTGATGTGGTCGGGGATCTGGATGGCTGCCCCGCAGTGACAACAGTTCCCCCGCGCGGGCCAAAGCGAGGTAGGCCAGCCGCGCCATAAACAGCCAACTGAGCACCGACCGACGATGGACCACAGTCATCCATGACAGCCGCCAGGGCTGCAACCACGGCTGGGACCGAAGTACGACTGCCACTCTGTTGTCGGGAAAAGGCTTCAAGAGCCTTTCGGTGCATGCGATCAGGTTCCGCATCACTGCCAAATGGCTGCCCATTGGAAACACCTGTGGTTCCCAACGCGGATTCGACGATGATGATCTGGGCCTGAAACGCCTCGAAGGTGAATGGCACTGCCATGCCCGCAGGGATTGCCTTTTGAACCGCCAATTCGGTGAACGGTGTCACCAGCACGTTGGCCGCGTGTTCGTCGGTCTGGGCTACCGTCCGCATCGGGTCGATCAAAGCCGTTGTCAAACCCGTTGACTCATCGACATAGTTGCCGCCGTCGGCTTCTATGAGGACCGCCCCCAAGCCCGATGGCAAATTGAGTTTGTAGCTGCTGGTGGTATCTGTCGTGGTGCACGCAATTTGTTCGCGCGGCGTGGTCAACGTATATGCGCATACCCTTGCACCGACCACCGGTCCTTTGAGCACCTGACCCGAGACGAATGAATTGCCACCCGAGCCACCCCCACACGCTTGAAGCCCCAGGACCACGGCGCACGTTGCACCCACCGAGAAATTGCGAAGCTTCATATACCCCAGTGTGTCGGTTGGATCCGTTGTCGTGATTCGCTGATAAGACGGTAGAGCGGAGCCGCGACGCTGATCCAGGATTCGATTATCGTTGACGTGCGCCCTGTCGAAATGCGCCCCGATTCAGCCCCGCCGCTCAGTGTGCCAGCAAGCCGCCGGGTCCGTCCCGTTCGAGCATCGCCCGCAGCGCATCCGCTTCCCGTTCCAGACTCCGCCCGGACAGGAGTGCGCTTTGGCGACCGGCGGCGATGCCGCCCATGCGCAGCGTCCTCATCAAGGCCATCTCCCACTTCGCCAGCATGTCGCAGACGGTCGCCCGGGGGTTGGTGATCGGGTTGCCGTCCGCCTTGGCGTTGGCGATGACCATTCCTTCGACCGCGAGCTGCTCCGATTCGGCGGCGAGGTCGGCCTGCGTCCGGGCGAGTTGCACCGCCAGCACCAGATCACACGCCCGCCATTCTTCGTGAGCCCGGCCGGTCAGGATCGAGTTCCAGTAGGGGAGGTCCCCGGGCCGCATGCGCATGTGCTTCGGGGGCTGAATCGCAGCCCGAGGGCGCAGCGCCGCGACCGCCGCTTCAGTGCTATCGACCCGGGTGCGCCGTGCGGTGGCTTTGGGTGCTGTATCGGTCGGTTTTGTTTACTCCTGTCTGTCAGTTGCCCCGGGGTATCTGTACGTTGTCGCTGGTGTGTAGATTTCAGATAAGTGTTTCTGTCCGTACCGAACGCCTGGGCGTTGCGGAAACTACAAGGGACACAGTCTGGGCGCTCGAGGTTTGGCTGCATCCGGCAAGGACGTTTTGAT
>JANMZX010000555.1:0-2151 GCA_031383745.1 Rhodoferax sp. | reverse complement strand
CACAGCAGCGTGGCGCCTTCCCTGGGGCCGAGCTCGATGTAGCTACGCACCTTGGCCAGGTGGGCCTGGCTGATCATTGGGCCGATGATGGTGGAGTCGTCGAGCGGGTCGCCGACCACGATGCGCCGGGCGCGCTCGGTGAACTTCTGCGCGAAGTCGGCGTAGATGGATTTCTGCACCAGGATGCGTGAACCGGCGGTACAGCGCTCGCCGTTGTTGCTGAAGATCATGAACACGGCGGCATCCAGCGCACGCGCCAGGTCGGCGTCGTCGAACACGATGAAGGGCGACTTGCCGCCCAGCTCCATGCTGAACTTCTTGAGCCCGGCCGCCTGCACGATACGGTTGCCGGTGGCGGTGGAGCCGGTGAACGAGATGGCGCGGACATCCGGGTGGCGGCACAGTGGTTCTCCGGCGGCCTTGCCGGTGCCGTGCACGAGGTTCAACACGCCGGGCGGGATGCCCGCCTCCAGAGCGAGCTCGCCCAGCCGAGCGGCCGACATCGGCGAGAGTTCGCTCATCTTGAGCACCGCCGTGTTGCCGAATGCCAGGCAGGGTGCGACCTTCCAGGTGGCGGTCATGAACGGCACGTTCCACGGCGAGATCAGCGCGCACACCCCCACCGGGTGGAACAGCGTGTAGTTCAGGTGGGTGTCGGTCGGATAGGTGTGGCCGTCCACGCGGGTGCACATCTCGGCGAAATAGCTGAAGTTGTCGGCCGCCCGGGGCACCAGCTGCTTGCGGGTCTGGGCGATCACCTGACCGCAGTCGTTGGTTTCCGTCTCCGAGATCTCGGGCACGTGGGCGGCGATCAGTTCGCCCAGCCTGCGGATGATCCTGGCGCGTTGCGGCGCGGCGGTGGCAGCCCACGCGGGGAACGCGTCCTTGGCCGCGGCCACGGCGGCATGCACCTCGGCCTCGCCGCCGTCGGCCACCTCGGCCAGCACCTCCTGCGTGGCCGGGTTGAGGGTCTCGAAATAAGACGTGCCGGCGTGCGGCCGGCCATTGATCAGGTGGTCGATGCGCATGGTGCTCCTTGGGCAATGGTGTTGACCAGGGCGCCCAGGCCCTCGATCTCGGTGACGACCACATCGCCAGCCTTGCAATCGACCACGCCGTCGGGCGTGCCGGTCAGGATCAGGTCGCCGGGCTGCAGCGTCATGAAGCTGGAGAAATATTCGATCAGGAACGGGATGTCGAAGATCATGTCTCTGGTGTTGCCGGCTTGCGTGCGCTGGCCGTTGACCGTCGTCTGCAGGGCCAGTTGCATAGGGTCGGCGATGTCGGCGGCGTCGACCAGCCACGGCCCGATGGGTGTGCAGGTGTCGCGGTTCTTGACGCGCAGGTTGGGGCGGTACCAGTTCTCCAGGTAGTCGCGGATCGCGTAGTCGTTGGCCACGGTATAGCCGGCGACGAAGTCGTAGGCGTCGTCGCGCCGCACCCGTCTGGCTTCGCGGCCGATCACGACCGTCAATTCGCATTCGTAGTGCATGTGGGTGGCGTCTGGCGGACGCAGGGTGAAGCCCCGGTGCCCCATCAGCGTGCCCTCGCTCTTGACGAACACCAGGGGCTCCTCGGGCGCCTTGAAGGCGAGTTCCTTGGCATGGTCGGCGTAGTTCAGGCCCAGCGCCAGGATGCTCCGCGGCCGGGCGACCGGGGCCGGGGGAGGCAGCCAGACAACCGCGTCCTGGTCGACCACGCGGCCATCGGCCAGCAACAGGCGGCCGTCGTGCTCGACGGCGTCGTGGACGCCGCCCCTCCAGGCCACGCGTGCGTGTTTCATGCGACCTCCCCGGGGGCTGCCACCAGCGTGTTGGACAGGGTGCCGAACGCGGCCCGGCCCGGCACGCTGATCTCTATCCGGTCCCCCACGCCTGCCAGCGGCCGGCCGGCCCCGCAGCCCAGCATCAGCAGGTCGCCAGCGCGCAGCGTCATGAAGCCGTGCACGTCCTGCAGCAGGGTGGCCGCATCCCGCACCATGTCGTCGAAACACACCGTCTGGCGCACGACGCCGTTGATGCGCACCTCGACGACCAGTGCGGCCGGATCGCCGGATTGCGCCGCCGGGACGCAAACCGGCCCGACCCCCAGAAAGCCATCGAGGCACTTGAACCGGACCGGTGGGCGGAAGAAGCTGTCGTGCGGCACGCC
>JANMZX010000545.1:0-5394 GCA_031383745.1 Rhodoferax sp. | reverse complement strand
GGTCTTCGGTATTCGTTGTTCTGGGCGCCAGCAGGCCAACCAAGTCGCGGGATAAGGTCGGCGGTGCGTTCGGCGCAGCGGCATAAAGGAGGAGCCCGCAGGGCGGAGGACAGCCGCGGAGCCGAATGCGCCGTCGGCCTGGTCCCACACCAAGCCACCGGAATCCGGGCTGTCATGATTTCGGGAACGACCAAGAACGTCCGCAATGGGCCGAAAGCCGTCGTCGCCCGTGCCCGTCCCGGACGCGCTCCCCGGCAGTAGCGTGGCCACCAGTCCAGGCGGCCCGGCCGCACCCCTGCATTGACCAGGCCCTCCACCCTGCCGGAGCTTCGGGCCCGTTACGGCGAGCGGTACCGCTGGCTGCTGCTGCTCGCGGTGATGGTCGGTTCGGTGGCGTCGATCATGTCCTCGACCATCATCAACGTGGCCGTGCCCGACATGAGCCAGCACTTTGCCATCGGCCAGGAGCGGGCGCAGTGGGTGTCCTCGGGCTTCATGGTGGCGATGACCGTGTCGATGCTCACCACCCCCTGGCTGCTGGCGCGCTTCGGCTACCGGCGCACCTACGGCGGCTCGATGTGGCTGCTCATGGCCGGTGGTGTGCTGGGCGGCTTCGCCGACAACTACTCGCTAGTGCTGGCAGCGCGGGTCGCCGAAGGGCTCGCCGCCGGTGTGGTGCAGCCGATACCGGCGATCATCGTCATGCGCGCCTTCGAACCGCACGAACAGGGGCGCGCGATGAGCGTCTTCGGCCTCGGCGCCGTGCTGGCACCGGCACTCGGGCCGAGCATCGGCGGTGTGCTGGTGGACCTGTTCGGCTGGCGTTCGATCTTCTTCATGGTGGTGCCTTTTTGCCTGGCCTCGCTGTGGATGTCGACGCGTTTCGTGCCGGCCAGTGCGCCGGGTGGTGGTGCGGCCCACCAGGACAAATCGCCGCTGGACTGGCGCAGCCTGCTGCTGGCCACTGGCGGCACACTGGGGCTGCTCAACGGCCTGGTGCAATTGCACGCGGGTTTGACCTGGCAGACCATCGCACTGCTCACCGGCGCTGCGGGCCTGATGGTGTGGTTCGTGCTGCGCCAGCGGCGGCTCGGCACCGCGATGGCCGCCGGCCTGGCGCATGCGCCGCTGATGAACCAGGCGGTGTTCGCCAACCAGCGTTTTGCCATGGGCTCGATCGTGGCCTTCATCTACGGCATGGCCCTGTTCGGCTCCACCTATCTGCTGCCGGTGTACATGCAGTTGGGCCTGCAACTGTCGCCGTCCTACGTGGGCACGCTGTTGCTCCCGGCCAGCCTGGCACTGGCCGGCACCATCGCCGTGGTCGGGCGGTTGACCAACCGCTGGTCGACCCATATCCTGGTCAGCATCGGCCTGGGCCTGTTGGCGCTGTCATTCGTGATGGTGTTCGCCATCGGGCTGCACACCTCCCTGTGGGTGGTGACCATGCTGGTGGTGCTGGGTCGCGTCGGCCTGGGGTTCATCCTGCCCTCGCTCAACCTCGGTGCGATGCGCAGCCTGCCGCGCGAACTGATCCCCCAGGGCGCGAGTGCCATCAACTTCGCGCGCACGCTGGGTGGCGCCACCGGGGTAAGCCTGTGCGGCATCGTGCTGGAGTGGCGGCTTGCCGCGCATGGCGACAGCCTGGCCTCGGCCTCCAGCAGCGCTGCCCGGCTGAGCGCGTTCAACGAGTCCTTCCTGATGCTCGCCGGCCTGTGCCTGCTGGCCCTTCTGGCGGCGCGGCAATTGCGCGACCCGGCGCCGGCGCGCTGAGGCGATTGCGGGCGCCTGCGGCCGGTGGTTAAACTCGCACAATGTGCCAACTGCTTGGAATGAACAGCCGGCTGCCTGCCAGCCTGACCCTGAGTTTCACCGGTTTTTCGCAACGCGGCGGGTGCACCGACCACCATGCCGACGGCTGGGGCATTGCCTTCTTCGAGAGTGACGGCGAAAACCCCGGCAAGGGCGTGCGCTACTTCGTGGACAAGCAGAGCGCCGCTACCTCGCCCATCGCGCAGATGCTGCGCACCTTCCCCATCAAGAGCCACAACGTGGTGGCGCATGTGCGCAAGGCCACCGTGGGTCACGTGATGCTGGAAAACAGCCACCCGTTCGTGCGCGAGTTGTGGGGCCGTTACTGGGTGTTCGCGCACAACGGCGACCTGAAGGACTTTGCGCCGCCGCTGCACGGCAGCTTCAAGCCGGTGGGCGACACCGACAGCGAATGGGCCTTTTGCTGGCTGCTGCAGGAATTGGCCAAGTCGCATGCGGGTGTGCCCAGCGTGGGCGAACTGAGCATCACGCTGCGCGAGCTGGTGCCGCAGATCAGCCGCCACGGCACCTTCAACTTCCTGCTGAGCAACGGGCAGGCGCTGTGGGCGCATGCCAGCACCAACCTGCATTACCTGGTGCGCCAGCACCCGTTCTCCGAAGTGCACCTGCGCGATGAGGACGTGAAGGTCGATCTGGCCGAGCTCAACGGCCCCGAAGACCGCCTGGCAATCGTGGTGACCGAGCCCCTCACCACCAACGAAACCTGGACGCGCATCGCGTCGGGCGACATGGTCACCTTCCTCGATGGCATCCCGCTGGTGGCCGCTGGCGCGCGGCCCGGCACCCTGGCCAGCTGAACGCCGGCGCAGAGTTCATTGCATCATCACGGCTTGCAGCCGAGCATGCCCTTCTTGCTGTTCTCGTAGTAGGTCAGTTCGCCCGGGCAGGCGGGTTTCTTGTCGGGAGTCGCGGTGCCGGCCTTGGCGGTACAGGCGTAGGCTCCGGTCTTCTTGACGACCGACTTGGCATTCAGTTTCCAGCCGTCCGGGCAGGCCGGGCCCATCGCCGCCTTGGGCGCCGACGCCCCCACTGCGGGCACCGCGACCGGCGGCGGCGGTGCCACCACCTTGACCATCGCGTTCATCTTCTTGCCGACGCAGCCCAGGCTGCCGCCGACCTTGCCCGGGTCGGCCACCACCGTGTAGTCACCGGCCTTGGTGTAGGTGTGGGTCGTCACAAAAGGCATTTCCTTGGCGTCGTTGATGCGGCGCTCGGTCACCGCGCCGTCACCCCAGCGCACGCGCAGGCCGCAATTGGGCGCATTGGCCGCGTCCAGGCCCACCGTGGCGGTGACTGTCTGGCCTACCTGGGCCTGGGCCATATCGACCTTGATGCTCTTGAGGGTCTGGGCCGACACGGTGCCAGCGACCATTGCCAGCGCGACGAGAACCAATTTCATGCTGTCTCCTTGGGGTTGGTGATGAAAACGAAAATCTAGCCGATCGCGGCTTCCAGGGCATCCACAAACATCGCCGGCACGTCAAAGCCGGTCTGGTCGCTGATTTCCTGAAAGCAGGTGGGGCTGGTGACGTTGATCTCGGTCACATGGTCACCGATCACATCCACGCCCACCAGCAACAGGCCGCGTGCAGCCAGCACCGGGCCCAGCGCCTCGGCGATCTCGCGGTCGCGCGGCGACAGGGCCTGCGCCACCCCCTTGCCGCCCACGGCCAGGTTGCCGCGCACCTCGCCGTCCTGCGGGATGCGCGCCAGGCAGTAGGGCACGGGCTGACCACCGATGACCAGCACCCGCTTGTCGCCCCGGGCGATGGCGGGCAGGAACTTCTGCACCATCACCGACTGTGCGCCGTCGCGGTTCAGCGTCTCGGTGATGGCTCCCAGGTTGAGCCCGTCGTCGCGCACGCGAAAGATGCCGGTGCCGCCCATGCCGTCGAGCGGCTTGAGGATGATGTCGCGGTGCTCTGCATGGAAGCGCTTGATGTCGGCAGCGCTGCGGGTGACCAGCGTCGGCCCGCAGAACTGCGCGAACTCCATGATGGCCAGCTTTTCCGGATGGTCGCGCAGGGCGCGCGGCTGGTTGAACACCCGCGCGCCCTCGCGTTCGGCCTGCTCCAGCAGGTGCGTGGCGTAGAAATATTCGGAATCGAACGGCGGGTCCTTGCGCATCACCACCGCGGTGAAGTCTTTCAAGGCCGCTCGCGCCGGGCCACCCGCGTCGGGCACCGCGCTGAACCAGTCGCGGGCGTCGCCGGTCAGGCGGATCTCGCGCGTGGCCGCGGTCACCAGGCTGCCGCTGGTCCAGGCCATGCCGGTCAGCTCGCAGGCCGATACCCGATGGCCGCGCCGCTGCAGTTCGCGCATCATGGAAAACGTGGTGTCCTTGTGGATCTTGAAGGACTCCAGGGGGTCGGCGACAAAAAGGATGTGCATGGGATGGGTAGCCATCAGAAGTTGCGGCGCCCGTATTGTTGCACCGCAATCGCGATGCCACCCGCCACCACGCCCCAGAACGCCGAGCCGATGCCGGCGATGGCCACGCCGCTGAGGGTCACCAGGAAAGTGATCGCCGCAGCCTCGCGGTGGGGTTCCTCCTGCAGCGCCACCGCCAGCGCGTTGCCGATCGTGCCCAGCAGGGCCAGGCCAGCGATCGCCGCCACCAGCTCCTTCGGAAAGGCCGTCAGCAGCGCGGTGAAGGTGGCGCCGAAGATGCCGATCACCACATAGATGGCGCCGCATGACATGGCGGCGGTATAGCGTTTGTGCGGGTTTTCATGGGCTTCGCGGCCCATGCAGATGGCCGCGGTGATGGCACTCAGGTTGAGCGCAAAGGCGCCGAACGGCGCCATCAGCAAGGTGACCACACCGGTCAGCGTGATGACCCGGGATACCGGAATGCCGTTCGCCCCGCCGTATCCCGCCGCCTTGATCGCAGCCACCCCGGGCAGGTTCTGCGAGGCCATGGTCACCACGAACAGCGGGATGGCCAGGCTCACCAGTGCACTCCAGCCGAACCGGGGCTGGGTGAACACCGGCAGAGCGAAGTCCAGACGCAGGGCGGACAGGCTCAGCCGGCCCTGCAGCGCCACCAGCAACACGCCGGCGAGCAGGGTCAGGACAACGGCGTACCGGGGTAAAAAACGGCGCGCCAGCAGGTAGCTGCCCAGCATCAGCAAGACCAGCGACAGCGCCGTCTGCGCAGCCGTGAAGGCCTGCAGGCCGAAACGCGCCAGCACGCCGGCCAGCAGCGCCGATGCGATTGCCATCGGAATGCGGTTCATGATGCGTTCGAACCAGCCGGTGACACCGAACAGCGTGATCAGCGCCGCGCAGGCCATGAAGGCGCCCACCGCATCGGCCATGCTGAACCCGCCGGCCACACCGGCAGTGGCCAGCACCGCCGCGCCCGGCGTGGACCAGGCCACCATCACCGGCTTGCGCAACCACCACGATGGCAGCAGCGAACACAGGCCCATGCCGATGCCCAGTGCCCACATCCAGGACGAGACCTGCGCCGGTGTGGCGCCAAAAGCCAGCGCCGCCTGGAACACGATCGCCACCGAACTGGTGAAACCCACCAGCACGGCGACGAATCCGGCGGTG
>JANMZX010000531.1:0-2533 GCA_031383745.1 Rhodoferax sp. | reverse complement strand
CTGGCGACACAGCTCTTCGATGTTCCCATCGCCCTGATTTCTCTGGTCGATGCGCAGCGCCAATGGTTCAAGTCGCGCGCCGGCCTGCAGGCGCAGGAGACACCGCGCGAAGTGTCCTTCTGTGCCCATGCGATCCTGCTCGCGCAGGCGCTGGTGGTTCCGGACGCGCTGCTCGATGCGCGCTTCGCCGACAACCCGCTCGTGACGGCCGCCCCACGGGTGCGCTTCTATGCCGGCCACCGCATCAGGGCGCCGGATGGCAGCCCGGTCGGAACGTTATGCCTGATCGACCACCGGCCGCGCAACCTCGGGGGCAGCGAACTGCAGGCGCTCGGCGACCTGGCGGCGCTCGCAGAACAGGAACTGCACGGGAGCCGATAGCCGCGCGTCATGGACGCCAGCGCACCGATGCGACTCAGTCCGGGGGCGCTCCCGGCGCAACTGCATGCCGTTTGATCAGGTAGTCCGTGATGATCGCGCGCAAATACTCCTTGGTCTGCGGCGGGCTCGACGGCCGGCTCAGCGCCTGGTTGCTGCCCACGATGGCCAGATAGAACAGCGCCGCCAGGTCGGCGGCGCTGCGTGCATCGTGCGTCAGGCGCAGGAACTTGCCCTCGAACAGGCGCAGCCGCTGCTGGTCCACCTCGATCAGCATTTTTGCCACGCTGGCATCGCGCCGGCCCAGGCCGCGCAAAGCGAGTTCGAAACGCATGTTTTCCAGGTCGACACCGGCGTGCGCCAGCGCGGCTTCGAGCACCGCCTGCAGGTCCTGCTGCGGGTCCTCGAGCGTGCTTGCCTCGATGCTGCGGTTGGCGGCCAGTTCGCGTTCGCGCCAGCGCGCCAGCAATGCGCCGATGAGCTCGGCATGGTCGTCGAAGTGCCAGTAGAAGCTGCCGCGGGTCACCCCCAGCGTGGCGGCCAGACCGAGCACCCGCACCTTGTCGAAACCGCCCTCCACCACCGCCTGGAACGCGGCGTCGAGCCAGTCGTCGCGGGACAAGCGTGACGACTCGACGGGTTTTCGGGTTTTCCTGGCAGTGGTCATGGCCGGTGATTCTCCTCGCTCGATGCGCAGCTGTGGCCACGCCAGCGCCCGCTTGGCGAAAACCCTGAGAGCCCGACCTGCGGGTAGTGCTACATTCGCGACACGACAATACATAAGTGTACGGTAACGTCCGACCCGAAGTTTCACCCCATGTCACTCAAAAGCCTGTTGATGCCGGCCATCACGCAACGCCTGTTGTCGCGCGAGCGCCTGATGGCGCAGCGCGCGAAGGCCGACAAGGCGCGCCGCGGGCGCGGGGAAGGCCATGTGGTGCACTACTTCCACCAGGTTGACGATCCCTACAGCGCCCTGGCTGCCGGGGTGCTGCCGCGCCTGCTGGCCCGCTACCAGATCGTGCTGGTGCCACACGTGGTGGGCGTGCCGCCCGCCAGCGCCGCCCCGGAGCGCGAGAAACTGGTGGCCTACAGCCGCCGTGACGCTGCCCTGCTGGCGCGTCACCGCGGCCTGGATTTCGTCGACCTTGGCAGCCAGCCGACCACCCAGGCCATCCACCAGGCGCTGTGCCTGCTGGTGGCGGCGATCCAGGGCGGGCGCTTTGCACAACTCGCGGGCCCGCTGTCCCAGGCCCTGTGGCAAGACCCTGCGGCGCTGGCGCGCACCGACTGGCCCGGCGGGCCGCTGGTTCCGGTGCCCCCGGCGGACGCCGACGCCCATGTCACCGACGCCGACGGCCTGCGCCAGCGCCTGGGGCACTACCTCGGCGCCACCTTTTTCTACGAAGGCGAGTGGTACTGGGGCCTGGACCGCCTCTACCACCTGGAACAGCGCCTGCAGGACCTCGGCGCACAGCGCGATGGCGCCACCGGGCTGATGTTCCCGCCCGATGCCGACCTCGTCGCACCGGTGCCAGCGACGCATGACACGCCGATCGACTTCTTCCTCTCGCTGCGCAGCCCCTACACCGCCATCGTGACGCCCCGGGTATTCGCATTGGGCCGCCTGACCGGCGCGCCGGTGCGGCTGCGCTACGTGTTGCCGATGGTCATGCGCGGCCTGCCAGTGCCACGCGAGAAGCGCACATACATCAGCCAGGACGCGGCACGCGAGGCCTATGTCCGCAAGATCCCGTTCGGGCGCCTCAACGATCCGCTGGGCAAACCGACAGAGCGCGGCATGGCGCTGATCCCGCTGGCCGAGCGCCTGGGCAAGGGGCAGGACTATGTGGCCTCGTTCATGCGCGGCGTGTGGTCCGAGGGCATCGATGCCGGCAGCGACCGCGGTCTGCGCCGGATCGCCGAACGCGCCGGCCTGCCCTGGCACGCCGCGCAGCTGGCGCTGCAGGACGACGGCTGGCGTGCGGTGGCAGAGGCCAACCGCGCCGAGATGTTCTCGCTGGGCTTGTGGGGTGTGCCCTCGTTCCGGGTCGGTGACGTGTCCACCTGGGGGCAGGACCGGTTGTGGGTGGTGCAGGAGGCACTGGTCGGCGCGGCCCCAGCGCCAGGAAGGCCGGCCGCATGACACACAGCC
>JANMZX010000513.1:0-1527 GCA_031383745.1 Rhodoferax sp. | reverse complement strand
GTGCGCAGCGGCTTCCTGCGTCCGGGCGCCGGTCTGGTGGCGCAGATCGCCCGCGCCGACGTCACGCGGGTGAGCGAACTGGTCGGCCGCATGTACACCATGGATGGCTCGGTCCGGGCGCTGGGCGGCCGTGCGATCCCGGTGGCCGGTGTGGTGAGCACGGCCAAGTGCCCGCCTGGCGACAACCTCGGGCTGGTCAAGGCGCTGACGCTGGTCGAGCCAGGCGATGTGCTGGTGGTGGACGCGCAGGGTTTTCGCGACTGGTGCCTGGGCGGTTTCCAGTTGCTGCGCCATGCGCGCGACGAGCGCGGGCTGGCGGCGCTGGTGGTCAACGGCGCCTACCGCGATGTGGCCGAGGCACGCGACGCCGGCTTTCCGGTCTATGCGCTGGGTACGGCACCGTATTCCGGCCCCAAGGCCGGCCCGTGCGAGGTCAACGTGCCGGTGTGTTGCGGCGGCGTCGTGGTGTCGCCAGGCGATGTGCTGGTGGCCAGCGAGGAGGGCATTGCGGTGGTGCCGCTGCGCAGCGTGCCTGCCGTGGCGCAGGCCCTGCTGGCATCGACGGCCGCGCATGGGGACCCGGATGCCTTGCGCAAGGTGTTCGCCCTGGCACAGGCCATGGATTGCGACCAGGAGGGCGCGCCATGAAGCGCTCCCGATGGCGAGCCCACGCAGGCGCGCTGCTACGCGCCGGGGCGCAGACACCCGGAGCCCGCCCCGCCTCGCCTTGACCATCGCGCCCACACCGTGGGTGCACCCCTAACCTCAGGAACCCCTCCCCATGTCGTCTGCCTCCACTGATTCCCCGGTCTGGTTCATCACCGGCTGCTCCACCGGCTTCGGCCGCGAACTCGCCCGGTGTGTGCTGGCGCGTGGCGCGTGCGCCGTGCTGACGGCACGCGACAGGGGTCGGGTGGCCGACCTGGCGCAGGGCCATGGTGACCGTTGCCTGGTGCTGGACCTCGATGTCACGGACAACACGCAGATCGCCGCGGCCGTGGCGGCTGCACACGGGCGCTTCGGGCGCATCGACGTGCTCGTCAACAACGCCGGTTATGGCTACCAGGCAGCGGTGGAGGAGGGTGACGACGGCGAGATTCGCGCCATGTTCGACACCAACGTGTTCGGCCTGTTTGCCATGACGCGCGCTGTCCTGCCCGGCATGCGGGCACGGCGCGCGGGGCATGTGATGAACATCACCTCCGTGGCCGGTCTGGTCGGGTTTGCGGGCTCGGGCCACTATGCGGCGTCCAAACACGCGGTCGAGGGCTGGTCCGACTCGCTGGCAGCCGAAGTGGGGCCACTGGGCATCCGCGTCACCTGCATCGAGCCCGGGCCCTTCCGCACTGATTTCGCCGGCCGTTCACTGCGCCAGACGCCGACGCGGATCGCCGAGTACGACGCCACGGCAGGTGCGCGCCTGCACGCCACCGCGGCCGGCAGCGGCAGCCAGCCGGGCGACCCGGTGCGGGCGGCCCAGGCCATGGTGCTGGCGGCTGAACACCCGCATCCGCCACGCCACCTGGT
>JANMZX010000510.1:0-1548 GCA_031383745.1 Rhodoferax sp. | reverse complement strand
ACCCGCTCGAAGCCTTGACTCTGGGTAACGTCGATCCCTTGGGTGATGCAGGTGCCTTCGGTTCCGGCCTGCAGCCGAAACGTCGCAGCCCCTGCTGGCGCTGCGCCGATCAACGCGGTCATAGCCAGCGGCGTTAGGAGGGTGAAGATAGTCCGTTTCGAGTTGGCGTTCATGTCGATCTCCAATGTGCTGGCTGGCAAAAATCGCAAGTTCGGCTTGAGTCTAGCCATTTCGCGTGGCGGAGGATAGTGTGTCTTCAAACGTCCATTTTTCTTCCCCATCGCACCCAACGCGCTTGAGTCGGGGTTTGGAGCTGGCTGAGAGAGCGTGAACGAACTGTTCCATCTTGCCAGTCAGGTGGCAAGGATACGCGCTTCGTCGAGCCAGACCCAGGCGAGCGGGGCCCAGTTGGATCGGTCGTGTTGTGCCATCAGGCGGCGTGCGCGCTGGTTTCAGCCATGAGTGCGCTCGACCATCCAGCGCTTTGCCTCTACCGCGAAGCCCGTGGCAACGACCTCGGACCACAGGGGCTGTCTGGCGTCTTGCCAGGTTCCTGTGCGCCTGTTGCCTGGGTGGCGCACAATCTCCACGCGCAGAGACGCGTACGACGAACCTGGTGATGGGCCCGCTGGAGTTCATGCAGCGGCCGGCCGCGCTGGTGCCATGGCCGAGGCAGCGACCACACCAACCGACGACTGCTTTACGGACAAGAATCTCCGCGGTCGAGTGCACGCTTGAGGTCGATTGCAGGCCCACACTGACGGCGGCTGACCGGCAGCCAGAATCACGCAACTGCCTTGCCAGCCAACTGACTGTGGCGACCGACTCCTCCAGCTGCAATTCGGTCGTTCACGTCCGCCGGGGGCGCACATCGCCTCGCCCACCGGTCAACCACCCTGCAGCCAGCGCCCGGAAGCCGGGCACACGCGGGCCGGCGCGCCGTTGCGCCAGAGCCCCTCTTCATGCAGCGGCACGGGGCTCGGCGCGGCGACGTCGAACGCGATGCCCAGCGCCTGCGCGACGAGCGCGTTCTCCACCGGCAGTTCCCAGGTCAGGAAAACCTGGGCGCAGTCCCGGCCCGGCGGGAAGTCGTCCACATCGAAACCGCTGCCGCCCCGATCGATGACGGCGTGCGGCTGGGCGGTATCGAACACCACCACCGTGCCCCGGACCAGCGGGATGCGCAGGCCGGCCGCAGGGAAATGCAGGTCCAGCCCCTTGTCCTCGCTCAGGAAGAGGTTGCAGAACACCGCGCTGCCGTACTGTTGGCCATCGTGGTGGTACCGCGCGCCACGACAAGCCATCAGGGCGACCTCACTGTCGGCGAGCACGTCCTGCAGGCCCGCCGCATGTGTCCAGCCGGACACCGCCTGCACGCACTGGCGGTAGTCCGGCCAGCGGGTGCGCGAGCGCGCCAGGGACAGCGCCTCGACGTCCCCGGCCTCCAGGCCCAGGCGCGCCATCTCCCTGCCCCAGTCCGCGTGCAGCCGCGCAGGCGCGCAAGGGATGTCGACCGCGCCCGACAACACGATCGTGCCCACGCTGCGC
>JANMZX010000497.1:0-14527 GCA_031383745.1 Rhodoferax sp. | reverse complement strand
ATGACGTGGCACTGGCGGATGGGTTGCTGGATCTCCTGGCCCGCCTGGAGGCGTCGTCGGACCTGCTCGATCCGATCGACCAGCCCGATCCCCTGCTGGACGCCGAGTTGTTCCGCAAGCTGTTCAGCCTGGGTGCGCAGGAACGCAGCCGGTTGTCCGGCGGCTTGTTCCAGCCCTTCTTCGTGTCCGATGTGGTCACCCTGCCCGAGGCGCCAGCCCATGCGCCGCTGCTGGAGTCGGCCGAGCCCGAGGCCCTGTCCGGGCCGGATGCTGCTGCAGCCGTGGTGCAGGCCGAACAGGTTGTCGACATGCGCGACGCTGTGCTGGGCGTGCTTGCGGCCGGACTGCCCGACGCGCAGGACGCCCCGGGCCTGGCGGGTGACACGCTGGCCGTCACGCTGGGCCTGGCCGGTCTGCATGCCGTGCGGCCGCCTTGGGCGGGTCGGCGCTGTGGAGTGGTCACGCGCAGGCTGCTGCGCGCCCTGGCCGGGAGCCTGCGCCGCTGAGGCCGCGCGGGCAGGATCTCCCTGCGCCAGCCCTGTCCCATGTCCCCGGTGGTAGCATCGTTTGGCCTGGCCACCGTGTGGCACCGGTCGGGCGGCGGCAACTCGTTCAACCAATTGTCAGAAAGCGCGCATGAGGATATTGACGGCAGGGGTGGTGGTGGCATGTCTGGTTCACGGTGCATCGGCCCAGGTGGTGCTTCCGCCACTGGCTGGCGAGGCCAGGCCGATGGACCTGCGCACACCGGCGCCACTGCCGCCGCCGCCCGCCGGCGTCTCCGGGAGCGGTGGCACCGAATGCCTGGTCGAGCCCTTCATGGTGGTGAACGTCGGCAGCCCGGTGGATGGTGTGCTCGAGGAGGTGGCAGTGGGCCGAGGCGATTTGGTGCGCAAGGGGCAGGTGGTGGCCCGTCTGCAGTCCGGCGTCGAGTCGGCGGCGGTCAAGCTGTCGCAGGCGCGGGTCGAGTTCGGCCGGCGCAAGCTGGAGCGCAGCGAGACCCTGGCCCAGAAGCAGCTGATCTCGACCCAGGAAAAGGATGAACTGGTCACCGAAGTCAGCCTGCGCGAAGAGGAGCTCCGGCGCGACGAGGAAACACTCAAGCTGCGCACCATCATCAGCCCGATCGACGGTGTGGTGGTGGAGCGCCGGCTGGTGCCCGGCGAGTTCATCCGCAGCGACAAGTCGGTGGTGCTGAAACTCGCACAGATCAACCCGCTGAACGTCGAGGTCGTCGTGCCCGCGCGGTTCTTCAAGACACTGCGTGTCGGCATGCCGGCGCGGGTCAACCTCGCCCCGTTCCTGCCAGGCGCCTACCAGGCGCAGGTGGTGGTGGTCGACAAGGTGGTCGACGCCGCCAGCGGCACGCTGGGCGTGCGCCTGCAGTTGCCCAACCCGGACAACAGGATCCCGGCCGGTATCCAATGCAGCGTGCAGTTCGGGAAGTAGGCTGTAACATTGCTTACACTGCGGTAGACTTAATTCATCAGGTGGCCTCCGGTATCGGTCAGGCCCTCCGCCAACCCCTATCGACGGTTGCAACAGAGGACGGATTCGTGACTGGAAACACCATCTTTTCTGCGCATCGTGGCCACCGGCTTGCCGCTGCCGCCGGGCTGTTGGCGGCATTGCTCGCGCCTTTGCCGGCCCGGAGCGAAACCCTGCAGGAGGTCTACGACCTGGCCCGCCAGAGCGACCCGCGGTTCCGTTCCGCGCAGTCCGAGGCCCGGGCCATCGGCATGGCGCTGGACCAGGCGAAGGCCGGTTTCCTGCCCACGGTGAAGCTGGACTTCGAGCGCACCAAGACGCGCCAGCGCATCATCGAGAGTCAGAACCCGATCTTCGGCGCTGGCTCCACCACCTTCCCGACCAAGAGCGACACGCTGTCGATCAACCAGCCGATCTTCCGCAAGGACCTTATCGCCCGGCTGGAGCAGGCGCGGGCGGTGGTGCAGCAGGCAGAATTCAGCGTGCTGGCCGCAGAGCAGGACCTGCAGATCCGCACGACCGCCGCCTACCTGTCGGTGCTGGCCGCCGCCGACAGCCTGGCGCTGGCCCAGGCCGAACGCGCGGCGGTGGGCAAGGTGCTCGATCTGGCCCGCGAGCGGCTCAAGATGGGGCTGGGCACGATCACCAACCAGTACGATGCGGCCGCCCGTTTTGCGGTGACACAGGCGCGCGAGGTCGAGGCCAGCAACAAGCTGCGTGACGCGCGCCAGGGCCTGAAGGAGATCACCGGCAAGGTGGTCGAGACGGCGCAGTCGCTGAAGGACGAGTTTGCGCTCGAGACGCCGAACCCGGCGTCGGTCGAACAATGGGTCGAGTCCGCCATGGCGCAGAACCTGGGCCTGCGCGCAAAGACCGCCGCGGTCGAGGTGGCGCGCCAGGAGATCGAGCGCCAGCGTGCCGGGCACTTCCCGTCGGTCAACTTGCTGCTCAACCGCAACCGGCGTGATGCCGGCAGCACCCTGTTCGGCGGCGGCAGCAATGTCGAGACCACCGACATGTCGTTGCGCCTGACGGTGCCGATCTTCGAGGGCGGGCTTACCAGCGCCGTGACCCAGGAGGCGATCTACCGCCACCAGAAGACCCAGGAAGACGTGGAGCAGGAGCGCCGTGGCGTCGAGCGGCTCACGCGGGCCGCGTATGACGGCACCCTGGGCGCCGTGAACCTGGTGCAGGCGCTCAGGCAGTCGGTGGTGGCGCAGCAAAGCGCGCTGGAGGCCAAGGAAGAAGGCCTCAAGGCCGGCCTGTTCGCGCTGCTGCCGGTGCTCGACGCCCAGCGCGACCTGTACCTGGCCAAGCGGGATTTCGAGCAGTCGCGTTACGACTACCTCATCTACCGCATGCGGCTCAAGCAGGCCGTGGGCACGCTGGCCGAGAGCGACATCCAGAGCGTCGGCGAGGCGCTGCGCTAGCGCGCCGGCCGCACCGCCGATTCATATCAGGCACAGAGGGCGGGACGCACCAGTGGCAGGAGACGACGGAATCACATTCATCACCGACGCCCGACGGGCGGCGGGTGACGGCCACCCGGAAAGTTTTGAATCCACCGCCTGGGCGCGACTGGCCCACGCCTCGGACGTGCACAGCTTTGCGGCCAGCTGGCTCGACATCCAGTGCCGCGCGATCGAAGGCGTGATCCGGGCCGTGGTGGTGCTGCGGCCGCACGGCTCGACCAGCTTCGCGCCGGCGGCGGTCTGGCCCGAGGGTGTGGAAGGCAGCCCGCGCCTGGCTGCGGTGGTCGACAAGGCGCTGCAGCAACGCACGGTGGTGGTGGACGGTGTCACCCGCGCCGCACGCCGCCAGGACCCGGTCTTCCTGGCGCACCCGATCCTGGTGGACGACGAGTTGTATGGCGCCGCTGCCCTCGAGGTGGAAGGCCGCTCCGGCGCGGCGCTGCACGAACTGGTCCAGCACCTGGGATGGGGCATCGGCTGGCTCGAAGCCCTGGCCCGGCGCAAGACCTTCACCAGCAAGGCGCGGCTGGTCACCGTGCTGGAGCTGATCGCCACCTCGCTGCAGCACGAGCGCTTCCAGGCGGCTGCCACGGCGGTGGTGACCGAACTTGCCACCACCTTCGGTTGCGAGCGGGTCAGCATCGGCTTCATGAAGGGGCGCCACATCCAGCTGCGCGCACTGTCGCACAGCTCGGCCTTCGCCAAGAAGACGAATCTGGTACGTGCCATCGAAGGTGCGATGGACGAGGCTGCCGACCAGCTGGCCACGGTGGTGTTTCCTGCCCGCAAGGACGGCCCGTTCCAGGTCAACCGGGCGCATGCGGAACTGCTGCAGCAACACGGCACCGGCGCGGTGTGCACCATCCCGCTGACGGCGGGGGCCAAGGTGCTCGGTGCCCTGGTGCTGGAACTGCCCACCGGCGCAGAGTTCGACGCCCGCACGGTGGAGCTGTGCGAACACGCCGCCCTGCTGGTGGGCCCGATGCTCGACGTCAAGCGCAAGGAGGACCGCTGGCTGGTGCACAAGGCGCTCGACAGTGCGGCCACGCAGTTTGGCCACCTGGTGGGCCCGCGCCATATCGCGCTGAAACTGTGGGTGTTGCTGATCGCGGCGGTGGTGGCGTTCTTCGCCATCGTCGAGGGCGACTACGTGATCACCGCGGATGCCAACCTGGAGGGCTCGGTGCAGCGCGCGGTCACCGCGGCCATGCAGGGCTACATCGTCGAGGCGCGGGTGCGCGCCGGCGACGTGGTGCGCAAGGGCGACGTGCTGGCCGCGCTGGACGACCGCGACCTGCGGCTGGAACGCCAGAAGCTCATCAGCCAGGCGGCGCAGCAGGGCAGCGAGCGCCGCCAGGCCATCGCCGAGGGCAACCGCGCCAAGGCCCGCATCCTCGAGGCGCAGGCCGCCCAGGTGCAGGCGCAGATGGCACTGGTCGACGAGCAGGTCACGCGTACCCGGCTGCTGGCGCCATTCGACGCGGTGATCGTCAAGGGCGATCTGAGCCAGTCGCTCGGCGCGGCGGTCGAGCGCGGCAATGTGCTGTTCGAACTCGCCCCACTGGACAACTACCGCGTCATCATGAAGGTCGACGAACGCGACATCACCGAGGTCAAGGTCGGCCAGACCGGCCGCCTGGCGCTGACCAGCATGCCCAACGAGGAGATCGCCGTGGTGATCGACAAGATCACACCGGTGTCCGTGGTCGACCAGGGCCGCAACTTCTTCCGCGTCGAGGCGAGTGCCAGGGGCGCCACCGCCAAGCTGCGTCCGGGCATGGAGGGCGTGGGCAAGATACACGTGGAGCAGCGCAAGCTGTTCTGGATATGGACCCACAAGCTGGTGCACTGGATGCGCATGTGGGTGTGGTCCTGGTGGCCCTGAGCCGGCCGTGAAGCCCCGGGCCGTGCGCGCGCTGCCAGCATGAGCGACACCCTGTTCAGCCCGTCCTGGTACCGGGTTGCCGGGCTCAAGCCGCGCATCCGGGCCCATGCGCGGATCCTGCGCCAGTCGTTTCGCGACGAGGTCTGGTTCGTGCTGCAGGACCAGGCCGCCGAGCGCTCGCACCGCTTCTCGCCGGCGGCGCACCATTTCATCGGCCTTATGGATGGCGAACGCACGGTGCAGGCGATCTGGGAGGCGGCCGGCACCCATCTGGGTGACGCTGCCCCGACGCAGGAAGACGCCATCCGCCTGCTGGGCCAGTTGCATGCCGCCGACGCCTTGTTGTGCGACGTGCCGCCCGACAGCATGGAGGTGTTCCGGCGCTACCAGCGCAACGAGCGCATGGTCTGGCGTCGCCGCCTGTGGACGCCGCTGGCGCTGCGTTTTCCACTGCTCGACCCCGACCGCTTCCTGCGCCGGACCCTGCCGCTGGTGCAGCCGCTGTTCGGCTGGTTCGGCCTGCTGTTGTGGCTGGCCGTGGTGGGCACCGGTGCGGTGCTGGCGGCCTCGCACTGGACCGACCTGACCGAAAACATCGCCGACCGCGTGCTCGACCCGAAGAACCTGGTGTTGCTCTGGTTTGTCTACCCGGTGGTCAAGAGCCTGCATGAACTCGGGCATGCCTATGCCACGCGCCGCTGGGGCGGCGAGGTGCACGAGATCGGCCTCATGCTGCTGGTGTTTTCGCCGGTGCCGTACGTCGACGCGTCCTCGGCCTGGGGCTTTCGGGACAAGCGCCAGCGCATGGTGGTGGGGGCGGCGGGCATCGCGGTGGAACTGTTCCTCGGGGCGCTGGCGCTGTTCGTGTGGCTGGCGGTCGAACCGGGCGCGGTGCGCGCCGTGGCCTACAACGTGATGCTCATCAGCGGCGTCTCCACGCTGCTGTTCAACGGCAACCCGCTGCTGCGTTTCGACGGCTACTACGTGCTGGCGGACGCGGTCGAGATACCCAACCTCGGTGCGCGTTCCAACACCTACCTGGGTTACCTGTTCCAGCGTTATGTGCTGGGTATCAAGGATGCCGAGAGCCCGGCCCATTCCACCGGCGAGCGCCTGTGGATGGCGGGTTACGGAACGGCCTCGTTCGTGTACCGGATCTTCATCTCGTTCATCATCATCACCTTCATTGCCGGCAAGTTCTTCGTGGTGGGTGTCGTGCTGGCGATCTGGGCGGTGGCGACCCAGGTCGTGATGCCGGTGGGCAAGAGCATGTCGTTCCTGGTGGGCAGCTCCAATCTGCGCCGCCAGCGCGGGCGGGCGCTGACCACCAGCCTGCTGCTCCTGCTGGTCGCCGTTGGCCTGCTGTTTTTTGTGCCGGCGCCGAGCTGGACCCGCACCGAGGGCGTCATCTGGGTGCCCGAGGAATCCCAGGTGCGCGCCGGTGCGGACGGATTTGTCGTCAGTCTGCTGGCGCCGGTGGGCAGCGAGGTGGTCCGCGGCCAGCCGCTGATCCGCGCAGAGGAGCCCTTTCTGGCCACCCGCGTGGCGGTGCTGGAGGCCCAGCTGGGCGAGCTGATGGCCAAGTACCAGGCGCTGCTGCCGACCGACCGGGTGCAGGCCGCCATGGTGCGCGAGGAGATCATCGCCGCGCAGGCCAACCTGAAGCGGGCGCGCGAACGCGCGTCGGAGCTGGTGTTCCGCAGCCCGGCTGCCGGTCGCTTCATCGTGCCCAATGCGGTCGACCTGCCCGGGCGCTTCCTGAGCAAGGGCCAGCTCGTGGCGTATGTGGTGGAGCCGCGCGAACTGACGGCGCGCGTGGCGCTGCTGCAGGACGATATCGCCCTGGTACGGCAGGACACCCGCGGCGTCGAGGTGATGCTCGCCGGCTGGGACGCGCGGCCAATACCGGCGCGCATCCGTCGCGAGGTGCCGGGCGCGTCGTCCCAGGTGCCCACGGCGGCGCTCGGCACCGCCGGCGGCGGCCCGATCGCGGTGGACCCGCGCGACAAGCAGGGCCTGGCCACGCTGCGCCAGGTGTTCCAGCTCGAACTCGCGCTGCCTGCGGAGGTGCGCTCCGACTACCTCGGCGCGCGGGTGTTCGTGCGTTTCGAGCACGCGGCCGAGCCGGTGGGCCTGCAGATCTACCGCGCCTTCCGCCGCCTGCTGCTGCGGCAGTTCAATGTCTGACAGCTCCGTCCTGCGGCCGGGCATCGCCCTGGGCCCCTACCCGCAGCGTGAGGACCTGCGTGACGGCTGGCTGGACCGCACGGCGGCCAGCCTGGGCGGCTTCATCCGCCAGCGCGCCTACGGTCGCAGACCGGGCCGTGGCGCGTTCCTGGCCCAGGTGCATGCCGAAGGCGAGCCGCTGGGTGCGCTGACCGACCGGCAGATCAGGGAGACCATCCCCGAGCTGCGCCGGCGCCTGTACAGCGAAGGCCTGCAGGAGCCCCTGGTGGCGCGCACCTTTGCGGTGGTGCGCGAGATCTGCACCCGCCGCCTGGGCATGCGGCCGTTCGATGTGCAGTTGCTGGGTGCCCGCGTGATGCTCGAGGGCAAGATCGCCGAGATGGAAACCGGCGAGGGCAAGACGCTCACCGCCACGCTGCCGGCCTGTGCCGCTGCGTTGGCCGGCATCCCGGTGCACATCGTCACCGTGAACGACTTCCTGGTGCTGCGCGACGCCGCGTGGATGGAGCCGGTCTACAAGTTCCTGGGGCTCACGGTGGGCACCATCACCGAAGGCATGTCGCCCGAGGCGCGCCGCGCGGCGTATGCCTGCGACATCACCTACGGCACCAACAAGCAGCTGGTGTTCGACTATCTCAAGGACCGCCTGATGCTGGGGCGCGACGAGCGCCATGTGCACCTGCAGATCGAGGGCCTGCACGCCACGCAGGCGCGCACCAGCCGGCTGCTGCTGCGCGGCCTGTGTTTCGTGATCGTGGACGAGGTCGACAGCGTGCTGGTCGACGAGGCGCGCACGCCGCTGATCATCTCCAACATGGCCGATGCCAGCCAGGAAGAGCAGGTCTACGCCGAGGCGGTTGGTATGGCGCGTCAGCTGACCACGGGTGTGGACTTTGCCATCCGGCCGCGCGAACACGAGGTCGAACTCACCGAGCGTGGCAAGCGCCATGCGACCGAGCTGGCACAGGCGTATGGGGGCGTGTGGGTCGGGCCCAGACGGCGCGAGGAACTGCTGCGCCGGGCGCTGTCGGCGCTGTACCTGTTCAAGCGCGACAAGCAGTACCTGGTGCGCGGCGGCAAGGTCCAGATCGTCGACGAATACACCGGCCGCGTGATGGCCGATCGTTCCTGGGAACGCGGGCTGCACCAGATGATCGAGGCCAAGGAGGGCTGCGCCATCACCGGCCAGCAGGAGACGCTGGCGCGCATCAGCTACCAGCGTTTTTTTCGCCGTTATCTGCGTGTTGCGGGCATGACCGGCACCGCGCGCGAGGTGGCATCGGAGCTGTGGGCGGTGTACCGCCTGCCAGTGGTCACCATCCCCACCAACCGCAAGGTGCTGCGCCGGCACTTGCCCGATGCGGTGTATGTGACGGCCGACGAGAAGTGGGCTGCCATCGTCGCCGCGTTGCAGCGCCTGCATGCCGAGGGCCGCCCGGTGCTGGTGGGCACGGGCTCGGTGGCAGCATCGGAACACCTGAGCGAACTGCTGACAGCCGACGGCCTGCACCACCAGGTGCTCAACGCGCGCCAGGACCAGGAGGAGGCCGAGGTGGTGGCCCGCGCCGGCGAGCTCGGCCGCATCACGGTGGCCACCAACATGGCCGGGCGCGGCACCGACATCCGCCTGGGCCCCGGCGTGGCCGAGCTCGGCGGCCTGCATGTGCTGGCCACGGAACGCCACGACGCCCGGCGCATCGACCGCCAGCTGTTCGGCCGCAGCGGGCGCCAGGGCGACCCCGGCAGCTACCAGACCATCGTGTCGCTGGAGGACGACATCGTCAGCCACACGTTCAAGGCCTATGCCAAGCGGGTTTGCGCGCCGTTTGCGCGCAGCGGCAAACCTTTGCCGGGCTGGCTCGGCGCGCCCCTGGTGGGCCTGGCGCAGCGTATCGCCGAGCGGCGCCATGCGGGGATCCGGCGGGAACTGCTGCGGGTGGACGACCAGTTGCAGGATCTGCTGGCGTTTACGGGGCGGGGGGAGTAGGGGCGCGCACCATTGACTGGGCACTAGCAACTCTGTGAAAGAAGCCGTACGTCAATCTTCACCGCGAGCGCCTTGAAGTCGCTCCATGCATCGCGCACCGCCTGCGAGTGACTTCCAATCGCACCATCCGCTGAACTCAGATGAAAGATGGGCTTGCGGACCTCCTGAGCCATGGGTACCAGACTGCGGTAGTGCCTCAACTGCGCGAGGCAGTTCCCATCGTTGGGTCCGATACCGGCGTTCGAAGCTTGCCCCAGCACACTTTCCCTGTAAGTTCCCGGAATGCGATCCGCCCATTTTTTGTAGGCCTTTACAGCACGCGACAGCCGCTCCATGTGTTGCATCAAGATGTAGCCCTGTGGTTGCATTTTTCCCTCAGGTAATGCGAAATCCGGCTTTTCCCAATTGCTGGTTCTCTTTGTCCAGTCCAAACGCCAAGTTGCCAGCGTTGGCCCCAGGTTCCGCAACCCTTGAAGTGAGAACAAATCCGCTGCCATTGGGATGACAACGTGGTCACTTCCGATCAAGGCCGAGCGGTTAATCGCTCCCAAATTGGGACCAACGTCAGCCAGAATCAAATCAGCATCGTGGTCCCGTGCGGCCATTTGCGCCACCTGCCAAAAGGATGTGAGCAAACGGAATGGCCGGAACAGGTTATCTTGATCTGATCCCATGGCATCTCTCCACGCACCCGATAACTGGTCCTCAAAGCCTGCCAAGGCGAGGTCGCCGGGGACCAAATGCAGGCGCGGGTGAATGCTCTGAACAATTGGCTGTTGAATATCTCCCACTTTCGTCAGTGGCTGGATGCATTTGAAGATCGTTGTGCCTCCCCTGGGCGGCATCGGGGGGTCCCAAAGCTCTTCCAGAGTCGCTTCCGACAGAAATGCCGACGTGAGGTTGGCCTGCGGGTCCAGATCGATGGCAACCACCCGCTTGCCCATTTCGGAAAACATCCAGGCAAGGTGGAACACCAGGGACGTCTTGCCGACTCCTCCCTTGTTGTTGAAAAAGGTCAGAACCGGGACGCTCATGACGCACCCCCTGTCGCGCCGAGTCGCAAGGTGGCGAGTACGTTGGCTGCTTCGACCTGAAAGTCGGGCATCGGGTTGCCGTTGGATGTCATGGCGCGACGAGCCTCTGCAATCCCAAAACCGAAGCGCTGCACAAACCCGAGGTTCTTGAGGACACCCGCCAGGACCGGATTGCGGTAGTCGCTTGCGCCTGGGCGGCCAAAGTTCTCTTGGGTCACCGCGCCAAAGGGCCCCCCTGGGTTGCTGATCTCGATCCGGTCATCGAACCAATAGATTCGCACCGGCGCATTGGTGCCTTCGTAGGTCCGGTGCATCACCGCGTTTCGCGCCAATTGCTGCAAGGCTGATAGTGGATACGGCATCGCCCTCACATCGGTGGGTGTGCCCGACGTGAAATCGACCGATACCGTCAAGGCGGCCTTCAGCTTCTCATCCAGCCGCCGCAACATGGTGTCCAGGTTGCCGTCGATCTCTGCCTCGTCGGCGACTGGGTCGCCCCACTGCGTTCCCCGAATGCGCAAGAACTGGATATAGGCCGATGGCACCCAAGTCCGCGGGCTTTTGCCCAGGGCCAGCAAGCCGACAACCGTCGGTATCGGGTCATCGACACTGGCAACCATGCCCAATGAGGCCAACCGCTCCTCGTAGCTGCGACCGTTCACCTCCAGTACGTCGCGCGCCACGGCCTGCGGCAGGTACTCGTTCTCGAAGTAGCTGCGGCTGAGGTCATCCAGTGAACTTCCAAGCACCGGGTGGGTGTCAAAACTCTGGTCCCGATAGCGTCGCTTTTCGTTGAGAACCCGCTCATCCTGTGCAGATGCCTGCCCTCGCCGGGGACCGGTGCGAATCCAGATACGCCCGTCCAGCCTAACGGGCGGCGCGTCGGCCGGCCACACGGTGACCACTGCCACATCATGGTCCAAGAAACCGCGCTTAGCCACGGTCAGTGTGGGCGGTGGCGTGATCCTGCCGTCTGTCTTGATGTCGGCTAAGGTCAACAGCAACTCATCGCTCACTGCAAATTGGGGGCCCGTCGGCGTGCCATCGTCCTTGATACCCACGATAAGCACACCAGGTGAACGGTGGTTCGGCAAGTCATTGGCAAACGCGCAAACAGCCTGCCGGCCTTTTTCAGGCGCATCGCCTCGCCAAGTCTGCTTGCGCTCCACGCGGTCACTTTCCAGGTCGTGGATCAGCGCCAGCAGTTCTTCATCCGTCAGCGGGTTCATGGTGTTTCCCCTCACATTTCTCGACTCGGTCACGTGGGTGCCTGCGGCTTCGTTTCGGCGAGCTTGGCCAGAACCGTATTCATATCAGTCAATCTGACTACATCCCCCAAACTGCCGTCGTCATTGATCCAGCCAAGGCGATTTCCGTCGGGCGTGAGGAACAAGACCTTGCCGCTTTTCATGTCTTGTTTGTCAATTCGGTTCAGGTGAGATGAGCAGCACCGTCGGAAAGTACCCTGCGTACCGCCGCACATCACGCGTCAACAGTGGAAACCCAGCCACTGCGGCATGGGCGCCAATGAAGAATTCGGGCAGCACATTGGTTTTGGTGTCGTCCTGCCGTTGGTATTTCACAAATGCCTTGCCGGCCAGGAAGAGCGCTGGCTTCGGGATGTCGACGACGGGGATTTGCAGCGTGGCCAACACCTCGTCCAGCGCCTCCACAGTGGTGAAGGCCAATGACAGTTCGGCGTAGATGACGGGGTTGATGAACAGCCGGTGGATCTGCGCCTGGGCGCGCAGTTGCGCGACGGACCACTCGGCCCAGTCGGGGTCGTTTTCCAGCACGTCCACCAGGACGTTGGTGTCTACCAGCATGTGTTTGGCCAGTAGTGGTGGATCAGCCGCGCAGCAGGGCCATCAAGTCCTTCGTGCGCCATTTCACATCAGCTTTGCCGCGGGCCGCATCGAAACGGTCGAGTTGCGGTCTGGCAGTTGATTTGCCTTGGGTGCCGGCAGCTTTGTGCAGCACGACCTGCCCGTCGCGGTTGACGGAAAAATCCACCCCTTGACCAGGCCGGAGACCCATCGCCTCGCGGATTTGCTTGGGTATGGTGACCTGGCCTTTGACAGTGAGGGTGGTGGACACGGCGTGCGCCTCCTAGAAATGTCTTACCACATTCTAATTGGGTAATACTGCTGTGGGGATGAGACTGTGGTGCTGCTCCACTGGCCTCAGAACGCCGCCTGATGCTCCCGGCAATATTGCGATCCGCCAAACCGCTTCGCGTTGTTCCAACAAGACTTGCCTTCCGGGTAGCTGATCTTGGCGCTGCAGGTGGCGCAGATCAAGCGTTTGCCGGCGTCACCTGCTGGTGAAGTAGTGGCAACAGGCGTGTGTGGCGAAACTGCGCATTCCACCCTGGGTTCGGGTTTCGGCTGGGGAACGACTGCCCGATCTGGCAGCTTCAGGGTTACTACCGGCTCGGCCGAAACCTTGGGCGCCTGGGGTTGGATGAAATCCGACAGGGCAAGCAGGTTGGCCAGCCGATGTTGCCGCACCAACTTCTCGGCCCATTCCTGTATGGTTTCCTGGCTGCGGATGTTGAGAACATTCCGAAGCGCGGCTCCCTAGCCTTGCTTGTCGATGAACCGGGCATGCCAGGTCGGGAACTGGTCCGCCTTGATCAAGTTGCTCGTGTCAAACGCGTTGGCTTGAGGACGTTCGATGATGGCCTTGGGGTGCACCATCACAACGTGGTGAAAGTCTGGCTTCTTATGACTCCGTCCTGCGATGTCCAACCGCTCCAGCAGTTTGCACAGAATGCGTTCGTGGCGGCGGCTTTGTTCGATGGCCGACTCGATGCCGTAGCGGGCGTCGCCATACATCGCGGTAAATTCGCCGTGCCCATTGATAAGCAGGCTGTCAGAGTAGTTCTTGGTCTCGAGTTTCTGCAGTGCCAATGGCAGCAGCTGGACCAGACCGACGCTGCCAGCCAGGCTCTTGGTGATGGTGGACATCAGGCCGAATTGCTGCGAGCCGGTCAGCACGAACTGGCCCATGCGCTGGTCCGCGTCGACGCCGGTCTGCAGGTACGAATACAGCGCCGGGCAGGAACATCAGACACGCGCAGGTCACCAAGGGCTGTACGCCGCCAGATGCTTGCGCCAAGCTGACGGGAAGTGCCCCAGCGCAATCCGGTCTTCGTCGCAGATGGCCTTGCGCCGACGAATTGCCCCTCAAAAATCGAATAAAGTCATGGCGTCCGCCCAGCGCCCCCCAACCCCCGGAAGTTGCCGCCCATGACCGCCACACCATCCAAGATCATCTACACCCTGACCGACGAGGCGCCGTTCCTGGCGACCTGCGCCTTCCTGCCCGTCGTACGCACCTTCGCCGCGTCGGCCGGCATCGAGGTGGCCGAGAGCGACATCTCGGTCGCGGCCCGTATCCTGGGTGAATTCCCCGAGTTCCTGACCGATGCGCAGAAGGTGCCCGACAACCTGGCCGAACTCGGCCGCCTGACGCTGCTGCCGGACACCAATATCATCAAGCTGCCCAACATCAGCGCCTCGCAGAACCAACTCGTCACCGCGATCCGCGAATTGCAATCCAAGGGCTACCAGCTGCCAGACTTCCCCGAGAACCCGCAGAACGACGCCGACAAGGCGATTCGTCAGCGCTACAACAAGTGCCTGGGCAGCGCGGTGAACCCGGTGCTGCGCGAGGGCAACTCCGACCGCCGGGCGCCGCGCGCGGTGAAGGAGTCGGCACGCAAGAACCCGCACAGCATGGCCGAATGGAGCCAGGCCTCGCGCTCGCATGTGTCGCACATGCACCATGGCGACTTCTACCACGGCGAAAAGTCGATGACGCTGGACAAGGCGCGCGACGTGCGCATGGAGCTCATCACCAAGGCCGGCCGGACGCAGGTGCTCAAGCCGCTGACCAAGCTGCTCGCGGGCGAGGTCATCGACAGCATGTTCATGAGCAAGAAGGCGCTGTGCGAGTTCTACGAAAAGGAGATCGAGGACGCCCACAAGACCGGCGTGATGTTCTCGCTGCACGTGAAGGCCACGATGATGAAGGTGTCGCACCCGATCGTCTTCGGCCACTGCGTCAGGATCTTCTACAAGGACGCGTTCGAGAAACACGGCAAGCTGTTCGACGAGATCGGCGTCAACGTCAACAACGGCATGGCCAACCTGTACGACAAGATCGCCACGCTGCCGCAGTCCAAGCAGGACGAGATCAAGCGCGACCTGCACGCCTGCCATGCCTACCGCCCGGAGCTCGCGATGGTCGACTCGGCGCGCGGCATCACCAACTTCCATTCGCCCAACGACATCATCGTCGACGCGTCCATGCCGGTGATGATCCGCAACGGCGGCAAGATGTGGGGTGCCGATGGGCGCCTCAAGGACGTCAAGGCGGTGATGCCCGAGAGCACCTTTGCGCGCATCTACCAGGAGATGATCAACTTCTGCAAGTGGCACGGCAACTTCGACCCGCGCACCATGGGCAC
>JANMZX010000493.1:0-8868 GCA_031383745.1 Rhodoferax sp. | reverse complement strand
TTGAACCTAGATTCGGCAGTTGGACGCGCCCGAGCGGGCTGCGATGTGGTGGGCTGGCAAGGCGCGACGACGCTGCGGGCTCATGCCCGCGAGGAGAAGCAACGCCGCCAGCGTGCCGCAGCGCGGCTCGATCGGGTGCGTAGTGCTCCCACCCAGGTGGTGAACTCCGTCGTGGGTACAAAACTCAATGTTCATATGGAGTTGCAAGCGGAAACAAGCGGTCAACCGCCGAATCTAGGTTGAATGGGTTCATGGCATCCGCACCATCTCCAGGTGCTCGATGCCGTCTTCAAGATACGGCCTGCCCACGTCTGAAAAGCCGTGGCGCTGGTAAAAATGCTTCAAATGGGCCTGGGCCCCGATGCGGACTGGTTGCACGCCCCACCGGTCGACCACCGCCTGCAACGCGCGCGCCACCAGGGCATGGCCCAGGCCCGCACCACGAGCGGAACTGCGGGTGGCGACCCGGCCGATGCTGGCCTCCGGGAAACTCGCTCCCGCAGGAAAGCAGCGGGCATAGGCGACCAGGATGCCGCCGGAATGACCCTGCAGGTGCATGGCGAGCGGGTCGAGCCCGTCGATGTCCTGGAACACGCACGCCTGTTCCACGACGAACACCTCGGAGCGCAGCGCCAGCACGTTGTACAGGCTGGATGGCGACAGCGCATCGAAGTCGTCGACGGTCCACTGGAGGAGCGCCGGTGTGAACCGGTCCACAGGGTCCACGCTCACTGCGGCCGGGCGCGTGCCAGGATCGCGTCCAGGTCGACCCCCCGCCCCAGCGTGCCGAACACCTGTCCCCAGTCTCCGGCCAAGCGGGAATCGCAGAAGGCGGCAAAAACGGCCGGCGGCGCGGTCTGGCACAACAGGCTGGCCTGCATGGCCAGTGCGATGTCCTGTGCCAGGCGACGTGCTTCCACCTCCGTGGACATGTCCTCCATGCGGTGGGGCAAGGCGGCAACCAGGCCGTCCAGGGCCGGATGCAGTCCGCGTGCAAGCGCCAGTTCGGCCAGCAGCACGTCACGCGTATCGCCTTTGCGCAGAGCGCGCAACAAGTCGATCGCCATGATGTTGCCGGCGCCCTCCCAGATGGAATTCAGCGGCATCTCGCGGTAGATGCGCGCCATCACGCCCTCGCCGCCTTCCTCCACATAACCATTCCCACCAAGGCACTCCATCGCCTCCTGTGCGAAGTGGCTGCCGCGCTTGCAGATCCAGAACTTGGAAATTGGCGTCAGGATGCGGGCCAGCAGACGCTCGTGTGCCTGGTCCGCGCGATCGAATGCACGCGCCAGCCGCATTGCCAGGGCGCAGGCGGCTTCGCTCTCCAACGCCAGGTCCGCAAGCACGTTGCGCATCAGGGGCTGGGCGTCGAGTGGTTTGCCGAAGGCCTGCCGCTGGCTGGTATGGTGCAGAGCGATCGACAGTGCCTGGCGCATCAGCCCGCTGGTGCCCAGCGCGCAATCGAGCCGCGTCAGGGTGCCCATCTCCAGGATCTGCGTGATGCCACGCCCCTCCTCTCCGACCAGCCAGGCGGTCGCCCCGTGGAACTCGACCTCGGAGCTCGCGTTGGCCTTGTTGCCCAGTTTGTCCTTGAGTCGCTGCACCTGCAGCGCATTGCGACTGCCGTCAGGCAGGACGCGCGGCAGGAACAGGCAAGACAGGCCGGCGCCGGTCTGGGCCAGGATCAGGAACGCGTCGCACATGGGGGCCGACATGAACCACTTGTGGCCCACCACCCGGTAGCGGCTGCCCCAGTGATCCTCCCCTTGCGCAGTGGCGCGCGTGGTGTTGGAGCGCACATCGGAGCCGCCCTGTTTCTCGGTCATGCCCATGCCCATGGTCAGGCCCGACTTGTCGCGCCAGGGCAGCAGCCGCGGGTCGTAGTCACGGCTGGTCAATCCGGTGGACCAGTCGGCGTCGATGCGCGGGTTGCCGCGCAGGGCCGGCGTGACCGCGTAGGTCATGGAGATCGGGCACAGGATCGATGGCTCCAGCTCGGTGAACAGCATGAAGCCGGCCGCCCGTGCCACATGCTGCCCCGCACCGGCGCTGGCGGCCCAGGCGGAGCCGTGCAGGCCCGCCGCCACCGCGGCGGCCATCAGCACGTGGTAGCTGGGGTGGAACTCGACCTCGTCGATGCGCCGCCCGAAGCGGTCATGGCCGCGCAACTGCGGCGTGAACACATTGGCCAGGCGCGCGTGCGTCTGCATCTGCGCCGTGCCGAGTTGCCGACCGAGCAGCGCCAACGGCCCGGTGTCGAGTTGTGGTGCGTTGAATGCCAACGCGGCACGCAACGCCGCGTTGCCGGTGAACAGGTCGTAATCCACCAGGGGCGATGCCTGGTTGGTCACCTCGTGGGTTGCGAATTCCAGGTCCATGGCAATCCCCTTGCAACGGAATCAGACCAGTTTCACCAGCTGCTTTCCGAAGTTGCGGCCCTTGAGCAGGCCCAGGAATGCCTCGGGCGCGGCCGCCAGACCGTCGGCAACCGACTCCCGCGGACGCAGCTTGCCGCTGGCGACGAGGCCGGCCAGTTCCGACAGGGCAGCAGGCCAGTCCTGCATATGTTCACCGACGATGAAGCCCTGCACCTTGAGCCGGCTCACCAGGATGAGCTGCGGGTTTGCCAGCGGTATCGGTGCGCCGTCGTAACCGGAAATCCTGCCGCACACGGCAATGCGCCCGACGGTGTTCATGCGCGGCAGCCCGGCGTCGAGCACCATGCCGCCGACATTCTCGAAATAGCCGTCGATACCCTTGGGGCAGGCGGCCTTCAGGGCGCGCGACAGGGACGCCGCATCCGCATGCTGCTTGTAGTCGATGCAGGCATCGAAACCCAGTTCCTCGGTGGCATAGCGGCATTTGTCCGGCCCGCCGGCGATGCCCACGGTATGGCAGCCGCGCGCCCTGGACAGCGCCGCGAACGCGCTGCCCACGGCGCCGGTGGCTGCACTGACCACCAAGGTGTCTCCCGCCTTGGGTTCGCAGATGCGCACCAGGCCGTACCACGCGGTCACGCCCGGCATGCCGACGGCGCCGAGGTAATGGCTCAATGGCACATGGGTGGTGTCGACCTTGCGCAGCATACCGTTCTGGGTGGCGTCGACCACGCTGTACTGTTGCCAGCCGCCCATCCCCACCACCTGGTCACCCACCTGGAAGCGCTCGGAGCGCGACTCGACCACCTCGCCGGCGGTGCCACCGCCCATCACCTGGCCCAGGGCCTGGGGTTGCGCGTAACTCTTGCCATCGTTCATGCGCCCGCGCATGTACGGGTCCAGGCTGAGGAAATGGTGGCGTACCAGCACCTGGCCCTCCTGCAAGGGCGGCGTGTCGACCGTGACGAGCCGGAAGTTGCCGGCGCTGGCCTCGCCTTGCGGGCGATTGTCCAGAAGGATCTGCTGGTTGCTGGGCATGGTGTGTTGTTCCTGTTCAATCGGTGGCAAGAGGGGGGGCGCCGGCGGTGCCCTCGGAGGGCGTGCTGCCACGCCGGACATAACGGAAGGTGCCGGTGGCCTGGGCGCACAGCCGACCCTGCGCATCGAAGATGCTGGCCTCGGTGAAGGCCATGGTCTGGGTACGATGCAACAGCCGGCCCCTGGCCGTCAACCGGCCTCTGGCCGGGTGCATGAAGCTGGTCTTCATCTCGATCGTGACCACACCCATGTCGGGTTGCACGCTGCGCGCGGCGCGCGCCATCGTCACGTCGAGAAGGGTCATCGTGGCACCGCCGTGGGTGACGCTGTGCGAATTGAGGTGTTCCGGGCGGGCCTCGTAACCCAATTCGGATTCGCCGCTGTCAAAACGCAGCAATTCGAAGCCGAGGTGGCGCACGAAGGGGACATCGACGCCAAAATCCAGCGACATCGCAGGCTCAGCCACCGGTTACCGTGGATACACCGCCATCCACCGCCAGCCACTGCCCGGTGATGTGCTTGCCGGCGTCCGATGCGAACAGGAGCGTGGTGCCCTTGAGGTCCTCGTCATCGCCCAGACGCAACAACGGAGCATGCGAGGCCAGGTTCTCCTCGCCGAACACCTTGAAGGTGCCGGCGGTGAGCTTGCTGGGGAAGAAGCCAGGGCAGATCGCATTGACGTTGATCTTGTATTGGCCCCATTCGGCGCACAAGGCCCGCGTGAAGTTGATCACGGCGCCCTTGGACGTGTTGTAGGCGATCATCTGCATGCCGGGCGGGTTGCCGCCCAGGCCGGCGATGGAGGCGATGTTGATGATGCGGCCGCCACCGTTGTCGATCATCCAGCGCTTGGCGACGTGTTGGCTGAGGATGAAATAGCCGCGGATGTTGAGGTTCATGACCTTGTCCCACGCGGCCACCGGATGGTCCTGCGCCGGCGCTCCCCAGGAGGCGCCGGCATTGTTCACCAGGATGTCGATGCGCCCCATGCGCTCAAGGGTTTCATCGGCCAGGCGGCGGATGTCCTCTTCGGCCGCGCAGTCGGCAGCAATCCAGCGGGCGTCGATCCCGGCCGACTGCAACTCGGCGACCGCATGCTCGAGGTCGGCCGCCTTGCGGGAGCTCAGCATCACACGGGCGCCGGCTTCGCCCAGCGCATGGGCCATCTGCAGGCCGAGCCCGCGGGAGCCGCCGGTGACCAGGGCGGTCCTGCCGGTCAGGTCGAACAATTGCTGGATCGTGCGCGTCATGGGAAAGTCCAATGTGAATACGGTCGGTGCCTGGGCAGGAGCGACGAGTGGCGGGCCGGTCAGTGTTCTTCGCGCAGGCGTGACCGCACGTACACCAGCACCGCCCCCGCCACGGCGAGCCCGATGCCAATCACCACCAGGTCGCCGCCCGCCCCCTCCTCGCGCCGCCCCATGAACAGCCCGACCACCAGGCTCAGCAGCCCGCCGTAGATCAGGGTCCAGATCAGCGTCTCGAGCCGCGCCAGACGCCGGTTGGTGGTGCCGTTGTATTTCTTGAAGAATGACATCAAAAGGCCTCTTCGGGCAGTGTGGCACAGGTCATGTCGCGGTGCTCGACAACCTGCAACCAGGCATTGATCTTGGGTAATTCATAGCGATAGAAATAGTCTGTGGCCCCGAGCACGCCGATGCCGGCGGCCGAACCGGCTGTCACGGCATCACGCAGCGCCACCACGGCCACATCCAGCCAGATCCAGGCCAGCACCACATGGCCGAAGGCCTGCATGTAGGGCACCGCATTGGCCAGCGCCTCCTGCGGTTGGCCCGTCGACCAGGCCGCGTGCGTGGCCTGCTCCACCCGGGCCCATGCCGCGTCCAGTTGCGGCGCATTGGCTGCCAGGCGCTCGAAGCCCAGCGCCACTGCGCTGGTGGCTGCGATGCGCTGAGCCAGCAGTTGCAGCGCGCGTCCGTCCTGCATCAGCACCTTGCGTCCGAGCAGGTCGGCGCCCTGGATGCCATGGGTGCCCTCGTGGATCATGTTCAGGCGGTTGTCGCGCCAATACTGTTCGACCGGAAAGTCGCGTGTATAGCCATAGCCGCCGTGGACCTGGATCGCCAGCGAATTGGCCTCCAGGCACCATTCGCTGGGCCAGCTCTTGGCGATCGGGGTCAGTACTTCCAGCAGCAGCCGTGCCTCTCCGGCCGGACCCTCGGCGCCGGTATGGTCCTCGTCGACCAGGCGTGCGCAATACAGCTCCAGCGCCAGCGCGCCTTCGCAGTATGACTTCTGTGCCAGCAGCATGCGCCGGATGTCCGCGTGTTCGATGATCCTTACCTGGGGCTTGGACGCGTCCTTGCCCGCCGTGCCCGCGGGCCGGCCCTGCGGTCGCTGCCTGGCATAGTCGAGCGAGGCGTAATAACCCGCCAGACCCAGCATGGTCGCAGCCGTGCCAACACCGATGCGGGCCTCGTTCATCATGTGGAACATGCAGCGCAGGCCTTCGTGGGGCTTGCCGACCAGGTAACCGACGGCACCCGAGCGCCCGCCCACCGGGTATTTGCCCTCGCCGAAATTGAGCAGGGTGTTGGTGGTGCCGCGCCAGCCCAGCTTGTGGTTGAGGCCAGCCAGCGCGACGTCGTTGCGTTCGCCGGTGAGCCGCCCGTCGGTATCGACCATCTTCTTGGGCACGATGAACAGCGAGATGCCCCGGGTGCCCGGGATCAGCTGGCCGTCCGGCCCGGGGATCTTGGCTAGCACCAGGTGGATGATGTTTTCGGTCAGCTCGTGTTCACCCGAGGAGATCCACATCTTGTTGCCGGTCAGGCGGTAGCGCGGCCCCAGCGGGTCATCCTGCGCGCCAGCGCCATCGGGCAAGGCGCGGGTGGTGATGTCCGACAGGCTGGAGCCGGCCTGGGGCTCGCTCAGGCACATCGTGCCGGCCCAGCGGCCGGAGAATTCGTTGGCGGCGAACACCGCCTTCTGCATCGGCGTGCCATGCACCAGCAGCAGGTTGGCATTGCCGACAGTCAGCATGTTGCTGCCGATGCTGACCGAGGCCAGGGCGAAGAAGGCATTTGCGCTGGCATTGACCGTGTAGGGCAGCTGCATGCCCCCCATGTCGTAGTCCTGTGCGGCACCCAGCATGCCGGATGCCACATAGGCCTGGTGTGCGTCGTGTGTGGCCAGCGGCAGGATCACCTTCTCGCCATCGAAACGCGGCTCCTGGGTGTCCACCAGGCGGTTGAAAGGTGCGTATTTCTCGCGTGCGATGCGCTCGCAGGTGTCCAGCACCGCATCGAAGGTTTCGCGCGAATGGTCGGCGAAGCGCTCCCGCTGCTGCAGCGACCCGACATCGAGCCACTGGTAGAGCAGGAAGTCGAGGGTGCTGCGAAATCCCATTCCTACAGCACTTCGAACACGCCGGCGGCACCCATGCCGCCGCCGACACACATCGTCACCACCACCCGCTTGGCACCGCGGCGCTTGCCTTCGATCAGGGCATGGCCGGTCAGGCGCTGGCCGCTGACGCCGTACGGGTGGCCAACCGCGATCGCGCCGCCGTTCACGTTGAGCCGGTCGGCCGGAATGCCGAGCTTGTCGCGGCAGTACAGCACCTGCACCGCGAACGCCTCGTTGAGTTCCCACAGGTCGATGTCGCCCACCGACAGGCCCAGGCGCTTGAGCACCTTGGGAATCGCAAAAACCGGGCCGATGCCCATCTCGTCGGGCTCGCAGCCGGCGACCGCGAAACCGAGAAAACGGCCGAGCGGCTGCAGGCCCTTCTTCTGCGCCAAGGCTTCGTTCATCACCACCACCGCGCCGCCGCCGTCCGAGAACTGGCTGGCGTTGCCGGCCGCGATCACACCCCCGGGAATGGCGGGCTTGATGCCGCTGATGCCCTCCTTCGTGGTGCCCTCGCGGATGCCTTCGTCCTTGCTGACCGTCACCTGCTTCGTGGTCAGGCCCATGACCTTGTCGGCCACGCCCATCGTCACGGTGATCGGCGCGATTTCGGCGTCGAACAGGCCTGCGGCCAGCGCGGCGGTGGCCCTTTGCTGGCTGGCGGCGCCATATTCGTCCATCGCATCGCGCCCGATCCCGTAGCGCTTGGCCACCTGCTCCGCGGTCTGCAGCATGTTCCAGTAGATCTCGGGCTTGTTCTTGGCCAGCCACGGATCGGCCAGCATGTGCTTGTTCATTTCCTGCTGCACGCAGGAGATGCTCTCGACACCGCCGGCCACATAGGTATCGCCTTCACCGGCGATGATGCGTTGCGCGGCCATGGCAATCGTCTGCAGCCCGCTGGAACAGAAGCGGTTGACCGTCATGCCCGAGACGGTGATCGGGCAGCCGGCGCGCAGTGCGATCTGGCGCGCGATGTTGGCGCCGGTGGCGCCTTCCGGGTTCGCACAACCCATGATGACGTCCTCGACCTCGCCGGCGTCGATGCCGGCGCGCTTGATCGCGTGCTCGACCGCATGGCCGCCCAGCGTGGCGCCGTGGGTCATGTTGAAGGAGCCCTTCCAGCTCTTGGCCAGAGGGGTGCGGGCGGTGGAAACGATTACGGCATTGGTCATGGTGGCTCCTGGTTCAATCGATGTGGGTCTGGCCTGCGTCCGTACGGGCGGCAGGCGGTGGCTCTTGGCGTCTGCAGCTGGGTCTAGTTGAAGGTCTTGCCTTCGGCCACCAGTTTGCTCAGCAGCGGCGCCGGCTTCCAGAACGCAGCGTCGTCCAGCGGGTTGGCGGCAAACCGGTTCATCGCCTGCACGACATTGAACAGCCCGAACTGGTCGGCGTAATTCATCGGGCCGCCACGGTGCATCGGGAAGCCATACCCCGTGATATAGACCATGTCGATATCGCTGGCCTTGGATGCGATGCCGTCTTCCAGGATGTGCGCACCTTCGTTGACCAGCGCGAACACCAGGCGCTGCACGATCTCGTCGTCGGAGATCTTGCGTGGCGTGACGCCGAGCGACGCGCGATGCGCCTCGATCATCTTGACCACCACGTCGGACGGGATCGCGTCGCGCTTGCCCGGCACGTAGTCGTACCAGCCGGCATTTGTCTTCTGCCCGAAGCGGCCCAGTTCGCACAGCTTGTCGGCAGTGCGGCTGTATTTCATGTCGGCGCGCTCCAGGGCGCGGCGCTTGCGGATCGCCCAGCCGATGTCGTTGCCGGCGAGGTCGCCCATGCGGAACGGACCCATCGCAAAACCGAACTTCTCGACCGCCTTGTCGACCTGGGCCGGCGTGCAGCCCTCGTCAAGCAGGAAACCCGCCTGGCGGCTGTACTGCTCGATCATGCGGTTGCCGATGAATCCGTCGCAGACACCCGATACCACGGTGGTCTTCTTGATCTTCTTGCCCAGCGCCATCACGGTGGCCAGCACGTCCTTGCCGGTCTTTTCGCCGCGCACCACCTCCAGCAGGCGCATCACATTGGCCGGGCTGAAGAAGTGCGTGCCGATCACGTCCTG
>JANMZX010000414.1:0-6115 GCA_031383745.1 Rhodoferax sp. | reverse complement strand
ACCAGCACAACGTCGATCTGACGCCCGCCGAGTTGCCGCTCGATGCTGGCAGCCAACCGCGCCGCCGCCACTGCACGGTTGGGCAGGGGGGTTGGCGTCTCGATGAACAGGTCGATATCGCCCCCGCGCGCGTGGTCGTCGACGCGCGAACCAAACAGCGTGACGCGGGCATCGTCGCCCAGCACCTGCGCTGTGACACGCTTGATCACGGCAATGTGGTCGGGTTGCAGTCGCATGATTCCATTTTGCCTTGAATGGCGTGTCAACAGGCAAATCGAATGAACATTGGCCGCCGGCACCGATCGGCCAGGGCGTCTGGTTCATACGGACGCTGATGTCCTACACCTCACAGGTGTCAATCACGGTGTCGCACAGTACCTTCGCACCTGCCAGTGCGGTTGCGCGCTTCTTGCGCAGCACGTCCGCGAATTCATTCAGCAAATTGGTATCAACGAAAGTTCTCAACGCTCCGGCATTCGCCTCGTCGCGGTCAAAGCCGAAGTCGGCAGGCCAGGGTGCGCGGTACCTGCGCGCAACCTGTAGTTGCTCCCGTTTTACGGGCTGGCGCTCGACAGCCACACAGGCTGGCTGACGGGCCTTGCGCGTCACCGGCCACAGCAACAAAGCGTCACCATCCGAAATCCCGAGCTCCTGCACCAGGGCGACGGGTAGTCGCACTGCCGGGCTGTTTCCCCATTTTGCAACTCGCATGCTGGATCTCTTTACAAGCGTCTACCCAGCGCCGTATCAATTTGTCCTGAAATTCCGACACCGCCCGCCTGCTTGAGCAACATGGCGAAAACCGCCGATCCGCCGCTGGTGCGAGCCCACACTTGCCCTACCTGCCCCTTTTCGATCTCCTTCGGCACACTTTAAAGAAATGCAGCCACGCTCCATGGTTGCCCTTGGGCGCACAGGCGCTTTACCTGCCCGCCCGCGCCGCCGCCGTTCAGGCCGCGCGCGCGAACACCCCCGGGCCACCCAGCACGCGGGTGCCCAGTGAACCAACGGCCGCGCATATCGCCCCGATATGTTCCGGCGTGGTGCCGCAGCACCCGCCCACGATGTTCACCAGCCCTTGCTCGGCAAATTCGCGCAACAGCCGCGATGTCACCTCGGGTGTTTCATCGAAGCCGGTCTCCGACATCGGGTTGGGCAGCCCGGCGTTGGGGTAACAGCTGATGAAGGTGTCGGGTGCGACCCGGTTGAGCTCCTGGATGTAGGGCCGCATCAGGGCGGCGCCCAGCGCGCAGTTCAGCCCCACGGCCAGCGGCCGGGCGTGGCGCACGCTGTACCAGAAAGCGGTGACGGTCTGCCCGCTCAGGATCCGGCCGGACGCATCGGTCACGGTGCCGCTGATGATGAGTGGCAGCGTCTCGCCGGTCTGCTCGAATACCTCGTCGATGGCGAACAGCGCCGCCTTGGCATTGAGCGTGTCGAATATCGTCTCCACCAGCAGCACGTCGCTGCCGCCCTGGATCAGGGCCAGCGTCTGCGCATGGTAGGCCGCCCGCAGTTGCTCGAACGACACATTGCGGGCGCCCGGGTCGTTCACGTCGGGGCTGATGCTGGCGGTCTTGGGGGTGGGTCCGAGCGCACCCACCACGAAACGGGGCTTGTCCGGCGTCGAGAACTTGTCGCACGCGGCGCGCGCCAGGCGGGCCGAGGCGAGATTCATCTCGTCCGCGAGGTCCGCCATGTCGTAGTCGGCCTGCGCCACGGTGGTGGCGCCGAAGGTGTTGGTCTCGATCAGGTCGGCGCCGGCAGCCAGGTAGGCCTCATGGATGTCGCCAATTACGTCCGGGCGCGTCAGGCTGAGCAACTCGTTGTTGCCCTTGACGTCCTTGTGGAAATCCTTGAAGCGCGCGCCGCGGTACTGTGCCTCGTCGAGGCGAAAACGCTGGATCATGGTGCCCATGGCGCCGTCGAGGATGGCGATGCGGTGCTGCAGGATCTCCGGCAGGGCCTGGCCCCGGGTATAGGTCGGCAATTTCAATTGGTTTTCTCGGCTCCGTTGACGTATTCCAGCTGTTTGACCTGGCCATTGGCAAAGGTATGCACGCCCTTGCCGTGCCGCACACCCGCCTCGAATGATCCCACGTACTTGTCACCATTGGCGAAGAAGTGGGTACCGGCACCGGATTGCACGCCGGCTCGGAACATGCCCTCGTACCGGTCCCGGTTGGCGAAGTGGTGCACACCGACGCCTTCCTTGACGTTGCCGGAAAAACCACCTTCGTACCGGTCGCCGTTGGCCAGAAACAGTTTGCCCTGGCCGCTGAACAGGTTGTTGACTAAGTTGCCTTCATAGCGGTCGCCGTTGGCAAACCGGTACACGCCGTACCCCTGCTTGATGCCACGCTCGTAATTGCCGTCGAAGCGGTCGCCATTCGCATACGCCATGCTGCCCTGTCCCTGGTAGAGGTTGTCGGCAAACGTGCCTTCGAAACGGTCCCGGTTGGCAAACACATACGTCCCCCGGCCGTGTTTCTGGCCGCGCACATAGTCGCCGTCGTACCGATCGCCGTAGGCAAAGGTCATCACCCCCTTGCCGGTGAACAGGTTGTCCTGCAGCTCGCCCGCATACCGGTCGCCATTGGCAAACGAATAGGTGCCCTTGCCGGTGCGCACCGCACCCACCGTTTCACCTTCGTACCTGTCACCGTTGGCCAGGCTGTAGCTGGCGACCACGCGTGTAGTGTTGGCGGGAATGGGTCGCTCCGGCAGAGAAGCTGGCGTGGGCTGCGCAGCCGTGTTGGTGGCGCTGATGCTGGCTGGCTGCGCGGCGGCGGGCGCCGGTGCCTTGGCGGCCGCCACCACGGGGGCTGGTGCCGCGGCGGGCGCTGCACCCGCCTGGTTGCGAAGGCGCGAGATATTGGCGCGGGCCAGGCCGGCATACCGGCCGCCAGGGTAGATGCCGAGGTAGGCCTGGTAACCCTCGATGTTGTCGGTCGCCTTGGTGTCCTGCCAGAACTGGTCTTCGCGGGCCGCGTCGTTGGCCAGTGTGCTGCCAGGTGTGGCCGTCGCGCCAGTGCCAGCGCCGGGCGCATAGAAGTAGAACTCCCCGGTGGAGTCGTTCACGATCAGCGGGCGCTGGTCGTGGTTGACGGTACGCGCCAGGCGCTCGACCGAGGTCTTCACATCCAGCGCCATGGCCTCCACGTTCAGGCCGGGTTGGCGCATGCGGGAGATGAACTCGCGCGTGAACACGCCATTGGGGTTGGTGTCCTTGTCGTTCAGCGAGTCCAGCGCCTTCTGGTTCTTGCCGGCCGAGAACACCACCATCTGGCCCCGGGCCAGGTCCGGTGCGTTCAGGCCCCGCGCCACACCGATGGTGCGTCCGCGCGAGCGCAGCGGGTTGTCGCGGCAGGCGTCCACGATGATCAGGCTGAACCGCGGCTTGACCTTGTCGAGTTCTTCCAGCAATCCATTGACCGAGTAGGAAACCTTCTCGATCTGCGACTGGGTCTCGCCTTCGACATCGATTGGCAGCAGGTAGCTGCCGCGTTCGGTCTGTACGCCATGGCCGGCATAAAACACCGCTACCTCGTCGCCCCCCTTGACCTGGTCGAAGAAGGCCTCGAACGCCACCACCATCTGCTTGAAATTGAGGTCGCGGTGCTTGCGCACCTCGAAGCCGGCAGCCTGGAGTTCGCGCGCCATCGCATCGGCGTCGTTGCCGGCCTTCTCCAGCCGCGCGACCTGCAGGTAGTTGTCGTTGCCGATGACCAGCGCCACCCGTTTGGCGTGCACCGCTGCTCCGCACCCGACCAGGAAGACGAGGGCGCACAGTCGGGCGAGAAATCGATTTCGAGTCGTCATGGGGCCGGCAACTCAGCGAATGCAGGGGCCCCTGCGGGGTGTCGCGGGGGCGTTTCAGTGTACCGCAGCACGCCTGGCGCGCCTCCCACCCGCCGGGCGGCGTTTCATCCGCCGGTGGTGCGAGACAATCACGCCATGAACTCTGCCCGTGCCGTCCTGCGCGAAGTCTTCGGCTTTGACGCCTTCCGCGGTCCGCAGCAGGATGTGATCGACCATGTCGTGGGTGGCGGCGATGCGCTGGTACTGATGCCCACCGGCGGCGGCAAGTCGCTGTGTTACCAGATCCCGGCGATCGTGCGCCAGCGTGCCGGCCAGGGCACCACCATCGTGGTGTCGCCGTTGATCGCGCTGATGCACGACCAGGTGGGCGCACTGCACGAAGCCGGCGTCAGCGCGGCCTTCCTCAATTCCACACTGACGATGGACGAGGCCGCACACATCGAGCGCCAGATGATGCGCGGCGAGTTGACTTTGTTGTATGCCGCGCCCGAGCGGGTCACCACCCCGCGTTTCCTGGCCCAGCTCGACGCCATGCTGGAGCGCGGCAAGCTGAGCCTGTTCGCCATCGACGAGGTGCACTGCGTGAGCCAGTGGGGCCATGACTTCCGGCCCGAGTACCGCGCGCTGACAGTGCTGCATGAACGCTATCCGTCGGTGCCGCGTGTCGGGCTCACGGCCACCGCGGACGCGCTGACCCGCGAGGACATCGTCGAGCGCCTGCAGCTGCAGGACGCCCGCGCGTTCGTGAGCAGTTTCGACCGGCCCAACATCCGCTACACGATCGTCGAAAAGCGGGACGCCACTGCCCAGCTGCTGCGTTTCATCCAGGGTGAGCATGACGGCGACGCGGGGATCGTCTATTGCCAGTCGCGCAAGCGCGTCGAGGAGATCGCCGAGACCTTGTGCCAGCACGGCATGGACGCCCTGCCCTACCACGCGGGGCTCGATGCAAAGGTGCGCCAGGACAACCAGAACCGCTTCCTGCGCGACGAGGGGGTGGTGATGGTGGCTACCATCGCCTTCGGCATGGGCATCGACAAGCCCGATGTGCGGTTTGTGGCGCATCTGGACATGCCCAAGAACATCGAGGCCTATTACCAGGAGACCGGGCGTGCCGGCCGCGACGGTGCCGCCGCCGATGCCTGGATGGCCTACGGACTGCAGGATGTCGTGAACCAGCGCCGCATGATCGACGAGAGCCCGGCCGGCGACGACTTCAAGCAGGTGATGCGCGGCAAGCTCGATGCACTGCTGGGCCTGGCGGAGGCCACAGACTGCCGGCGCGTGCGCCTGCTGCAGTATTTCGGCGAGAGTTATGGCGGGATGCACGCAGTGCGGAGCGTGGGGGCACTGTCCTGCCAGAACTGCGACAACTGCCTGTTTCCCGCTGCGATCTGGGACGGCACCGATGCCGCGCGCAAGCTGCTCAGCACCATCTACCGGGTGCAGCAGACCAGCGGCATCACCTTCGGCGCCGGGCACATCATGGACATCCTGCGCGGCAAGGCCACCGAAAAAGTCGCGCAGCACGGCCACACCGGCATCAGCACCTTCGGCATCGGGGCGGCGTTCAGCGAGCAGCAACTGCGCGGCGTGTTGCGCCAGCTGATCGCGATCAATGCGGTCAGTGTCGATGCACAGGCCTTCAACACCCTCAAGCTCACCGAGGGCTCGCGAGCGGTGCTCAAGGGCGAGGTGGCGGTGCAGTTGCGCGCCAGTGCCTCAGGCGCGGTGGTGGCGGGCGAGAAGTTGCGGCGCGCCAAGGGCGGCAAGTCTGGTGGCTCCGCTGCCAGGGCGCCGGTGCCGCTGGACGAGACCGCCCAGCAGCGCTACGAATCCCTGCGCGCCTGGCGCGCCGAGGTGGCCCGCGCCCACAACCTGCCGGCGTACGTGATCTTCCACGACGCCACGCTGGCACAGATCGCCCAGCGCGCGCCGCGATCGGCCGACGACCTGCAGGGCATCAGCGGCATCGGCGCCAAGAAGCTCGAAGCCTATGGCGACGAGGTGCTGCGCGTGGTGGCCCTGTAGGCGGTGGCGCCGCCGTGTGCCGGCGGAGGGTGATTCCGTGTGATGATCGGAGCCGCCCCAAAAACGGAGAAACCATGGCCGGATCCAACGACAACATCAGCATGGCGCTGTTCTGCGACTTCGAGAACGTGGCCCTCGGCGTGCGTGATGCCCAGTATGACAAGTTCGACATCAAGCCGATCCTGGAACGGTTGCTGCTCAAGGGCAGCATCGTCGTCAAGAAGGCGTATTGCGACTGGGAGCGCTACAAGGGCTTCAAGGC
>JANMZX010000376.1:0-7236 GCA_031383745.1 Rhodoferax sp. | reverse complement strand
ACCGACATGAACGTGGTGATGACGGGTGTCGGGCATTTTGTGGAAGTTCAGGGCACGGCCGAGGGCAAGGCGTTTTCGCGCGCCGAGATGAACGCGCTGCTGGCGCTGGCCGAAAAAGGCATCGGCGAGCTGATGCTGGCGCAGCAGCAAAGCCTTGCCGGCTGACATGCAGCCGCGCATCGTCCTGGCGTCCAACAACCGGGGCAAACTCGACGAACTGCAGCGCATGCTGGAACCGCTCGGGGTGGAACTCATCTGCCAATCGGAACTGGGTGTTCCCGAAGCGCCCGAGCCGCACCGCACCTTCGTGGAAAACGCGCTGGCCAAGGCCCGGCATGCGGCCCATCTCACCGGTTTGCCAGCGCTTGCCGATGACGCCGGCCTGTGCGTCGATGCCTTTGGCGGTCTGCCGGGTGTGGACACGGCGTATTACGCCACGCAATTCGGCTACTCCAAGGGCGATGACAACAACGTGGTGGCCTTGCTGGAGCAGATGCACGACGTGGACAACCGGCGCGCCGCGATGGTGTCCACCCTGGTCGCATTGCGCAGCGCCGACGACCCGGAGCCACTGATTGCCGTCGGCCGAGTCGAGGGCCTGATCGCCCGCGCGCCTGCGGGCACGAACGGTTTCGGATTCGACCCGGTTATGTGGATCCCCGCGTTCGGCAAGACCTTCGCCGAGTTGCCGGTGGAGGTCAAGAACGCCAACAGCCACCGCGGACGCGCAGCGCAGCGCATGTTGGAACTGATTCGCGCGCACTGGGCCTGACGCCGATGGTGACCCAGGATCTGGCGCACTACATGCGCCCGGGCAGCCTGCAGTTGGGGGCCCTGCCGCCCTTGTCGCTGTACGTACACCTGCCCTGGTGCCTGAAGAAGTGCCCCTATTGCGACTTCAACTCCCACGAGATGGCACCGGGCGACATGCCCGAGCAGCGCTACCTCGATGCCCTTGTCGCCGACCTCGAGGCCGCGCTGGCGCTGGTGTGGGGCCGCACCGTGCACAGCATCTTCATCGGCGGCGGCACACCCAGCCTGTTTTCTCCGCAGGCGATCGACCGCCTGCTGGCGGACATCCGCGCCCGCCTGCGCCTGGCGCCGGACTGCGAGATCACACTGGAGGCCAACCCCGGTACTTTCGAGAAAGACCGCTTCCGGGCGTTTCGCAGCGCCGGCGTGACCCGCCTGTCCATCGGTGTGCAGAGCTTCAACGACCGCCACCTGCGAGCGCTCGGGCGCGTGCACGACAGTGCGCAGGCGCTGGCCGCCGTCGAGGAAGCCGCCCGCTCGTTCGACACCTTCAACCTCGACATGATGTACGCGCTGCCCGGGCAGGGCATGGCCGAGCTGGAGCAGGACATGGCGACGGCCCTGGCGCTGCAAAGCCCGCACATCTCGATCTACCACCTGACGATCGAGCCCAATACCTATTTCGCGAAGTTTCCACCGCGCATTCCGGACCAGGACGCTGCGTACGACATGCTCGACCGGATCACCGAACTCACACAGGCGGCCGGGCTGAGGCGTTACGAGGTGTCGGCCTATGCACGTGATGGCCACCGCTGCTGGCACAACCTCAACTACTGGAAGTTCGGCGACTACCTGGGCATTGGCGCCGGCGCCCACAGCAAGCTCAGCTTTGCGCACCGCATCGTGCGCCAGGTGCGCCACCGTGACCCCCGCCTCTACATGGAGAAGGCGCTGGCGATGGACTGCGTTGCCAGCAGCGATGAGGTGCCGCGCGCCGACCTGCCGTTCGAGTTCATGCTCAATGCATTGCGCCTGCAGGGCGGATTCGAATTGTCCAGTTTCATGGAACGTACCGGATTGCCGATAAGTGCCATAGAGTCGGGGTTGGCGCGCGCCGAGGCGCAGGGCTTGATCACGCGTGATCTGTCGATGGTGGTTCCGAGCGCGCGCGGATACGATTTCCTCACCGATCTGCAGTCGATGTTCTTGCCCGCGGCCGCCGGTTAGGCGACCAGTGGCAGACCGCCGGCCACGGGCACGGTGACGGGAATCTGCTGGTGGGTGGACGGGTGGGAGGGCTGGGCCATGTTCTCTGTGTACGGCGCATCGGGTCGACTGTTTCGCGGAACGCTAGAACAGTTGCGTGAGCTCGCGCCGGTGCACCCGGTGGACCGCACACGGGTGGTGGAGCGCGTATGGCGCGACGAACAGCCGCCCATGGCGCCGCCGCATCACACCGAGGCCGATAGCCCGCGTCACCGCGAAGCACTGGCTGCGTATGCGCGACCGCGCCCGCCCGCCGGGCAGCGCTGGACCGGCATGCCGGTGGGCGAGGTCATGAGCCGTGATGTGCTGATACTGCGCGACTCCGACCCGGTGTCGCGCGCGTGGCGACAACTCGATCAGCACGGGGTGGGCCAGGCGCCGGTCGTCAACGCGGCCGATGTGCTGGTCGGCATGGTGACCATGACGCTGCTCGCCAAGCTCTACACCAGTAGCCAGTTCGAGGAGCGCATGCCCGCGCGGCGCACTATCGCCAGCCAGACGCTGGCCAGTTGCATGTTGACGCCCGTGCCCAGCGTGGCGGCCGGAGCCGACCTGCGGCGGGCGGCGGGTCTGCTGCTCGAATCGGCACTTCCCGGCTTGCCGGTGGTGGACGAGGACGGCCGCGTGACGGGTTTTGTGTCGCGCAGCGACGTCTTGCGCGTGGTGCTGGACGACACCGGCATCGACCAGTGGGGCTGAGCCCCGAGGGGCCAGATGTTGCCTTCCTTGTGGCCACGCCACGCGCGCCGGTGCGTGTGACGGTCAGGATAGACGTTACGATGGCTGGCAATTCTCAGCACAACGAAACGGAGACAAACATGGGCAATGTGACGTGGTCGGGCGGTGTGGAACACTGGACGCGCAAGGGCGACATACGGCTGTTCCTGTGGGAGAAGAAGGCCTCGCCCGCGGTGCCGCACGCCGGCACGATCCTGTTTGTGCACGGCTCCTCGATGGCCTCGCAGCCGACCTTCGACCTGCAGGTGCCAGGGCGGCCTTACTCGTCGGCGATGGAGTGGTTCCGCGATCGCGGGTTCGATACCTGGACCATGGACAACGAAGGGTACGGCCGTTCCGACAAGCAGCGTGACATCAACTTCGACATCAGCAATGGCGCGGACGACCTGGCCGCCGGCAGTGCCTACATCCTCGCGCAGACGACGGCGCCGTCGCTGCTGGTCTATGGCATTTCGTCGGGAGCGCTGAAGGCGGCGCTGTTCGCCGAGCGTTACCCGCAGCGCGTGGCAAAGATCGCGCTGGACGCCTATGTGTGGACCGGCGAGGGCAGCCACACGCTGGAGCAGCGGCGCAAGAAGCTGCCCGAATTCCTTGCCAGAAACCGGCGCCCGATCGACCGTGCCTTCGTGCACAGCATCTTCCAGCGCGACCACCCTGGTACCGCGGACGAGGCCACCGTCGAGGCATTTGCCGACGCCATCCTGACGCTGGACAACTCCATGCCCACCGGCACCTATGTGGACATGTGTTCGAGGCTGCCGCTGACCGACCCGCGCAAGCTGACTGTGCCCACGATCATCCTGCGCGGCGAGTACGACGGCATCGCAGGCATGGACGACCTGATCGACTACTTCAGGCTGCTGCCCAACATGAACAAGCAGTTCAGCGTGATGGCGGGCATCTCGCATGCGAGCTTCCAGCAGAAGAACTACATGATGGTCTACCAGATCCTGCATGGTTTCTTCACCATGCCCGAGCCGGCCTATAAGGGAGAGAAGGCATGAAGTACCTGTGCGAGCGTGTCTTGCTGGGCGCCTGCCTGGCCATGCTGGCGGGTGTCGCTGGCGCGCAAGCCTATCCGAACAAGCCGGTCAGGCTCATCGTCCCGTTTGCGCCCGGCGGCTTTACCGACGTGGTGGCGCGTATCCTGGGCCAGCGCCTGTCCGCCAGCATGGGTCAACAGTTCGTGATCGAGAACAAAGCCGGCGCGGGGTCGACCATCGGCACCGATTTTGTGGCCAAGGCGGCGCCCGACGGCTACACGCTGGTCATGGTCTCGACCACCCACGTGATCAGCCCGTGGATCTACAAGGCCATGCCCTACGACCCGATCAAGGGTTTTGTACCGGTCAGCAAGCTGGTCGACTCGCCCTATGTGCTGCTGGTCAACCCCAAGGTGCCGGCGCGCACGGTGCAGGAGTTCATCGCGCTCGCCAAGGCATCACCCGACGCCATCCGGTATGCGTCCAGCGGCAACGGCAGCTCCCAGCACCTGATGGGCGGGCTGTTCGCGTCGATGACCGGCACCAGGCTGCAGCACGTGCCCTACCGCGGCAGCAGCGGCGCCGCCACCGACCTGGTGGCTGGTGTCGTCGAGAGCAGCTTCGCCGGGGTGCCCAATGCGCTGGCGCAGGTGCCCGCGGGCCGATTGCGGGCACTGGCGGTCACCACTGCCAGGCGCATTCCCCAGTTGCCCGATGTGCCGACGCTGCAGGAGGCCGGTGTGCCCGGATACGAGGCGTCGGTGTGGCTGGCGCTTCTGGCGCCGGCCGGCACGCCGCGCGACATCGTGAACCGGCTGAATACGGAAATCGCCAGGCTCATGGAGTCGGCCGACACCAGGAAGGCGCTGTTCGACGCCGGGGTGGAAGTGTCCTTGTCGACTCCGGAGGCGCTGGGCGAGTACATGCTCAAGGAGATGGAGCGCTGGGGCAAGGTCGTCAAGGACACGGGCGTCAAGATGGAATAGGCACCCGCCCGGTCAACCGGAATCCTGGTCACCGGCGGCCGATGTGCAGCCAGCCGATACTCCCTGCCTGGCACCCTACTGGACACACACCATGGCCGCTTCGAGCCTGCTCGCCCTGATCGACGACATCGCCACGCTGCTGGACGATGTCGCCGCCATGACCAAGGTGGCCGCCCGGCAGGGCGCGGCCGCCGCCGACGACGTGGCCGCGATGACCCAACTGGCGGCCAGGAAGACCGCCGGAGTGCTGGGCGACGACCTGGCCCTGAATGCCCAGCAGGTCACCGGTGTGAAGGCCGACCGCGAGTTGCCCGTTGTCTGGGCGGTGGCCAAGGGATCGTTAACGAACAAGGCGATCCTGGTGCCTGCGGCACTGGCGATCAGTGCCGTGGCGCCGTGGGCGATCACGCCGCTGCTCATGCTCGGGGGGCTGTTCCTGTGTTTCGAGGGAGCCGAGAAACTGCTGCACGCCTTCCTGCACCGCAAGGGCGTGGCCGAGCAGCGCCATGCCGAACTGGTCAAGGCCGTGAACGACGAGCAGGTCGACCTGGTCGCGTTCGAAAAAGACAAGATCAAAGGGGCGGTACGCACCGATTTCATCCTGTCAGCGGAGATCATCGTGATCACTCTTGGTACGGTCGCAACAGCAGCTTTTACGCAGCAGGTGGCAGTGTTGGTGGGTATCTCGATCCTGATGACGGCAGGTGTGTACGGCCTGGTGGCCGGCATCGTCAAGCTCGACGATGTCGGCCTGTACCTGAGCCGGCAGTCGATGGCATGGAAGCAGGCACTGGGCCGCGGCATCCTGCTGGCCGCGCCCGTGCTGATGAAGGCGCTGTCGGTGCTGGGCACCGCGGCCATGTTCCTGGTCGGGGGCGGCATTCTGGTGCATGGCGTGCCAATGCTGGGGCACGGCATTGACGGCTTTGCGGCGTCGCTGGGCGGGCTCGGGCCCTGGGTGTCCAGCCTGGCGGGGGCGATGGTCGGGCTCCTGGCCGGCGGCCTGGTTGTGGGCCTGGTCAGCCTCTGGACGCGTTGGCGCGGGGCATCACCCGGACGGGTGGGGTGACCTGGTCTGCGCTTTGCGCCGGTCTGGCAGGCGAGTGATCCCGGGGTGTGAAGCCGTGGCGCTTGCCCGGTGCGGGGGCATGCCGCTGCGATCTGAGGGTGGTTCTGGCGGAAGTGCGCGGTGCCAGCTGGGCCGAAGTGGATCTGGACAAGGCGGTATGGACCATACCTGAACATCGCATGAAGGCCGGACGTGAGCACCGCATTCCGCTGTCTGTCTCCGTTGTGAATTTGCTTCGCACCTTGCCGCGCATCGAGGACAGCGAGTTGCTGTTCCCGAACACGAAGGGCACCGCCCTTTCGGACATGACACTGACGGCTGTCCTGCGGCGCATGGGCTGCCCGGTCACTGCCCACGGATTTCGTTCCACGTTTCGCGACTGGGCAGGGGAGACCACGGCCTACCCACGCGAAGTCATCGAGCATGCCCTGGCGCATCAGCTCAAGGACAAGGCCGAGGCAGCCTATGCACGCGGCACCTTGTTCGACAAGCGCCGCAATCTGATGGCCGATTGGGCGCAGTTCTGTTACTCGGTGGCCCTTACCGCGTAGGTCACACCGATCAACGAGAGAGGTACGGCAAGGTCATTGCCAGCGCGCTGACATCTTGCCGATCAGAATCTTTCTCGAATCTCCCGGTGTATGGACCAGCCGGTGGTCCACTTAGGGCGGTGCGACTCAACCCCGCAGCGCCAAGGCGCGTAGCAGCGCGTCGATCTGCTCGAATGCATCCTGCTGCCATTGGTCGGGCGTGCGATTTCCGAGCGCGTGCGTGTCCTCGACGAAGCGTCTCACGCAAGTGTGGTAGTGCACCTCGAAGGTGTTGAACTTGTCGGCAGTGTGCCGGAAGCCGCTCTCACCGCTGGCATGTTCCAGCAGTTGGCGGCATTCTTGCGCCAGGGCCTCAATCCCACCGGGCTAGTTCCGCAGGCAGTAGCAGATGTCATAGGAGTCCTTCTGCTTGTAGCGGCCCGCCATGCGTGGCCCTTCATCGCCCACGGCCGAGAGCCTGCGCCTGGTCATGCTTGAGCTCATGGCCCGTCTGAAGTTCAGCCACCCCGAGTTCTGGGTGCCGAATGCGCGCGTGGGGGATGGCGGGCGGTGAACGCCCGAGATTTCTGCCGCGACTTGGTTAACCGGTCTTGAGGCGCTTGCGTACTGGGCGCTCGTCCAACGCAGTTCCCGCCTTGGCCAGGATGGCCAGTGCATTCGCGACAGATCCTTTGGCCGCGCGTGCTTTCAAAAACTGCGCAGCGGTTTGCCGAGTCGCCAGTTTCTCGGCCACGGCCACATTGACGTATTGATTCATGGCCACGCCGTCAGCGGCTGCAGCAGCGCGCAGTGCCTCAATCATGGAGTGGGGCATGCGCAGGGCAAAGTTATTCGATTGCATCAGGACGCTCCTTTATTGCGATTCAAACCATTGGGCCGGGGTGACGACC
>JANMZX010000454.1:0-1949 GCA_031383745.1 Rhodoferax sp. | reverse complement strand
CTGCGCGGTCCGCGCGGCGGGTTGATCCTGTGCCGTGCCAACCCGGAGATCGAGAAGAAGCTCAACTCCATGGTCTTCCCCGGCACGCAGGGCGGGCCGCTGATGCATGTGGTCGCCGCCAAGGCGGTGGCGTTCCTGGAGGCGCTGCAACCCGGCTTCAAGGCCTACCAGCAACAGGTGCTCGACAACGCGCGCGCCATGGCCGCGGTTTTTTCGGCGCGCGGCTACGAGATCGTGTCCGGCGGCACCGACAACCACCTGATGCTGGTGAGCCTGATCGCCAAGGGCCTGACCGGCAAGGACGCCGACGCGGCGCTGGGCCGCGCACATATCACGGTGAACAAGAACTCCGTGCCCAATGATCCGCAGTCGCCGTTTGTCACCAGCGGCATCCGCGTCGGCACGCCGGCCATCACCACACGCGGGTTCGGCGTCGCCGAATGCCAGCAGGTCGCCTCGCTGATGTGCGACGTGCTCGATCACCTCGGTGATGCCGCGGTGGAGCAACGGGTGGCGGAGCAGGTGGTCGCGTTGTGCCGCCGCCATCCGGTGCCTGCCTGAACCACCCCCAGCCCAGCGAGACACCCCATGGCACTGAGCGTCTTCGATCTGTTCAAGATCGGCATTGGCCCGTCGTCCTCGCACACCGTGGGCCCGATGAAGGCGGCAGCCATGTTCGCGCGGCGGCTGGAAAAACACAGCCTGCTGCCGCAGACCGTGCGCATCGAGGCCAAACTCTACGGTTCGCTGGGCGCCACCGGCAAGGGCCATGGCACCGATACCGCCATCATGCTGGGCCTGGAAGGCTCGATGCCCGACAGCATCGACCCGGACACGATCGAGGCGCGCCTCAAGCGCATCCGCAAGGACGGCCATGTGCTGGTCGATGGCCTGCACCCGGTGGCGTTCAAGGAGCGCACCGACATGCTGTTCCTGCGCCGCGAGACCCTGCCGTTCCATACCAATGGCGTGCGGCTGACGGCGTTTGCGGCCGATGGCACGGTGCTGGAGGAACGCCGCTATTTCTCGGTCGGCGGCGGTTTTGTGGTGTCGCAGGAGGAGGCCGACGCCTCGGCCGAGCATCCGCGCCTGGTGGTCGACCCGACCGTGCTGGCCCATCCGTTCTCCAGTGGTGACGCGCTGCTGGAAATCACCACCGCCACCGGCATGTCGATTGCGCAGGTGATGCGCAAGAACGAACACGCCTGGCGCACCGACGCCGAACTCGACGCCGGGCTCGACGTGATCTGGGACACGATGCAAGCCTGCGTGGCGCGGGGTTGCCGCACCGAAGGCCACCTGCCCGGCATGATGAAGGTCAAACGCCGTGCTGCAGAAATGCACCGTTCGCTCAGCAGCCGGCCCGAGCAGGCGCTGAAAGACCAATTGACCATCCTGGACTTCGTCAACCTGTACGCAATGGCGGTGAACGAGGAGAACGCGGCCGGCGGGCGCGTGGTGACCGCGCCCACCAATGGTGCCGCCGGCATCGTGCCGGCCGTGATGCATTACTACGACCGCTTCGTTCCTGGCGCCAGCCGGCAGGGCATCCGCGACTTCCTGCTCACCGCCGGCGCCATCGGGCTGCTGTACAAGGAAAACGCCTCCATCAGCGGCGCCGAGGTAGGCTGCCAGGGCGAGGTGGGTGTGGCCTGCTCGATGGCCGCCGCAGGGCTGGCCGCCGTGATGGGTGGCACGCCCGAGCAGGTGGAGAACGCCGCCGAGATCGGCATGGAGCACAACCTGGGCCTGACCTGCGACCCGGTCGGTGGCCGGGTGCAGATCCCGTGCATCGAGCGCAACGCGATGGGCTCGGTCAAGGCGCTCAACGCTGCCCGCATGGCGCTGCGCGGCGACGGCACGCACTATGTGTCGCTCGACAAGGTGATCAAGACCATGCGCGACACCGGGCGCGACATGATGACCAAATACAAGGAGACCAGCCGTGG
>JANMZX010000354.1:0-30347 GCA_031383745.1 Rhodoferax sp. | reverse complement strand
GAGATGCTCTGCCGGTAGCCCCACACGCCTTGCGGCTCGGGGTTGATCCAGGCGAACTTGGGGAAGGCCTGGGTGAGGCGCGCCAGCCACTCGGCGCCGGCCTCCTCGTTGTTGTATTCGACGCTGCCGCCGGGCTGCAGGATCTCGTACGGGCTCATCGTCGCATCACCGATGAAGATGAGCTTGTAGTCCTTGTTGTACTTGCGGATGATGTCCCAGGTGGCGAATTTCTCGCTGAAGCGGCGTCGGTTGTTCTTCCACATGAAGTCGTAGACGCAGTTGTGGAAGTAGTAGAACTCCATGTGCTTGAACTCGGTCTTGGTGGCCGAGAACATCTCCTCCACGCGCGCGATGTGTTCGTCCATGGTGCCGCCCACGTCCATCAGCAGCAGCACCTTCACGTTGTTGTGGCGCTCGGGAACCATCTTGATGTCGAGCCAGCCGGCGTTGGCCGCGGTGCAGCGGATGGTGTCCTCGAGGTCGAGCTCTTCCTCGTGGCCCTCGCGCGCGAACTTGCGCAGGCGGCGCAGTGCGATCTTGATGTTGCGCGTGCCGAGTTCCTGGGTGTCGTCGTAGTCCTTGTAGGCGCGCTGGTCCCAGACCTTGACCGCGCTGCGGTTGCGGCTCTTCTCCTGCCCGATGCGGATGCCCTGCGGGTTGAAGCCATTGGCCCCGAATGGCGAGGTGCCGCCGGTGCCGATCATCTTGCTGCCGCCCTCGTGGCGCTCCTTCTGCTCCTCGAAGCGCTTCTTGAGCGTCTCCATGAGTTCGTCCCAACCCATCTTCTCGATCTTGGCCTTTTCTTCCGGGCTCAGGTTGAGCTCCAGGTTCTTGCGCAGCCACTCCAGGGGGATGTCCTTGGTGAAATCGGCAATCGTCTCGATGCCCTTGAAGTAGGCGGCAAACGCACGGTCGAACTTGTCGTAGTGCTTCTCGTCCTTGACCAGGGTGGTGCGGCTGAGGTAGTAGAAATCGTCGATCCTGTAGCCGACGCTGGCCTCGGTCGCGTCATCCTGCTCGGTGTTCGGGCCGACCACGCCTTCCTTGAGCGCTTCGAGCAGGGTCAGGTATTCCTTCACCGATACCGGCAGCTTGGCCGAGCGCAGGGTGTAGAAGAAGTCGATCAGCATGGCGTCCTCCGTGCGTGCGGGTCAGTTGCGCGGACGGTCGCGCAGGTACAGCAGTTGCGCCCGTGCTTCCGGCCATTCGCCGGATCGCATGCTGTACATCACCGTGTCGCGGATGGTGCCGTCGCGGCGGAGTGCGTGGCCGCGAATGACACCGTCTTTCCTTGCTCCCAGGCGTTCGATGGCCTGTTGCGACGCGTAGTTGAAGTTGTCGGTGCGCCAGCCCATCACATGGCAGCCCAGGGTGTCGAAGGCATGCGCCATCATGAGCAGTTTGCAGGTGGTGTTGACGTGGGTGCGCTGGCAGCGCCCGGCATACCAGGTGTAGCCGATCTCCACGCGTTTGACCGTCGGCAGGATGTCGTGGTAACTGGTGGAACCGAGCACCGTTCCACTTTGCTGGTCGGTCACCGCAAACGCGAATCGATGGCCTGCCGAGCGCATGGCCAGCGCGTCCTCGATGTACTGGCGGGTGCCCTCCGGGTCTGGCACGGAGGTGATGCGCAGGCGCCATAATTCGCCGTCGGCGGCGGCGGCGCGCAGGCCGTCCTCGTGTTCCAGACCCAGCGGCACCAACTCGATGCCGCGCTCGGACAGGACAACGGGTTCGACAAAGGCCATGGCGGCTCCGGGGTCAGCGGTTGTGCCGCTGCATGAACACCAGCTTCTCGAACAGGGTCACGTCCTGCTCATTCTTGAGCAGGGCACCGACCAGCGGCGGTACCGAGACCTTCTCGTCCTTGTTATGCAGCGCCTCGGGCGGGATGTCCTCGGCCAGCAGCAGCTTGAGCCAGTCGAGCAGTTCGCTGGTGGACGGTTTCTTCTTCAGGCCCGGCAGGTTGCGCACGTCGTAGAAGGTCTTCATGGCCGCCGTCAGAAGCTCTTTCTTCAGGCCGGGGAAGTGCACGTCGATGATGCTTTTCATCGTGTCGGCGTCGGGGAACTTGATGTAGTGGAAGAAGCAGCGGCGCAGAAAGGCGTCGGGCAGTTCCTTCTCGTTGTTGGAGGTGATGAACACCAGCGGCCGATGCACGGCCCGCACCAGCTCGCGGGTTTCGTAGCAGTAGAACTCCATGCGGTCGATCTCGCGCAGCAGGTCGTTCGGAAACTCGATGTCGGCCTTGTCGATCTCGTCGATCAGCAGCGCCACCGGCTGGTCCGCCGTGAAAGCCTGCCACAAGACGCCCTTGACGATGTAGTTGTGAATATCCTTGACCTTGGCGTCACCGAGTTGCGAGTCGCGCAGGCGGCTCACCGCGTCGTATTCGTACAGCCCCTGCTGCGCCTTGGTGGTCGACTTGATGTGCCACTGCAGCAGCGGCATGTTCAACGCCCCGGCCACTTCCTCGGCCAGCATGGTCTTGCCGGTGCCGGGCTCGCCCTTGACCAGCAGCGGCCGCTTGAGGGTGATCGCCGCGTTGACCGACAACATCAGGTCTTGCGTGGCGACGTAGTTCTTGGTGCCTTGGAATTTCATGGTGTTCGAGTGGGACCGCAGAGACGGCGGTCATTCAGGTGGGGGCGTGGCCGATATAATGAAACGGACTTCACCTTTTCATTTCCCTCTTGATTGTCTCCGCAAAATGAACATATTGCTGTCTTCGGTTTTTGCCTTGTTTGTCACTTCGGTGACGGTTCCAGCGGCCATGGCACAGGAAGTGAAAGGCGACGCAAAGGCGGGCGCCGGCAAGATCGCAACCTGCATCGGTTGCCACGGCATCAAGGGTTACCAGGCCAGCTTCCCCGAGGTCTACAAGGTCCCGATGATCTCCGGGCAGGGTGCCAAGTACATCAGTTCGGCGCTGCATGCCTACCAGAAGGGCGAGCGCAAGCACCCCACCATGCGCGGTATCGCAACGGCCCTGACCGACCAGGACATCGCCGACGTTGCCGCCTTCTACGAGGCCAGCGGCCACCAGGACGGCGCCGCCGCCCCCGGCAAGGCGCCCGAGGCTGCAGGCAAGGCGGCAGCGTTGGTGCAAAAGGGCGCGTGTGTGTCCTGCCACGGCGACAGCTTCAGCAAGCCGATCGATCCCACCTACCCCAAGATCGCCGGCCAGCACGCCGACTACCTGTTCGTGGCGCTCAAGTCCTACAAGAGCGAGGGCAATAGCACCTGGGGCCGCAGCAACGGTGTGATGGCTGGCATCGCCAAGCAGTTCTCGAACGCGGAGCTGAAAGAACTGGCCAACTACGTGCATGGGCTCCCGGGCGAGCTCAAGACCGTCCCGCAGGCCAAGTTCAAGTAAGGTCCTGCGCCCCGCCTGCGGCGCGGGGCTCAGTCCCGCGTGGCGTGGCGCTGTACACAGGCCACGTAGGCGTCTCCGTCGGGCGCGCGCCCTGCGCGCTGGCTTTCCCAGATCATCTGTCCCAGGCATTCCATCGCCTCGTGGTGGGCATCGTGCAGCGAGTTGCGCCGGTGCGTCAGCAATTCGACCGCCTGGCGGATGCCGCGCGGCTGGTCGATCGAGCATTGCTCGCTGATCGACAGGTGCATCGACAGGTGCAGGAACGGGCTGGTCTTGCCTTGCACGGTGTCGGCCATGGAGCGCAGGGCCGCGTCCACGTCGGCCAGCTCGGCATGGTATTCGGGGTGCTCGGCGATCCATCCGCTGGCGATGGTCTCGATAGCCTCGAGCGCTTGGCCCGCGCGCGCCTTGGCATACACGCTGCAGAAAAATCGCCGGACATCGGCCTGGGAGGGTTGCATCAGCATGCCGCCATTTTGCGCCCGGCGGCTTGGTACAGTCATGTGCATTACCAGGAACGGAATTCCCATGACCACACACGCTTTCATCTGTGACGCGATCCGCACCCCGTTCGGCCGTTATGGCGGGGCGCTGAGCGGCATCCGCACCGACGACCTCGGCGCGCTTCCGATCAAGGCCCTGATGGCGCGCAACCCGGCGGTGGACTGGGCTGCCGTGACCGATGTGATCTACGGTTGCGCCAACCAGGCCGGCGAGGACAACCGCAACGTCGCGCGCATGGCCGGCCTGCTCGCCGGGTTGCCGCTGGAGGTGCCCGGCGCCACGATCAACCGCCTGTGCGGCTCCGGCCTGGATGCCGTGGGCACGGCCGCACGCGCGATCCGTGCCGGTGAAGCCGGGTTGATGGTTGCCGGCGGTGTGGAGAGCATGAGTCGCGCCCCGTTCGTGATGCCCAAGATGGAAACCGCTTTCGGGCGCGCAAACGCCGTGTACGACACCACCATCGGCTGGCGCTTCGTGAACCGGCTGATGAAGGAGAAGTACGGCGTCGACGCCATGCCAGAGACGGCGGAAAACGTTGCCACCGACCACCGCATCGAACGCGACGCGCAGGACCGCATGGCCCTGGCCAGCCAGATGAAGGCGGTCGCCGCGCAGAAGGCGGGGTTCTTCGATGCCGAGATCATCCCGGTGTCCATCGCGCAGAAGAAGGGCGACCCGCTCGTGGTGTCGCGTGACGAACACCCGCGCGAGACCAGTCTGGAAGCGTTGGCCCGGCTCAAGGGGGTGGTGCGGCCGGATGGCACGGTGACGGCGGGCAATGCCAGTGGCGTGAACGATGGGGCCTGCGCCCTGCTGCTGGCCGACGAGGCCAGCGCCGCCCGTCATGGGCTCACCCCGCGCGCCCGTGTGGTCGGCATGGCGACCGCCGGTGTGGCCCCGCGCGTCATGGGTATCGGGCCGGCACCGGCCACACACAAGGTGTTGGCGTTGACCGGGCTGAGGCTGGCGCAGATGGATGTGATCGAGCTCAACGAGGCGTTCGCCGCCCAGGGGCTGGCCGTGTTGCGTCTGCTCGGCCTGCAGGACGACGACCCGCGCGTGAACCCGAATGGCGGCGCCATTGCGCTGGGCCACCCGCTGGGCGCGTCCGGTGCCCGTCTGGCCACCACGGCCGTGAACCAGCTGGTGCGCACGGGAGGCCGCTACGCGCTGTGCACCATGTGTATCGGCGTCGGACAGGGGATCGCGCTGGTGCTGGAGCGGGTTTGAGCACGGCGCCGCGGCCCGACGGCGAAGCGGCGCGCACACTGACCGTGCGCCTGCTCAACCCGGCCGACGCCGCGGCCTACCAGGCGCTGCGGCTACGCGGCATGACCGAGCATCCGGAGGCGTTCACGTCAAGTGCTCACGAAGAAGCCGGCCGCAGCCTGCATTGGGCGCAGGAGCGGTTGCGCACCATGCCACAGCGGCCGCATGATTTTTTCCTGGGCGCCTTCCAGGGTGACGCACTGGTTGGCGTGGTCGGTCTGCAGGGCCGGTACCGCCCCAAGGAGCGGCACAATGCTACCGTCGTGGGCATGTATGTGGCGCCCGAGGCATCCGGTCTGGGCGCGGGGAGGGCCCTGATGCGCGAACTGCTGGCGCAGGCGGCACTGCATGCCGGCCTGGAGCAGCTCGACCTGACGGTCACGGCCGGCAACGCGCGGGCCCAGGCGCTGTACGCAGCCTGCGGCTTCACGGTTTTCGGTGTGCTGGCCCGGGCCATCAAGGTGGGCGACCACTACTTCGACAAGGTCCACATGCAACTGCGTTTGCGCTGACCCGGCCTGCCGCGTGATCACCGACCCTTATTTCTACCTCGTGTCGGTTCCGGCGGTACTGCTGCTGGGCGTGAGCAAGAGCGGCTTCGGTGCCGGTTTCGGGTCGCTGGCGGTGCCGATGATGGCCCTGGCGGTCACGGTGCCGCAGGCAGCAGCGATCCTGATGCCGGTGTTGCTGGTGATGGACCTGCTGGGCATGGCCGCGTTCCGCAAGGACTTCGACCTGCAACTGCTCAAGTTCCTGATCCCGTTCGGCTTGCTGGGCATCGTGATCGGTGCGCTGTCGTTCCGGGCGCTCGACACCCACCTCGTGGCCGGTATCGTGGGTGGCTTCACGCTGCTGTTTCTGGCCCAGCGTTTGCTGTTCCCGCCGCGCGCCGGCAGCCGGGCACCGCCCCGTTGGCTGGGTGCGGTCCTGACAGCCACGTCCGGATTCACCAGTTTCATCGCACATGCGGGCGGGCCGCCGATCAACGCCTATGTGATACCGATGCGGCTGTCCCCGGTGCGCTTCGCCGCCACCATGGCGTTCTTCTTTTTCGTCATCAACCTGGCCAAGTGGATTCCCTATGGCTGGCTCGGCCTGCTGGACATGCGCAACATGAGCACTTCGCTGGTGTTGCTGCCGGTGGCGCCGCTCGGGGTGTGGATCGGTGTGAAGGTCGCGCGGCACATCCAGCCGCGGCTGTTTTACCGCCTGGTGTATCTGGGCATGTTCCTGACCGGCACCAAGCTGGTGTGGGACGCCGTGCAATAGCTGTCCCCCCGGCCAGGCCCCCATCGGCTGGCTGCGGGGCGGGTGGGTGCCCACCAGGCACCTTCCATGCTGCGCATTGCGGAGCCCGCGTTTGGGGCTTGGGAATGGCCCCGTGGCGCTCTCATGCCGCGGGTGGCGGCTGTGCGGCGGCCCGTTGCGCACGTTCCTCGGCCATCTGCTCCTCCAGCTGGCGGCGCCCCTGCTTGACAACCGCGATCAGCTTGGCCTGGTCCTTGTAGTGCGGGTGCAACTGCTCGAACAGGGCCAGGTTGTGGGCCCGGAAACGCTGGGCCGTCGCACGGGCTTCCTGTTCCGACTGGCCCAGCAGTTCGAGCACGCTGCGCGCGCTGCGCAGGCTGGACTCGAACATCTCGCGCTGCACCCGCATCACGCCACGATCGCGCAGCTGGTTCCAGTGCGTCACGTCGCGGGCCCGCGCAACGATCTCCAGCTGGGGGAAATGCGCATGCGCCAGATCGACGATCTCCAGCGACTGGTCGACGTCATCGACGGCCACCACCAGGATCTTCGCGCGGGCCGCACCGGCAGTGCGCAGCAGGTCCAGCCGGGTGGCGTCGCCGTAGAACACGCGGTAACCGAAGCTGCGTGCGGCCTCGACCATTTCCGCGTCATGGTCCAGCACGGTGCAAGGGGTGCCCTGGGCCAGCAGCATGCGCGCCACGATCTGGCCGTAGCGGCCGAAACCGGCTATGACCACCGGCGCTTCCTGCTGCTCCGAGATCTCGGCCAGTTCGGGCGTGTTGCAATTGGCGTAGCGCGGCAGCAGCAGCTTGTCCATCGCCACCAGCAGCAGCGGTGACAGCAGCATCGACACCGCCACCGCACCGATCAGCAGTGACGCCGTCTGGGGCGCAAACACCTGGCTGCCGGCGGCGGCCTGGAACACCACGAAAGCGAACTCGCCACCCTGCGCCAGCAGCAGCGTGAATACCGGCCGCTCCTGGTAGGGCAGTGGCATCTGGCGCGCCAGCGTGAGAATCACCAGGCCCTTGACGAGCAGGAAGCCCAGCACGACGGCGGCCATCGTGCCCGGTGACGCGGCCAGCACGGCAAAGTCGATGCTCATTCCGACCGCAATGAAGAACAGGCCGAGCAACAGGCCCTTGAACGGCTCGATGTCGGTCTCCAGCTCACGCCGGTACTCGCTTTCGGCCAGCAGCACGCCGGCCAGAAAGGCTCCCAGGGCCATCGACAACCCGACCAGCTGCATCAGGCCGGCGATGCCCACCACCAGCAGCAGCGAGGCGGCGGTGAAGATCTCGGGCGTCTTGGAGCGTGCGATCCAGCGAAACAGCGGGCGCAGCAGCAGGCGGCCGCCGAAGACGATGCCCAGGATCACACCGATGCTGGTCGCGGCCTGCAGCGCGTGGTCGACCGGCCCGCTGGCGCCGCCCGGGTCGGCGCCGCCGGCCAGCAGTGGCAGCAGCGCCAGGATCGGGATGGCGGCCACGTCCTGGAACAGCAGGATGGAAAACGCCGCCTGTCCGCCTGGCGTGGGCATCAGGTTGCGTTCGCCCATGACCTGCAAGGCGATGGCGGTGCTGGAGAGGGCCAGGCCGAGGCCGGCGACCAGGGCTGTCTTCCAGCCAACACCGGCCACCATGGCGATGGCAGTCAGGGCCAGCGCGCAGCCGAGCACCTGCGCACTGCCCCAGCCGAAGATCGGGCGGCGCAGGCTCCACAGGCGCTGGGGCTCCAGTTCCAGACCGACCAGGAACAGCATCAGCACCACGCCGAATTCCGCAAAGTGCAGGATGTCCTCGACATTGGTCACCAGACCCAGGCCGAACGGACCGATGGCGATGCCTGCGGCCAGGTAGCCGATGATGGCCCCGAGACCCAGGGCCTTGCTCAGCGGAACGGCGATGACCGCCGCGCTCAGATAGATGAAGCTGTTGACCAACCAGGCCGGTGCTGCGTGTTCCATGCCGCTAACATAGCGCAAAGTCCAATCCACAGGAGCACGACATGCCGGTAATCGTTGTCGCCAACCCCAAGGGAGGTGTCGGAAAGTCCACCCTGAGCACCAACATCGCCGGGTACTACGCTTCGCGCGGCCACACGGTGATGCTGGGGGACGCGGACCGCCAACAGTCGTCGCGCCTGTGGCTCGGCCTGCGCCCCGCGGCGGCGCGACCGATCGCGACCTGGGACATCAGCGCCGACCTGATCGCCAAGCCGCCGAAAGGCACGACCCACGTCGTGCTGGATACGCCGGCCGGGCTGCATGGCTGGCGCTTCAACGATGTGATCAAGATGGCCGACAAGATCATCGTGCCGCTGCAGCCGAGTGTTTTCGATATTTTCGCCACGCGGGCGTTTCTGGACGAACTCGCCCGCCACAAGCACGCCGACAAGACACAGATCGGCCTGGTCGGCATGCGTGTGGACGCACGCACCATCGCCTCGGGCAAACTGCATGAATTCGTGAATTCACTGTCCGTGCCGGTGTTGTCCTACCTGCGCGATACACAGAACTACGTGCACCTGGCAGCCCATGGGCTGACGCTGTTCGACGTCGCCCCGGGCCGGGTGGAGAAGGATCTGGAGCAGTGGCGGCCGATATGCGACTGGCTGGGGCTGTAGGCAGCGCTACCATTCCTTCAACAACGAGAGCACGATGAGAACCTTTCAAACCCTGTCCGAACTGACAGCGCTGGTGGGCCAGCAGGTGGCTGTCAGCGACTGGATCACCATCACCCAGGAGCAGGTCAACCAGTTTGCCCAGGCGACCGGCGACCACCAGTGGATCCATGTGGATGTGGAGCGCGCCAGGGCCGGCCCCTTCGGTGCACCGATCGCCCACGGTTTCCTCACCCTGTCGCTGATTCCGCAGTTCTTCCATGCCGCGCTGGAGATCCGGGAAGTGGGAATGGGCGTGAACTACGGACTCAACAAGGTGCGCTTCATGGCGCCGGTGCCGGTAGGCAGCCGTCTGCGCGCGCGCCTCAAGCTGCTGGGCTCGGACCCGATCGAGCGCAACGGCCGCCAGATGACCTGGGAGGTCACCGTCGAGCGCGAGGGCGTCGACAAACCGGTCTGCGTGGCGGAGTCGATTTCGCGCCGTTACCCCTGAGCGAGTGCGAATCCGTTCTGGCGCCAGGCCTCGAACACCGTGACCGCCACTGCGTTCGACAGGTTGAGGCTGCGCTGGCCCGGGCGCATGGGCAGGCGCACCCACTGCGCGGGCGCTATGCCTGCGCGCACCGCCTCGGGCAGGCCCTTGGACTCGGAACCGAACACCAACCAGTCCCCCGGCCGGTAGTCCGGTGCAAAGGCGTTGTTGCTGGCACGCGTCGTAAGCGCGAACAGGCGCGCCGGATCCGGTTGCGCCTGATGCAGGAAGGTCGCCCAGTCGGCATGGCGCTGCACGGGCGCATATTCGTGGTAGTCCAGCCCGGCGCGGCGCATGTGCTTGTCCTCCATGGAAAAACCCAGCGGCTCGACCAGATGCAGGCTGCAACCGGTGTTGGCGGCCAGGCGGATGACGTTGCCGGTGTTGGGCGGGATTTCGGGTTCGACCAGAACGATATGGAACATGGTGCAGGGTACAGGTTGCAGCGGGCAGCGGGCATTGTGCGTGGTCAGGGGTGGCTGCCCGCCGCCAGATCGGCGCGCGCCAGCACCAGCGCCGTGATGTGGACCGCACCGGCCGCGCGCAGCACGCGTGCGGCGGCATGCAGCGAGGCGCCGCTGGTCATCACATCGTCCACCAGCACCAGCCGCTTTCCCGCGGGCACGCTGGCGCGCAACGGTTCGACGGCAAACGCATGCCGCACGTTGGCGACGCGTTCGGCGCGGTGCAGTGCGGTCATGGGCGCGGTGTCGCGGATGCGCAGCAGCAGCGTGGCGTCGGTCTTCTCGGGCGCCAGATGGCGGGCCAACTGCAGCGCCTGGTTGAAGCCCCGTTCGCGCAGCCGCAGAGGCGCCAGGGGCATCGGAACCACGATGTCCGCGGTTTCGAGCGCCGGCTCCATCCAGGGGGCGCTGCGCATGACAGTCGCCAGGCTTGCCGCCCAGCCGGCACGGTCGCGGAACTTGTAGTCGACCACCAGGCGCGACCAGGGGTAGCCGTAGGTCACCGCGGCGACGCAGCCGTCCAGCGGCGGGGGTTCTCGGATGCAGGCACCGCATTGGGCCGTGCCTGATGCCAAGGGCATGGCGCAGGTGCTGCAACGGGCGACCGGTTGCGCAAAGCGCTCGACGCAGTCGTCGCATACCGGCTGCGCCGGCCAGGCGTGGCACACCGCGCATTGGCTGGGCATGCGCAGCGACAGGCCCTCGAGCAGCTGGCGGAACATGGAATCAATATACTCGCCGGGCTGCCGCGCCTGATCCATGCCCGTTGAACTCCCACCCACACTGGACCCGGTTGCCGCAGAGCGCTGGCACCATGGCCCACCCGCGCCGTCGCCCTGGCTCCACGAGGAAGTGGCCAGGCGCATGGAAGAGCGGCTGCAGTGGATCAAGCTGGCGCCGCAACGTTGGGCCCATTGGGAGCCGATGCGCGGCGGCGTCGCCGTGCATGCCGCCTTGTCCCGGCGTTATCCCGGCGCCACCTGCTTTGTGGTCGAGCCGGTCGTTGCGCGCAGGGTGGCGGCAGCACGCGCATTGCACCAACCGTGGTGGCGCCGTGCGCGCTGGCAGGCCGCCGCGCCGCGTTTCGAGCCGCCAGCGGATGCAACGGTCCAGATGCTGTGGTCCAACATGGCGCTGCACATGGCCGGTGATCCGCAGGCCCTGCTGCAGCGCTGGCACCGGGCGCTCGAACCCGAGGGTTTCCTGATGTTCTCCTGCCTGGGCCCCGATACGCTGCGGGCGCTCCGGGAGGCCTGGGCCGCCGCCGGCTGGCCACCGCCCGCCCATGCGTTCACCGACATGCATGACTGGGGTGACATGCTGGTGAACGGTGGATTCGCCGAACCCGTGATGGACATGGAGCGCATCACACTGAGCTTCGCGACGCCGCGCCGCGCGCTGGACGAACTGCGCGGGCTGGGGCGCAACCTGCATGTGGCGCGATTCGGTGCGCTGCGCGGCCGCGCATGGCTCTCCGGCATGCTGCAGCTGTTGGCCCGGTCGGCGCCTGCGCAGGCGGGCGGGGTGGCGCTGGAATTCGAGGTGATCTACGGGCATGCCTTCAAGGCCCGGCCGCGCCTGACGGTCAAGAGCGAGACCAGCCTGTCGCTGGACGACATGCGCCATGCGCTGCAGCAGGGGCGCGCGGTTCCAGGCGGACGCGCATGAGGCATCACCGGTGTCCCTGCACGCCGAGCGACAAAGTGGGTCGGCTACAATTCCTCGCTGGTTATCCAGGGGCATTTTCCCGGTGTTCTTGCTGTGCATGCCGCGGTTTGCGTGGCATGGGGGTGGCATAAGGCGTGACGAATCTGGTTTTTCGCTTCGCGACGGTGCAGGGCCAAAATATCCAGTGGTTTTTGCGGCGCAACTGCTCGGTGACGCCGCATCAGCTGGGTTGGCTTTATTTGTCGCTGTGCGTGGTGTCCCTGTCGATTGGCACGGCATTCTGGTTCCAGGGTGCCAAGCTGGTTCTGCCATTCGCATGGGCCGAGCTGGTTGCGGTCGGAGTGGCGTTCGCCGTGTACGCGCGACATGCCAGCGACGGCGAGACGATTCGCCTGGCGGGCAGCCAGCTGGTCGTCGAGCTGGAGAATGGTGGCAAGCTGGAGCGGGCCGAGTTTCGGCGCGATTGGGTTCGGGTGGAGCCGGGGGCGGCCGACAACTCGCTGATCGAGCTCTCCGCCCACGGCAAGAAGGTGCATGTCGGCCGGTATGTCCGCCCCGAACTGCGTTCCCTGCTGGCCAGCGAGATCAGGATGGCATTGCGCTCAGCGTGAAACCGGGAGGCCGTGGCGCGCGGCATGTATTTGGCAATTTGAGGCAACAAGAAGTGAACATGATGAAGAGCATATTGGGCAAATTGGCTTCCCCGATGCTGGCGGCCACCGCATGGCTGGGCTCGGCGGCGTTCAGCGCGGCGCATGCTGTCAAGGATCTTCCCGGCGGCCCGGCGGTCAACCAGCTCAATCTGCATCCGCCGGTCACCAGGATCGCCGCGGACCAGGCCTGGTTGCACTGGTTCATGCTGATCCTGTGCACTGTCATCTTCGTCGCGGTTTTCGCCGTGATGTTCTATTCCATCTGGAAGCACCGCAAGTCGCTCGGCCACAAGGCGGCATCGTTTCATGAGTCCGTCACGGTGGAGATCGTCTGGACGGTGATTCCCTTCATCATCGTGATCCTGATGGCGTTGCCCGCCACCAAGGTGATCGTGGCCATGAAGGACACCACCAATGCCGACCTCACCATCAAGGCCACTGGCATGCAGTGGAAATGGGGCTACGACTACCTCAAGGGCGAGGGCGAGGGCATCGGTTTTGTCTCGACCATCGACGCCAAGCAGCGTGCGATGTCCGACGCCGGCGGCCCCAAGGCGGGCGAAGAGGTGAACGACTACCTGCTCAAGGTCGACAACCCCCTGGTGGTTCCCGTGGACAAGAAGGTTCGCATCATCACCACGGCCAATGACGTGATCCATGCGTTCATGGTGCCTGCTTTCGGCATCAAGCAGGACGCCATCCCCGGGTTCGTGCGCGATACCTGGTTCCGTGCCGAGAAGACCGGTGACTTCTACGGCCAGTGCGCCGAGTTGTGCGGCAAGGAGCATGCGTACATGCCGATCCATGTCAAGGTGCTGTCGACCGAAGACTACTCCAAGTGGGTCGATGGCGAGAAGAAGAAGATGGCCGCCAAGGCCGATGACCCGGCCAAGGTCTGGACCGCCGAAGACATCATCAAGCGCGGGGAGAAGGTGTATGCCGCCAACTGCTCCGCCTGCCACCAGCCCAACGGCAAGGGCGCGGGCCCGATCAAGCCGCTGGATGGTGCCGCCATCGTGCTGGACGCCGACAAGAACAAGCAGATCGCGGTGCTGCTCAACGGCCAGAACAACGGCGCGATGCCGGCCTGGAAGACCCTCAGCGACACCGACCTGGCCGCCGTGATCACCTACACCAAGAACAACTGGTCCAACAAGACCGGCCATCTGGTGCAGCCGGCTGAAGTGGCCCTGGCCCGCAAGTAGGCGGGGCCTGGCAGCCTGAATCGTATTGACAGAATTCGAGCATTGAGAAGGAAATCAGCATGAGTGCAGTACTGGACCACCATGGTCAAGCGCATGACGACCACCATGACCACGGCGCGCCGGCGGGCTGGCGGCGTTGGGTGTTTGCCACCAACCACAAGGACATCGGCACGCTGTACATGATCTTCAGCCTGACCATGCTGATGGTCGGGGGCGTGCTGGCGCTGCTGATCCGCGCCGAGCTGTTCCAGCCCGGCCTGCAGCTGGTCAACCCCGAGCTGTTCAACCAGCTCACCACCATGCACGGCCTGATCATGGTGTTCGGCGCGATCATGCCGGGCTTCGTCGGCTTTGCGAACTGGATGATCCCGCTGCAGATCGGCGCGGCCGACATGGCCTTTGCGCGCATGAACAACTTCAGCTTCTGGCTGCTGATCCCGGCCGGCCTGATGATCGTCGGCTCGTTCTTCATGCCGGGTGGCGCGCCGGCCGCCGGATGGACGCTCTACGCGCCGCTGACCCTGCAGATGGGCCCCAGCATGGACGCCGGCATTTTCGCGCTGCACATCCTGGGCGCGAGCTCCATCATGGGTTCGATCAACATCATCGTCACGATCCTGAACATGCGCGCGCCAGGCATGACGCTGATGAAGATGCCAATGTTCGCCTGGACCTGGCTGATCACCGCCTACCTGCTGATCGCGGTGATGCCGGTGCTGGCCGGAGCGATCACGATGACGCTGACCGATCGCCATTTCGGCACCAGCTTCTTCAACCCCGCCGGCGGCGGCGATCCGGTGATGTACCAGCACATCTTCTGGTTCTTCGGCCACCCCGAGGTCTACATCATGATCCTGCCGGCGTTTGGCATCATCAGCCAGATCGTGCCGGCCTTCGCCCGCAAGCGCCTGTTCGGTTATGCCTCGATGGTGTACGCCACGTCCAGCATCGCGATCCTGAGCTTCGTGGTGTGGGCCCACCACATGTTCACCACCGGCATGCCGGTCACGGGGCAGTTGTTCTTCATGTATTCGACCATGCTGATCGCGGTGCCCACGGCGGTGAAGATCTTCAACTGGATCGCCACCATGTGGCGCGGGTCGATGACCTTCGAAACCCCCATGCTGTTTTCGGTCGGTTTCATCTTCGTGTTCACGATGGGTGGTTTCACCGGCCTGATCCTGGCCATGGCGCCGATCGACATCCAGCTGCAGGATACGTACTACGTGGTGGCGCACTTCCACTACGTGCTGGTGGCCGGTTCGCTGTATGCCATGTTTGCAGGCTTCTACTACTGGTGCCCCAAGTGGACCGGCGTGATGTACAACGAGTCGCGCGGCAAGATCCATTTCTGGTGGTCGCTGATCGCGTTCAACGTCACGTTCTTCCCGATGCACTTCCTCGGCCTGGCGGGCATGCCGCGCCGGTACGCCGATTACCCGATGCAGTTTGCCGACTTCAATGCATTGGCCAGCGTGGGCGCGTTCGCCTTCGGCCTGGCGCAGGTCTATTTCATCGTGATGATCGTCATCCCCGTCATGCGTGGCAAGGGCGAGAAGGCCAGCCAGAAACCCTGGGAAGGCGCAGAAGGCCTGGAGTGGGAAGTCGCTTCGCCGGCGCCCTTCCACACCTTCGAAACCCCACCCAAGCTGAATGCGGCAGCGACCCGGGTCATTGGTTGACCGGCCACGCCCCACCCCGCCATGACACCCGCTGAAAAGAAGTCCAATCTGCGCCTGGCGCTGATACTGGCGTCGGTGGCGGCGGTGTTTTTTGTCGGGTTCATGGTCAAGATGGCGGTGCTGGGTGGCTGAGCCATGAACCTGCGACTTGCGAACATGACCATGGCGCGCAAACTCGGCGTTGTGGCCGTGGCGATGCTGGCCTTCGGTTACGCCCTGGGACCGATCTACAACGCCATCTGCGAAATGACCGGCATCAACGTGCTGGCCCTGGGAGAGCGCAACACCACCGGCGTGGATACCAGCCGGGTGGTCAACACCCAGGTGGACCGCAGCCGCACGATCACGATCGAGTTCGACGCCAATACGCGCGGCCCGTGGGAGTTCAAGCCGGCGCAGCGCTCGGTGCAGGTGCATCCCGGCGAGATGACCACGGTCATGTACGAGTTCCAGAATACGCAGAACCGCCGCATGGCGGCGCAGGCCATCCCGAGCTACGCGCCGCAGCAGGCGGCGGCGCACTTCAACAAGTTGCAGTGTTTCTGCTTCAACCAGTACACGCTGGAGCCTGGCGAGAAGAAGTCCTGGCCGGTGGTGTTCGTGGTCGACCCGAAGTTGTCGCGCGATGTCTCCACGATCACCCTGTCGTACACGTTTTTCGAAGTCGGCGGATCGGTGCCCGCGGCGCCGTCTGCCGCGGTGGTGCTTGAACCGGCTGTCGGGGCACGCTCGTGAGTTCGCCGGACCGCGTCGAGGCTGCGCACCGCAGTGCGCAGCACCAAGGTCTACCCGGCAGTGCCCCGGTGCTGCAGCGCAAGGGTTCGTTCTGGGGTACGGTCAAGGCCGTGGGCTGGTCGTTTGTCGGCTTGCGCAAGGGCAGCGACCTGGAGCAGGATGGCGCGCGGCTGAACCCCCTGCACATCATCATGGTGGGGTTTGGCGGCGTGTTCGTGTTTGTCGTGGCGCTGATCGTGCTGGTCAATTGGGTCGTGGCGAAGTAGGCGCCGCGGCAAACGGAAATCTGGAAATCCTGAATCGAGAGCTGGAGAAGCAATGAGTTCAACATCCCACAGTGGCACCCCGTACTACTTCGTACCCAACCCGTCGAGTTACCCGGCGCTGGCGTCTTTCGGCCTGTTTTTCATCGTGCTGGGGGCGGGCCAATGGATCAACGGCGAGGGCTGGGGCAAATACTCCCTGATCTTCGGTTTCGCATGGCTGTTCGTCATCCTGTTCAAGTGGTTCGGCACCGCCATCTCTGAGAGCGAAGGCGGCTCCTACGGGCACAAGGTTGATCTGTCCTTCCGCTGGAGCATGAGCTGGTTCATCTTCTCGGAAGTGATGTTCTTCGGCGCATTCTTCACGGCCCTGTGGTGGATGCGCGTGCATTCGGTACCGGCGCTCGGTGGTCTCGAGAACGCCGTGCTGTGGCCGGACTTCAAGGCGGCGTGGCCGAGTGTCGTCGCAGGGGCCACCGCATCCCCGGCCAACACGGTCGAGCCGTTCCAGACGATGACGCCGTTCTGGCTTCCCACCATCAATACCGCGTTGCTGCTGAGCTCGGGCGTGACGCTGACGATCGCGCACCACGCGCTGCAGGTGGGCAACCGCAGCCGTACCATCGGCTTCATGTGGCTCACGGTCCTGCTGGGGATCGTGTTCCTGTTCGTGCAGGGATACGAATACGTCCATGCCTACAGCGACTTGAACCTCAAGCTCAGTTCTGGCGCATACGGCTCCACGTTCTTCATGCTGACGGGTTTCCACGGCTTCCACGTGTTCATCGGCATGTTGATGCTGCTGATCATCACCTTGCGCCTGCAAAAGGGCCATTTCACACCGCAACGGCATTTCGGCTTCGAGGGCGCCGCCTGGTACTGGCACTTCGTGGACGTGGTCTGGCTCGGCCTGTACATCCTGGTCTATTGGCTCTGAACCGGGCGCCCTGCGACGGGGTGTCGAGGCGCCGCGGGTAACGGGTGCCACACCCCTTTACCTCGCCGAATGATTGCCGGTTGCCGGCTTTGCGGTGCAGTTCCTAGCGGCCCACCGGAATGCCCGTGGGCTGGATGTAGCCCAGTTTCCAGGCCGCCAGCACGCAGACAAACAGCAGGATCGAGAACCCCACGCGGAATGCCAACGCACGCGCCATGTGGTTGGTCTTGGCCTTGCCGTCACGCCCGTCCTGCAACATGAAGTACAGGGCTGCGCCCAGGCTGCCGACGATGGCCAGAAAAGCGACTATGACGAGATACACCATGCAGGCGATTATCCAGTGACTGTGCGATCCTTGCCTGGCCGCTTCTGGCTCGTCACGCTGGCCGCCGTGTTGGCGGTCGTCGTCACGGTGGCGCTGGGTTTCTGGCAGTTGTCGCGCGCGGCCCAGAAGCTGGCACTGCAGGCCACGATGGACCAGCGGTTGCAGGAGCCGGTGCTCGACGGCTCCAGCCTCCTGCAGCCAGTGGCGCCGGGCGAGCACCTGTACCGCCGAACCGTCGTGCGAGGTACATGGCTGGCCGCCCACACGGTGTTCCTGGACAACCGGCAGATAAATGGAAAACCCGGATTCTTCGCGGTCACACCGCTGCAACTGGAGAACTCGACGCAGGCGGTGCTGGTGCAGCGCGGCTGGGTGGCGCGCAACTTCGTCGACCGAACCAGTGTGCCCGCGCTGCCGGTGCCCGCTGGTGTGGTGGAACTGGAGGCGCGAATCGCCCCGCCTCCCTCCAAGCTATACGACTTCGACGCCTCGCAGGCCGGTGTGATCCGGCAAAATCTCGATCTTGAGCGATTTTCCCGCGAGATCGGTCGCCCGCTGGTGGGGGTGTCCTTGTTGCAGACCGCGCCGGCAGGCGACGGGCTCCTGCGCGAATGGCCGCGTGTCAACGTCGGTGTCGAGAAACACTATGGTTACGCGTTTCAATGGTTTGCCCTGGGTGGCCTGATCACCCTTCTTTATGGCTGGTTCCAAATTGTCCGACGTTTCATCCCATCCCGCTGAGGCGTCCCTGCCAGCCTACCGCGACGAACCGCTGGGTTTGACCGTGCATTCACTGCCCAGCGCCACGGCACCGGGACTGGTCGACGACAGCCGCCGCACGGCGGTTGGCCGCTGGAAGATGTTGCTGGTGTTGGCGGCCTGCGCCGCGCCGGTGATCGCGTCCTACCTCACCTACTACGTGATACGGCCGGACGCGCGGCGCGTGTTCGGGGAACTGGTGGAACCGCAACGCCCGCTGCCGGACCTGCCCGGCGCGGCGCCAGACGGCACCGCGGTGAACCTGCGCACCCTGCGCGGCCAGTGGCTGCTGGTCAGCGTGGCGGGTGGCGCCTGTGACACTGCGTGCCAGCAGCATCTGTACCTGCAGCGGCAGGTGCGTGAGAGCCTGGGCAAGGACAAGGACCGCGTCGACCGCGTCTGGCTGGTCAACGATGCGACACCGGTACCGGCCGCCTTGCGACCTGCACTGAAGGACGCCATCGTGCTGCGGCTCGACCCGGGTGCCTTGGCGCAGTGGCTGAAACCCTCCGATGGCCGGCGCCTCGAAGAGCATCTGTACCTGGTGGATCCGCTGGGCAACTGGATGATGCGGTTCCCGGCAGCACTCGACATGGCGGGGGCGGCCCGTGCCAAGCGCGACCTCGAGCGCGTGTTGCGTGCCAGCGCCTCCTGGGACACGGCGGGCCGGCAGGTGGCGCCATGACGGCAGCAGCGCCTGTTGACCTGGCCCCATTGGGGCAGGTATTGCTGGTGGGGGCCGTCCTGGCGTCGCTGGTGGTGGGCTGGATCTGGCTGCGCGGGCGTGACCTGCCGGGGCAGAACTGGCAGCACCGGCTGGCTGTGCTCACCCTGGTACTGACCTTCGACCTGGTGGTGTTCGGCGCGTTCACCCGGCTGACCGATTCCGGTCTGGGTTGCCCGGACTGGCCTGGCTGTTACGGACATGCCAGCCCGATCGGTGCCACGGACCACATCCGCACCGCCCAGGCGGCCATGCCGTCCGGGCCGGTGACCCATGCCAAGGCCTGGATCGAGATGGTGCACCGCTACCTGGCCACCGGTGTCGGTGGGCTGATCCTGGTCCTGGCGGCGGCCAGCTGGGGGCGGCGGCAGGACGATGTGGCGTCGCCTGCTACCCGGGTGATGCGCTGGTGGCCCACTGCAACCCTGTTGTGGGTCTGCCTGCAGGGCGCGTTTGGCGCGTGGACCGTCACCATGAAGCTGCGTCCGGCGATCGTGACCCTGCATCTGCTCGGCGGCATGGTCTTGCTGTCCATGTTGTGTGTACAGGTCGGGCACCATCTGCGGCGCCACGCACCGGTGGTGCTGGAGTCGTCGACGGCGATGCTGTTGCGCGCCACCTGCGTACTGTTGGCGCTCCAGATCGTGCTGGGCGGCTGGGTCAGCACCAACTATGCGGTCCTTGCCTGCCAGGATTTTCCGATGTGCCAGGGCAGCTGGTGGCCGGAGATGCGCTTCGACCAGGCGTTCCAGGTCTGGCGCGATCTGGGTATGACGCCATCGGGCGAGCCGATCAGTTTCGCCGCCCTGACCGCGATCCATATGGCCCATCGCTTGATGGCGTTCTTGGTGCTGCTGGCGCTCGGTGTGCTGGCGCTGCGGCTGCACGCGAGTGCCGCGCTGCGTCAGCCGGCGCGCTGGCTGGGTGGGCTGGCTGCGCTGCAGCTCGGCAGTGGCCTGGCCAATGTGGTGCTGGGCTGGCCGCTGCTGGCGGCGCTGTTGCATACCGGCGGTGCTGCCGCCCTGGTGCTGGTGCTGACCTGGACATGGGTCAGGACCACAGCCGCGGTCCAAGCCACCAGCCAGTCGGTCGCAGGTGCAACCGGAGTATCCGCATGACCGGCAAGACCACCGCTTTGCCCGAGGTGGTGCCCCTGACACTGCTGCGACAGTACTACGCGCTCACCAAGCCACGCGTGGTGCAGCTGATCGTGTTTTGCGCGCTGATCGGCATGGTGCTGGCGATCCCGGGGCTGCCGTCCTGGGGTGAGCTGCGGCTGATCGTCCTGGGATGCGCCGGCGTCTGGCTGGTGGCGGCCGCCGCGGCAGCGTTCAACTGCATCGTCGAGCAGGGCATCGATGCCAAGATGAAACGCACCGCCTGGCGCCCGACCGCGCGGGGCCAGCTCGGCAACGCCCACACGCTGCTGTTCTCGGCGCTGCTGGGCCTGGCGGGCTCGGCCATCCTGTACTGGTGGGTGAACCCGCTGACGATGTGGCTGACTTTCGCGACCTTCGTCGGTTACGCGGTGGTCTATACCGTGGTGCTCAAGCCGCTGACGCCGCAGAACATCGTCATCGGCGGTGCATCCGGCGCCATGCCGCCGGTGCTGGGCTGGGCCACGATCACCGGTGATGTCGGCCCGGAGGCGATGATCCTGTTCCTGATCATCTTCCTGTGGACGCCGCCGCACTTCTGGGCGCTGGCGCTGTACCGCGTGGAGGACTACCGCAAGTCCGGTCTGCCGATGCTGCCAGTCACCCACGGCAGCGAATTCACCCGCCTGCAGATCCTGCTGTACACCGGCGTGTTGTTTGCCGCCTGCCTGCTGCCATTTGTCTACGGCATGAGCTCCTGGCTGTACCTGCTGGCCGCGGTGATACTGAGTACGGGTTTCTGTCTGTACGGGTTCTGGCTCTGGCGCGACTATTCGGACGCGCTGGCGCGCAAGACCTTCCGTTACTCGCTGTGGCATCTGAGCCTGCTGTTTGCGGCCCTGTTGCTCGACCACTACCTGTTGTGAGCCTGCGGGCCAATCCTGACGGACCGACCATGAACAAACGACAAGGCCTGCAACTCCTGTCAGGAGCGGCCCTGGCAGCCGCAGCGCTGCTGGCGCTACCCGGCTGCTCCGAGAAGGCGCCTTCCTTCGTGTCGATCGACATCACCGGTGCCGAGTACGCCCGCGATTTCAGCCTGCCGGACCACAACGGCCAGTTGCGCTCGATGAAGGACTTTGCCGGCAAGATCGTGGTGGTGTTTTTCGGCTACACGCAGTGCCCCGATGTATGCCCGACCACGATGGCGGAGCTGGTCGAGATCCGCAAGCTGCTGGGTGCGGACGGCGCACGGCTGCAGGGCGTGTTCATCACGGTGGACCCCGAACGCGACACGCCGGAGGTGCTGAAGGCCTACATGGCCAATTTCGACCCGTCATTCCTGGCGCTGCGCCCGAGCTCGCCTGAGCAGCTGGCCGCGCTGGCCAAGGACTTCAAGGCCTATTACAAGAAGGCCGAGGGCCGCACGGCAACCAGCTACACGATGGACCACTCCGCGGGCACCTATGTCTACGATACCCAGGGCCGGATCCGGCTGTTTACCCGCTACGGCAGCGGCACCAAGGCGCTGGCCGGAGACATCCGGCAGTTGCTGCAGCAGGCCTCCTGACCTGGGGGCCGGTCCGGTTGGACCGGCGTAGGTCAGGCGTAGCTGATCAGCGCCTTTTTCATCTTCTTCATGGCCGCCACCTCGATCTGACGGATGCGTTCGGCGCTGACGCCGTATTCATCGGCGAGGTCGTGCAGCGTCATGCCGCCCGAACTGTCGTCGTTGACCTTGAGCCAACGCTCTTCGACGATACGCCGGCTGCGCGGGTCCAGCGCGTCAAGCGCCAGCGCAATGCCGTCCGACGCCAGCACATCACGCTGGTGCGATTCGATCACCGCCGTCGGCTCGTGTGTGGTGTCAGTCAGGTAGGCGATCGGGCCAAAGGCCTCTTCACCATCGTCCGACGGGCTGGGGTCGAGCAATACGTCGCCGCCGGACAGGCGGGTTTCCATCTCGATCACCTCTTCGCGCTTCACGTTGAGCTCGCGCGCCATGGTGTCGATCTGGGTTTCGTTCAGCGTGTCACGGTGTGTGCCGGCATCAGCCGCCGCATCGTCGGACTTGAAGCGCTGCTTCATGGACCGCAGGTTGAAGAACAACTTGCGCTGGGCCTTGGTGGTTGCCACCTTGACCATGCGCCAGTTCTTCAGGATGTATTCGTGGATCTCGGCCTTGATCCAGTGCAGCGCGTAGCTGACAAGTCGCACGCCCTGGTCGGGGTCGAAACGCTTGACGGCCTTCATCAGGCCGACATTGCCTTCCTGGATCAGGTCGCTGTGGGGCAATCCGTAGCCCAGGTACTGGCGCGAGACGGAGACCACCAGACGCAAGTGAGAGAGCACTAACTTCCCGGCGGCCTCGAGGTCGTTCTCGTCGCGGAACTTGCGCGCAAAACTCTGCTCCTGCTCCAGGGTGAGCATGGGCAGGCGGTTGGCCGCCGATATATAGGCGTCCAGATTGCCGAGTGCAGGCACCATGCCCCACGGATTGGCGACCGCCAGCGCGGAACCAGGAACTGCAGTGTGAACCGTCATGCCGGAACTCCTTGAGTGAATGCTTGAATATTAGCACTCTCTTGGAGTGAGTGCTAATCCATTGGTTCAATCAGGACAATAGGGTTTACCAGCGCTTTACGCATCAGCCGGCCACCGACACCTGCGCCAGGCCGGCATCCACGATCAGGTTCTGGCCGGTAATGCCATCGCTGTCGTCGCTGGCCAGAAACAGCGTGGAGCGCGCCACATGGGTCGAATCCAGCCGGAATTTCAGGCATTGCAGGTCGATGAATTTCTGGTCTTCCTCCGGGTTGCGCCAGAGCTGGGTCTGCCGCTCGGTGACGATGGCGCCCGGAACCAGCGCATTGACCCGGATGCCGGCCTCGCCGAGTTCCCGCGCCAGGCTGCGCGTCATCCCGGAGATGGCCGCCTTGCTGGTGGTGTAGCCGATCAGGTTCGGACGCCCGCGCATCCAGCTGATGGAACCCATGTTGATGATGCTGCCGCCCAGCGATGCCGCCTTCAACTGCCGGGCCACCGACTGGGTGGCGAATACCTGGTGGCGCAGGTTGATGGCCAGGCAGTTGTCCCAGTACTCGGGTGTCAGCTCGTCCAGGGCGTGGCGGTCGTCGCGCCCGGCGTTGTTCACCAGCACCCGGATCGGGCCGAACCGCTGTGCCACGCGCTCCAGCATCGCCTGCAGCGCGGGAACGTCGCGCACATCGCAGGCCTCGTACAGCGGCGCGGCATGGCCGGCCTGTACCATTTCGGCGATCAGGGCATCGCCGCCTCCCGGCTTGGTGCCGCAAAAGGCAACGTGGCAGCCCTGAGCCGCAAAAGCCCGGACCAGTTCGGCACCGATGCCCGACGAGCCGCCGGAAATGAAAACCGTGCGCGCGTGCAGGGACGGGTAGGAGGTATAGGTCATGGCGGGGTCCTGCACTACCAGCCGGTGGGCAACACGTCGGCCATCGCCACCACGCTGCGGGTGTCGATGCTGCGGTGCGCGGCGAGGCCGGTGGCGACCGCACGCAGGCCGTCTTCGAGGGTCACCTCGGGCGGCAGGCCCTGGCGGATGGCGTTTGCGAACCTGACGTGCTCGACATACGAGGCGCCGAAATGGTTGCCCATGTACTTGATGCTGGTGTCCCAGATGCGGCGCACCGACACGCCCTTGCCGCTGCTGGCGGTCTGGCCCCAGACCTTGCGCGTGCCCCAGTCTTCGCGCCGGCCGTAGCGCAGGGTCAGCGAGGGCAGCAGGGATTCGAGTTTGCCCGCGTCGCCCACGATAACGATCTGTTCGTTGTCCACCGAGTTCTCGGCGAACATGCACAGGTCGAGCATCGCCCGTGCGCCACTGGGGTATTCCACCACCACGTAGGCGCTGTCCAGGATGTCGGGCGTGCGCCCGCCATAGGACTCGTCCAGGTGGTTCACGCGCTGGCCGCCAGAGGCGAACACCGACACCGGCTTCTCGCCCAGAACCAGGTCCATCAGGTTGAAGTAGTGGCAGCATTTTTCGACCAGGGTGCCGCCGGTGTTGGCCGAGAAGCGGTTCCAGTCATCGACCTTGGGGTAGAACGGCTCGCGGTGCTCGCGGATCGCCACCTGGTGGATCCGGCCGACCGCTCCGGCATGCGCCATGCGCAGCATCTCGGCCACCGGGGGCATGTAGCGGTACTCCTGCGCCACCCAGACCATCGCCCGGCGCCCCTTGGCCCGCTCGACCAGTTCCAGGCAGTCGTCGATCCGTGTGCACAGCGGTTTCTCGACCAGGATATGCGCGTCGGATTGCAGGGCATCGCGCAGCACGGTGATATGGGTGTGGTTGGGTGTGGAGATCACCAGGGCGTCGAACTGCGCGCCGGACAGCAGTTCCCGGTGATCTTCGAAGACCTGCACCGCTCCGGGGATCAGCGCCTGTGCCGCGGCGCGGCTGTCGGCGTGGGTGTCGGCGATGGCGGTGATCTCCGTGCCGTCGATGGTCTTGATGTTCTCGATGTGTTCGCGGCCCATGCTGCCGCAGCCAATCAATGCGTATCGAATCTTCTGCATGTCTTCAGCCTTTGAGGCCCCCTTGTGTCAATCCGCCCACGACACGTTCCTGGAAGATCGCGATCAGCACCGCAATCGGAACGATGGCCACGATCAGGGCGGCGGAAATGATCGGCCACGGAAAACTGAACTCGCCCTGGTAGAGCGTGATGCCCACCGGCAAGGTGCGCATGGCCGGATTGGAATTGAGCGACAGCGCCAGCAGGAATTCGTCCCAGGAGTTCACGAAAGACAGGATGCCGGCCGTGAACACGCCCGGCGCGGCCAGTGGGATCACCACGCGCCACAGCGTGCCGATGCGGGTGCAGCCGTCGATCATGGCGGCATTCTCCAGATCCTTGGGGATGCTCTGGAAGAAACTCACCAGCACCAGGGTACACACCGGCAGGTTCAGCACGATGTAGGGCAGCACCAGGGCCGTGTAGCTGTTGAGCAGGCCCAGCGTGCGCATGGTCTCGAAGATGGGCACCAGCAGGGTGACCAGCGGAAACATGCTGGACGCCACAATGGCGGTGAGGATCAGTTGTCGGTGCTTCAGATTCAGACGTGCGATGGCATATGCGGCACAGGCCGATACCAGCAGCGAGAAGGCGGTGGCCACCAGGGCCACCACCATGCTGTTGCCCAGGTACTTGAGCAGGGGCTGGTCGGTAAAGGCCTGCACATAGTTCTGCAGGGTGGGCGTGTGTGGCCACCAGGTGATGGGTTTTTGCACCAGCTCCACTTCGCTCTTGAGCGAGGTGAACAGGATCCATACGGCGGGAAAGAATCCGTTGATGACCACCATCGCAGCCGCGGCAAAGCGCAGCCGCGGCGAAGACCAGATGCCTTGGTTCATGCCGAACTCCCGATGCGTTTGAGGTAAACCGCTGTCACGCACATGGACAGCACGAACATGCATACCGCCAACGTCGAGCCGTACCCTACGTCGAGGTATTCGATGGTGGTCTTGTGGATCAGCATCGCCAGGGTTTCCGTGCTGTTGCCCGGGCCGCCCTTGGTCATGGTGTAGGGGATGTCGAAGGTCTGCAGCGCGGTGATGGTGCGAAAGATCAGCGCCACGATGATGCTGGGCATCAGCATCGGAATGGTGATCTGCCAGAACTGCTGCAGCTTGCTGGCGCCGTCCACCTCGGCGGCTTCGTACAAGGACTTCGGAATCATCTGCAGACCGGCCAGCAGGATCAGCGCCATGAAGGAACTGGTCTTCCAGATGATGGTCAGGCAGATGGCGGTGAAGGCCCAGTTCGGGCTCAGCAGCCACATCGTGGGCTCGTTGCCCCCGACGCGGCGCATCACGTCGTTGACCACGCCGTATTCGGTATGAAAAAACCAGGCAAAGATCAGGCCTGCGAATGACAGCGGCAAGGCCCATGGCAGGAGCAGCGACAGCCGCACCGGCCATTTGCGCTTGAACGGCAGATTGGCCAGCATCGCCAGACCCATGCCCACCACCAGGGCCCCCGGAACCGTGATCAGCGTGATGAGAATGGTGTTCTTGGCCGCGTTCCAGAAGTCCTTGTCCTTCCAGACTTCCGCGTAGTTCTCCAGACCGACGAACTTGGTGACCCCGCTGCCTCCCGACAGCCGCAGGTCGAAAAAGCTGTTGGTGATGAGCTTGCCGATCGGATACACGACGATGAGCGCCAGCAGCAAAAAAGCCGGGGTCAGCAGCATGAAGCCCAGTGCTCTTTCGGACGGGTCACGCAATTTGGCTGACAGTGCGCTCATCGAGGCCTCCTTCAGCGCATCACGCGCGTCAAACGACCTTCGATCTCGGCCACACCTTCGACCGGGGTCTTGGTGCGCGCCAGGATGGCGCTGGTGGTGGTGCGGATGGCGTCGCTCACCTGACCGTATTGCGCGCTGATGGGGCGCGCCTGGCCGGCTATGACCACATTGGCGGCATCCTTGAACCAGGGCACGTTCCGAATGACGTCGGCATCGGTGTAGACACTCTGGATGGTGGGCAGCAATGAGCCTTCAGCGGCCAGGAACTTGCTGGAATTGGCCGATGCAAGAAACTGAACCAGCTTGGCCGACTCGGCCTTGGACTTGCTGAAGGCGCTCACGGCCCATTGCCAGCCACCGACGCAGGTGGCGCTCTTGCCACCGGCCATCGAGGGCAAGGGCATCACAACCACCTTGCCCTTGACCTGGCTGTCGGCGTCGTCCTTGAAGCGGTCCCACGCGAACCCCCAGTTGATGGCAAACGTCACCTGGCCGGCCTTGAACTCGTTCACTGTGGCCGGGGTGGTCACTTCGGCGATGTTCTTTTTCATCACGCCCTGGTCCACCAGCTTGAGCCACATGTCCATGCCCTTGACCGCGGCATCCTTGTCCAGCGTCATCTTTCCGGCGGCGTCGTTGAACGCCTTGCCCTGGCTCCAGTAGGGCAGCAGGAACGTGCACACCGCGCCTTCGATTGGCGCGCCCTGGATGGACAGGCCCTGCAGATTGGGGTTCTTCTCGCCCTCCTGGACCTTCTTGGCGGCCACGGCCAGTTCGTCCCAGGTTTTCGGTTCCTTGATGCCGTATTTGTCGAGCAGATCCTTGCGGTAATACATGAACATGGCGTCGGCAAAGGCGGGCATGGCCGCCACCTTGCCGTTGACGATGTTGGCCTGGCTGTAAACCGGCAGGTACGGCCGCATGGCGGCGGGGCCGCCGACATAGGCATCCAGCGGTTCCAGCCAGCCCGCGTTGTAGTACTGCGCCGGGTTGACGATGTCGATCAGGTAGATGTCGATCGCCGAGTCCTTGGCGTTGAGGATGGTGCTCAGGTACTGGCGCTGCAACTCCGATGTGGCGCCACCGGTTTCGATGTCGATCTTGACGCCGGGGTTGGCCTTCTGGTAGTCGTCGAACAGCTTGCGCATCAGGTCCGGACGCTGGTTCTGTCCGCCTGAAAACACGCGCAGCGTGGTCTGCTGGGCGTGGGCCGATACGGCCAGCGAGGCCCCGAAAGCGAATGCGATCAAGGTGGAAAGGGTGCGTCGTTTCATGGTGCTCGTCTCCTTGGGGTTTAGTGAACAGGGATACACAATTTCGGTTTTCTTCCGGCCCTCGACATGGTGATGCGGGGCCGGCGCGATGGCGGGTGGACGCGCGCTCACCGCAGCGCGCTCCCGCTGGTGGCGTCGAACAGATGCATGTGTTGTTGGGCCAGGTACACCGGCAACGCAGTGCCCGGGGTCTCGTGGAAGCTCGCCGGGCAGCGCGCCACCAACTCGCAGTTGCCCACCTTGAAGGTCACCAGTGTCTCGGCCCCCAGCGGCTCGGTCAGTACCACGCTGGCTTGCGCCTGGACGCTTCCCTGCATGGGCGCCAGCGATATGTTTTCGGGCCGAATGCCAAACGTCAGCTTGGCCGCGCTGGCGACTGTTCCGGTCAGCGCCGCCGGCGCGTCAAAGCGCGCGCCGCCCACATCGACCTGGTTGCCCTGCACCTGGCAAGGCACCAGGTTCATCGACGGCGAGCCGGTGAAGCCGGCCACGAACAGCGCCGCCGGTGTGTTGTAGATGTCGAACGGCGACGCGTACTGCATCTTGTGACCCGCCTGCAGCACGGCAATGCGGTCGGCCAGGGTCATCGCCTCCACCTGGTCGTGCGTGACGTAGATGATGGTTGCGCCCAGGCGCTGGTGCAGCTTCTTGATCTCGGTGCGCATCTCGCCGCGCAACTGCGCATCCAGGTTGGACAGCGGCTCGTCGAAGAGGAACACCTTGGGCTGGCGCACGATGGCGCGCCCGATCGCCACGCGCTGGCGCTGGCCGCCCGACAGGGCCGCCGGCTTGCGGTCGAGCATATGGTCGATACGAAGCAGCCGGGCGGCATCCATCACCCGCTTCTTGATCTCCTCTTCAGGTGTCTTGCGCAGGCGCAAGCCAAAGGCCATGTTGTCGTACAGGTTCTTGTGCGGGTACAGCGCGTAGTCCTGGAACACCATGGCGATGTCGCGGTTGCGCGGGGGCTCGTCGTTGACGCGCTTGCCATCGATCACCACGTCGCCCCCGGTGATGCTCTCCAGCCCGGCGATCATGCGCAGTAAAGTGCTCTTGCCGCAGCCGGACGGGCCGACAAACACCACGAACTCGCCGTGTTTGATCTCCAGGTCGATGTCGTGGATGACGGTGGTCTTGCCGTCGTAGGATTTGCGGACCTGCTGCAGTTGGACACTGGCCATGGGTTACTCCAAAGTTGCGCCCGATGCGCGGATGACGGGTACCCAGCGAGCCACCTCGGCAGCGACGAAGGCGCTGAAATCCTCCGGCCCACGGTCGACCACTGCCGATCCGGTCTGCGCGAATTTCTGGCGCACATCGGCCTTGGCAATCGTGTCGCGCACCGCCCGGGCGATCTTGTTGACCACGTCGCGCGGCATGCTCGCCGGCCCGACGATGCCCTGCCAGCCCGAGGTCTCCAGCGCTGGGAAGCCGGCCTCGCGGGCGGTGACAACCGCCGGCAGCTGCGCCATGCGTTGCGGTTCCGTGACGTAGATTGCCTTGAGCTTGCCGCTCTGGATGTGGGGCAGCAGCACCGACGCGACATCCACCAGCAGATGGGTCTGGCCGCCGATGAGGTCTTGTACCGCCGGGGCCGAGCCCTTGTAAGGTACGTGGACCAGCTTGGTGCCCGCGGCCTGGTTGAGCAGTTCGCCGTTCAGGTGGGTGATGGAGCCGCTGCCGCCCGACGCGTAGTTGGCCTTGTCGGCGTTTGCCCGCGCCCAGGCGACGAATTCCTGCAGGTTGCCGGCCGGGTGGCTGGCTGGTATGGCGGCCACGTAACCGGCACCAGATGTCTGCGCGATCCAGGTGAAGTCCCTGGTGGCGTCGAACGGGCGCTTGGCCACCATGTTGGGTGCCAGCACGAACGGCCCGAGGTTGGCCACCAGGATGGTGTAGCCGTCCGGCACGGCGCGGGTGAGTTCGCTCGCGGCCAGCACGCCGCCAGCACCCGGCTTGTACTCGACGATGACCGGCTGGCCCAGGGCTTCCTGCAGGCCCGGCTGCAGGTTGCGCGCCACGATGTCGATGCCGCCGCCGGGAGGAAATCCGACGATCAGTTTGATCGGCTTGCTTGGCCATGCCTGGCCGTGGGCGCTGCTTGCGGCGAACCCGGAGGCCAGCGCCAGTGCCGCCACGGCGGCAAGGGCACCGCGGCGTGTCGCCCGACGTGGCGCGACTGCCCCTGTTGCATCGGTGGCCTGTTTCAACATGTGTCGGTGCATGTCAATACCCCGAGGTGTCGACGCGGATGTCCTGCGCCCGGATCGCCGACAGCACGGCCGCACTCTGGCGCATCATCAAACCCATGTCGGATGCACAGCCGATGTAGTCGAAACCCGCCGAACGGTAGGTGGCCACGGCTTCTGCGGTTCCGCCCACGGTGCCGACCGGCTTGCCCGCCGCGTGGCAGCGCTTGACGCCGGCGGCCATCAGGGCCACCACCTCGGCATGCATCGGGTTGCCGGTGTGGCCCATGGCGCCGCTCAGGTCGCCCGGGCCCATGAAGATGGAGTCCACACCCGGCACGGCCAGGATCTCGTCGATGCGCGCCATCGCCTCGGGGGTTTCCACTTGCACCAGCACACTCACGCCCTGGTTGGCCACCTTGAAATAATCCTTGACCGTGCCGAAGCGCGAGCCGCGGCTCATCGCCGCCATGCCCCGCACGCCCTGCGGCGGGTACTTGCAGGCGGCCACCGCGCTGCGCGCCTCG
>JANMZX010000325.1:0-3044 GCA_031383745.1 Rhodoferax sp. | reverse complement strand
GACAAGGTCCAGGTGCGCACGCCCGCCGATGCACAGCACCTGGGTATCGAATCGATCTACCAGACCCTGGCCCTGGCGGACAACCTGGACTCGGTGGCCAACCTGTTCCTGGGCCGCGAGCTGTTGACGCGATGGCGCACGCTGGACGACCACCGCATGGACGCCGAGGCGCGCAAGGTGTTCCACCGGCTGAACAAGAACTTCACCAATGTGCGCATTCCGGTGCGCCGGCTGTCGGGCGGCCAGCGCCAGGTGGTGGCGATCTCGCGGGCGAGCTATTTCAACGCGCAGATCCTGATCATGGACGAGCCCACCGCCGCCCTGGGGCCGGAGGAAACCGCCATGGTGGGCAACCTGATCCAGCAGCTCAAGGCCGAGGGCGTGGGCATCTTCCTGATCAGCCACGACATGCACGACGTGTTCGCCCTGAGCGACCGCTTGTCGGTCATGAAGAACGGCCGGCTGGTGGGCACCTACCGCACCCAGGACGTGACCGAGGACGAAGTGCTGGGCATGATCATCCTGGGCAAGCAGCCGGCCGGCAAGACGCAGTCCGAGCGCCCCGCCAGGTAGCTGCCGGCAGGTCGACGGCTTGCCATCCGTGCCATGAGAACCATCGGTGATCAGCAACTGCTCAAACGCATCAACCGTAGCGTGTTGTTGCGCCTGTTGCGGCGCCAGCCGGGCTTGTCACGCGCACGGCTGGCGCAACACAGCGGATTGACCAAGTCAACCGTCAGCGCGCTGGTGCGTGAACTGCTCGACGAGCGCTGGCTCAGCGAGGCCAGCGCACCCGTGGCGGCCGATGGTCTGGGGCGGCCGTCCACACCGCTGCATGTCAACGACCAGGTCCGGGTGCTGCTGGGCCTGGAGATCGGGGTGCAGCAGCTGCGCGTCGTGTCTGTGTCCCTGACCGGGGAGGTGCTCGATACCCTGCACGAGCCCTTGGCAAGCGAGGAGGTGCATTCGGTGTGCAAGCAGGCGGCGCGGCTGGTGCACCAGGCCTGGCAGGCGCTGTCCGACCGCGGCCTGCTGCTGTCGGGCGTGGGCGTCTGCCTGCCCGGCGCGGTCGACGACGCCGCAGGGCTGGTGCGCTTTGCACCCAACCTGGGCTGGCGCGATGTGCCGGTCTTTGCGCTGCTCCGGCACGCCCTGTGCGCAGCGGGCGTACCAGCGACCAGCCTGCACCTGCACAACGACGCCGATGCCGCCGCACTGGGTGAATTCGAGTTCGCCGAAAGCGCCGGATCGGAGGCACTGATCTTCGTGAGTTGTGATGTGGGTGTGGGCGCCGGCATTGTCCTGAACGACCACCTGTTCACCGGCGCACGCGGCATGGCCGGGGAGATCGGCCACAGCATCCTGGAGGTGGGCGGCGCACTGTGCTCCTGCGGGCGCCGGGGCTGCGCCGAAACCTTCATCGGCGCGCGTGCCCTGCGTACTGCGTCCGGCGCGCAGCGCGGCGGCGAGGCGCTCGGCGTGCTGATCCAGAACCTGGACGTGATGTTCAATCCGCACGTGGTGGTGGTGGGCGGGCAGTCCTGCACCGATCATCCGACGCTGCTCGACACGGCAACCCGCACCGCGGCACACTATGCGCAAAGCGCCGGTGTCACCGCACCGACGGTGCGCGCGGCCCGTTATGGCATCCTGGCAGCTGCCGTCGGCGCTGCCGCAGTCGCGTGGCACCACCACCTGCGGCCCCTGCAGCAACGCATGGAGCCATTGGCCAACAACCTGGAGGCAGCATGAAGAAAGTCGCCTGGGGCGTCCTGAGCACCGCCAGGATCGGCCGCGAGAAGGTCATCCCCGCCATGCAGGCGGCACAGTTCTGCGACGTGCAGGCGATCGCGTCGCGCGCGCTGCCGCGCGCGCAGCAGACCGCCACCGCGCTTGGCATTCCCCGTGCCTATGGCAGCTACGAGGAGCTGTTCGCCGACCCGGCCATCGAGGCCATCTACAACCCGCTGCCGAACGAACAGCACGTGGCCCTGACCCTGCAGGCCGCCCGCGCCGGCAAACATGTGCTGTGTGAAAAGCCGATGGCCCTGCACGCCGACGACATCGCCGCACTGCGCGAGGTGGCGGGCCAGGTGCACATCATGGAAGCCTTCATGGTGCGGTTTCATCCGCAATGGGAGCGTGTACGCGCGCTGGTGCGCGCCGGCGACCTCGGGCCGGTACGCTCGATCCAGTCGTACTTCTCGTATTTCAACCGCGACTCGGCCAACATCCGCAACCACAGCGACCAGGGCGGCGGCGCCCTGTACGACATCGGCTGTTATGCCATCGTCACGGCCCGCTACCTGTTCGACGCCGAACCGCTGCGTGTGGTGGCATTGGTCGACCGCGACCCGGATTTCGGAACCGACCGCCTTGTCAGCGCCCTGATGGACTTCGGCGACGGGCGGCGGCTGGACTTCACGGTCTCGACCCAGGTCGTTCCCTACCAGCGCGTGAACGTCTGCGGCGAGCGCAAACGCATCGAGGTGCGCATCCCGTTCAACGCCCCGCTGGGCGGCGCCACCGACCTCCTGATCGACGACGGCAGCGCGCTGGACGGCCGCGCCATCCGGACCGAAACCGTTCCCGCGTGCAATATGTACGGCCTGCAGGGCGATGTGTTCTCGCGTGTGGTCCGCGGCGAGATCGCACTGCCCTACGGCATTGACGACGCGTTCAGCAACATGCGGGTGATCGATGCCGTGTTCGCCTCCGAGAAAACCGGCGGCTGGGTCGCTCTCTGAGATGACGCTGGCACCGGACTTCGGCGGGTTTGGCGGACGGGTGCCAGCGTCTGTTTTCGGCCCATTGCGGACGTTCGATGTCCTTGGCCTGTTGTTTCAGTGGCATTTGCGTTGGTGCGCGTCGCGGCAGGCGGTACCCGGCGCAGGCTCATGCTGGGGCGGTCGGCACTGCGTGTCCGACTGCCCTGCGGTGCTCCCCCGAGGGTCGGGCCGCGGAACTCGCTGCGTTCGCTTCGCTCTCTCCGCTCTGACAGCCGCGGCCAGAATGACAACGAAGTGCGCTGCGCGCACCGACCC
>JANMZX010000448.1:0-2557 GCA_031383745.1 Rhodoferax sp. | reverse complement strand
CGACCTATGACGCGCTGAATTTCCATGACGACCAGTTCGACCTGTCGGATGCCATGATCGCCATCGCGATCTCCTTGCTGGCCGTGACAGCGCTGACCCAGCTGTGGTGGCTGCTCGTTGTGAGCCTGGTCCCGGCCACCTGCGGGGTGGTGATGGGACTGGCCGGACTGGCCGGCTGGGGCATCCACCCCGGGGCGCTGATCAGGCTCTTGAGCTAGCGCGCCATGCCCGCGCGCTCATCCTTGCCGGCGGCGTTGCAGCCAGGCCAGCAATTCGCCCACCACGCCGCGGCGGAATGCGATCACGCAGAACACGAAGATGGCGCCGATGATCACGGTCACCCAGGATCCGACACGGTCGGCCAGGAAGTTCTGCAATCCGATGATCGTGACCGCACCCACCACCGGCCCGGCGAAGGTGCCCATGCCGCCCAGCAGGGTCATCAGGACCACCTCTCCGGAAAGCGACCAGTGCACATCGGACAGGGTCGCAAAACCGAGCACCAGGGTCTTCATCGATCCGGCCAGGCCGGCCAGCGCGGTTGACAGCACAAAGGCCAGCAGCTTGTAGCGGTCGACGTCGTAGCCGAGTGACACCGCGCGCGGCTCGTTCTCCCGGATCGCCTTCAGCACCTGCCCGTAGGGCGAGTGGACGATTCGCACGATGCCCAGAAACACCGCCACGAAAACCGCCAGCACCAGGTAGTACATCACCAGGTCGCTGTCCAGCGGCAGCAGCCCGAGCAGGCGTCCGCGTGGCACACCCTGCAGGCCATCCTCGCCGCCGGTGAACGGTACCTGCAGGCAGATGAAATAGATCATCTGGGCCATGGCCAGGGTGATCATGGCGAAATAGATGCCCTGGCGCCGGATCGCGATCAGGCCCACCACCAGGCCCATGGCGCCGGCAATCGCCGTACCCGCCAGCACGCCGAGTTCGGGCGACCAGCCCGCACTGCGCACCAGCCAGCCGGTGGCATACGCAGCCGACCCCATGAAGGCCGCATGGCCGAAGGACAGCAGGCCGGTGTACCCCAGAAGCAGGTTGAAAGCGCAGGCGAAGATCGCAAAACACAGCGCGTTCATCATGAACACCGGGTACACGCCGACAAAGGGCGCAACCACCAGGAAGGCCAGCACCGCCAGCCATGCGAACCGGCCGATGCGTCGCGTGGCTGCCGGACCGGCGGACGTGGCGGCTGCCTGTGGCGTGGTGGAGCTCACGTCATGCCTCCTTGCCAAACAGCCCGGCCGGCCGGATCACCAGCACGATGGCCATGATCACGAATACCACGATGCTGGAGGCCTCGGGATAAAACACCTTGGTCAGACCTTCGACCAGCCCGAGCATGACGCCGGTCAGGATCGACCCCAGGATCGAGCCCATGCCACCGATCACCACCACGGCGAACACCACGATGATCAGGTTCGAGCCCATCAACGGCGTGACCTGGATCACCGGCGCCGCCAGCACGCCGGCGATCGCTGCGAGGGCGGCGCCTCCGGCATAGGTCAGGGTCACCATCAGCGGCACGTTGATGCCGAAGGCCTGTACCAGCCGGGGGTTCTCGGTGCCGGCGCGCAGGGTGGCGCCCAGGCTCGTCTTTTCGATCACGAACCAGGTGCCCAGGCAGATGCCCAGCGAGGCCACGATGACCCAGGCCCGGTAGTTCGGCAGGGTCATGAAGCCCAGGTTGGTCGCGCCGGCCAGCAGATCCGGCACCGGATACTGCTGGCCCGACACGCCGAACTGGTCGCGAAACAGGCCCTCGAACACCAGCGACAGCCCGAAGGTGAGCAGCAGGCTGTACAGCGGGTCGAGCTTGTACAGGTGGCGCAGGAACAGCCGCTCGATGAGCACGCCGAGCGCACCCACCACCAGCGGCGCCAGCAGCAGCGCCACCCAGTAGTTCAGGCCCAGCTTTTCCAGGCTGAGCCAGGCCACGTAGGCGCCGATCATGTACAGCGCGCCGTGCGCGAAATTGACGATCCCGAGCAGGCCGAAGATCACGGCCAGGCCCAGGCTCAGCATGGCATAGAACGACCCGTTGACCAGGCCGAGCATCAGCTGGCCGAGGAAGGCCTGCAGAGGAATGCCAAAAATTTCCACGGCGCGCGCCTTCGGATCAGCTTACTTCCACAGCGGGCACTTGGTGTCGGCCTTGGCCGTCCACGCCGCTTCGCCCTTGATGGTCTCGACCACGTTGTAGTAGTCCCACGGCTCGGTGCTCTTGTCGGGCGACTTGACCTGCATCAGGTACATGTCGTGCACCATGCGGCCGTCTTCGCGGATGAACCCGCCCTTGGCGAACACGTCGTTGATCTTGGTCTTCCTCATCTGCGCCAGCACCTTGTCGGCATCGTCGCTGCTGGTGGCCTTGACCGCGTTGAGGTACTGCAGCGTGGCCGAGTAGTCAGCGGCCTGCACCGACGAGGGCATGCGCTTCATCTTCTCGAAGAAGCGGCGCGCCCAGGCGCGGGTCTCGGCGTTCTGGTTCCAGTACCAGCTGTCGGTCAGGTACATGCCCTGCGTGGCCTTGAGACCCAGCGAGTGGATG
>JANMZX010000306.1:0-6051 GCA_031383745.1 Rhodoferax sp. | reverse complement strand
CTGGCGATATCGGGGCGCCTGGACATCGGTGCGCTGGTGGCCGTGATTGCCGCCTACAAGGACCTGCCCGGCCCGGTCAAGGAACTGATCGACTGGGACCAGGAGCGCATGGACACGAGCATCAAGTACGCGCAGGTGATCGAGCAGTTCTCGGTGGAAGACCTGGCGCCGTCCGCACAGCAGGCGGTACTCGAGGCGCCGTTGCTGCCCAGGCAGGGACAGGTACGGGTCAACAACCTGTCGCTGCTGGACGATTCCGGGACCAAGGTGGTCGACGCGGTCTCGTTCGACAATCCCATGTCGCAGCATGTGGCGATCGTCGGCCCCAACGGTTGCGGCGCCGGCGAGGTGGCGCAGTTGCTGGCGAGCCTGTTGCGCCCCGCGGGTGGGTCGGTCGAGATGGACGGTATCGACATGACCCGTGCGCCCGAAGCCGTGACCGGCCGGGCCGTGGCGTATGTCGGTGCCGCGTCCTACCTGTTTCCGGTAAGCGTGCGCGAGAACCTGGTCTACGGACTCAAGCACAGGCCGATCGCCGAAGCCAGTTACTCCGAGGGGGCGCGCCGCGGTCGCGAACGCCAGTTGCGCGAGGCGATACGTGCCGGCAACTCGCCACTCGACATCAACGCACAGTGGCTGGATTACGAGGCCGCTGGCGTCGTCGGCCCGCCCGACATGGAAGATCGCATTCTCGAGATCCTCAAGACCGTGGACCTGGAAGAGACCTTGTTCGAAATCGGTCTCAAGAGCGCAGTCAGTTCCGTCCACAGCCCGGGTTTGGCCGACGACATCCTGCTGGCGCGGGAAACCATGCGCAACCGGCTGAGCCGTCCCGAAGTCCGGGATCTGGTCGAGCGGTTTGACATCGAACGTTACAACCGCAACGCTACCATGGCGGAGAATCTTCTGTTCGGTACACCGGTCGGCAAGGTGTTCGACATGGACAGTCTGGCGCTCAATCCCTATGTGCGCAAGGTGCTTACCGACACCGGCCTGTCCGGCGACCTGCTGAAGGTGGGACACAAGCTGGCCGAAACCATGCTCGAATTGTTCAGCGACCTGCCTCCCGGACACGAACTGTTCGAGCGTTTCAGTTTCATCGCCTACGACGACCTGCCGGGCGTCAAGGACATCCTGTCGCGGGTGGCATCGGTGGGGCTGGATCGCATCCCGGATTCGGAACGCAACCTGCTGATGGGCCTTCCGTTCAAACTGGTGGTCACGAAACACCGCTTGGGCCTGATCGACGAGGCCCTGGAAGGGCGGATTCTCGAGGCGCGCCGCCAGTTCGCGAGCAACCTGCCCGAGGACATGCGCAGTTCGATCGCGTTTTTCGATTCCTTGCGCTACAACGGTGCTGCCTCGTTGCAGGACAACATCCTGTTTGGCAAAATCGCCACCAGTCAGGCCGGCGGCAGCGCACAGATCGGTGCGCTGATGCGTCAAATCCTCGACGAACTGCACCTGCGTTCACTCGTCCTGCGGATCGGCCTGGACTACCAGGTGGGCACTGGCGGTGCGCGCCTGTCGGTTCCGGACCGACAGAAAGTGGCCATCGGCCGGGCACTGCTCAAGCGACCCACGGTGCTGATCCTGGACCAGGCGTCGGCGGTGCTGGATCCCGCGGCGCAAAACCGTCTGGTGACCAATGTGCTGGGGTGCCGGCAGGGGGCCTGTGTGTACTGGGTGCTCAACCGGGTCGATCTGGCCCAGCGCTTTGGCCAGGTGCTCGTCATGGAACAAGGCCGGCTTATCGAGCAGGGCGCCTATGATGAACTGCTGCGCCGGGACAGTGCGTTGCACAGGTTACTCAAGAGCGGCTAGTCGCTAACAAGCAGGGAGACCACCATGAGTCTGGAACAGGAAGTCGAGTTGATCCGCAGGTTTCCGATCTTCAGCAAGATCACACCGGCCAAGCAGAAGCTCCTGTGTTTCAGCAGCGAGCGCCTCACGTATGCGGCGGGGCAGGAGATATTCCATGCCGGTGCGGTCGGAGATGCCTGCTACGTCGTCATCGACGGCACCATCGAGATATCGGTCGACCTGCCCAAGGGCCCGCTGGTGATAGGCACGATGGGCAGTAACGAGATCATCGGCGAGATCGCCATTTTCGGACACGTGCCACGCACCGCGACCGCTACCGCCAAGACCCGGGTCGAGGTGTTGCGCATCTCGGCCGACCTGTTTCGCAGCGTGATACGCGAAAACCCGGATGCCGCGGTGGAGTTGATCCGCATCCTTGCGGCACGCCTCGCGAACACCACAGCCCATCTGTCGCGGCTGTCGAGCCCCGGCTCGGCCTGAGCCGGCTGACGCCAACCGATGTCGTGTCAGCGCCGGGCGGGGGCGTCGCGCCGCTTCAGGCGCCGTGCAGCACGTAACTGGGTGTCGGCAGCGCAAAACCCTTGAGATGGAGCAGGGAGCCCTGCCGCAGGGTGTCGGGCGGTACAGCGGTGCCCAGCAACTGCACGGTGCGTTCATCCACCAGTATCTCGCCATGGCTGGCCTCGGAACACAGCCGCGATGCCAGGTTGACCGGTGAGCCGACCGCGGTGTACTCCAGCCGGGACGCACCGCCGATCACACCCACCGTGACGAAGCCGCTGGCCACGCCCACGCCCACGCCGAGTTGCATCTCTGCATTCGACCAGCGACCGGTCAGCGCCACGCCGACAGACCGGATCTGGCGCGCCAGTTCCAGTGCCCGCTGCGCATGGTCGGCGAACGGCAGCGGCGCACCGACCAGGATCAGGACACCATCGCCGGCCTGGTCCTTGATGGTGCCGCCACAGGCCGCCGCCGCCGAGCCGACGGCGTCGTAATATTCGCGCAGGATGCCGATGACGCGTTTTGAGGATGTGGCGGCGGAAAATGCGGTGAAGCCGCGCAGGTCGCAGCACACGACAGAGAGTTCGAGTGTCTTCTCGTCGGTGGCGCTCTTGAGGCCGCGACGCGTGACCAGTTCGGCCACCTGCGGTGCCAGAAACCGCGAAAGAAACTGCGCGCGCTGGCCTTGGGTGACATGGTATTGCACCGACCCCACCAGCAGCGCCAGCAATCCGATGGCGCCGGCGAGCGGAGCCAGGTGCGGCGGCACGACCAGGGAGCACGCCGTGACCGGCGCCCCGACGGCAAATGCGATCAGACGGCGCGCCTCGGCGCGGTCCGGCCGGCGATTGAGCGTGAACAGCGTGGCTGCAGTACCAAGTACCAGGGACAGACCCAACGGAACCGAGAACAGCCAGAAAGACGGATGCAGTTTTTCGCCCGGATCCAGCGTGAGATTGCCGAAGTGCTCGGCGCGCAAGTCCGGGAACGCCAGCGCTGCCAACCCGTAGAACAAGGCGAGTGCCTGCGCGCCGAGCAGCAACCTGTCGGGACCACGGGTGTTGAGGTTTCCGGCTGGTATCGTGCGCCGGACCCGCAGGATCCATTCGTAGGCGAACAGAAACGACAGGACTTGCGGCACGGCGAAGACGCCTTCCCAGGCCAGCACGCCGTATTGCCGGCGCAGCGGCAGCACCACCAGCACGTCGACGGCGATCGACACGCCCACACACGCCAGAAACAAGGCCTGCGCCCGGCTCGTGGGCGAGTGCCGGTCCGCCAGTATGAAGGACAGTGCCATCCCTACTGCCAGCAGTGACACGATGACAGGGGCGGTGGTGTCGGGGGTCACCAGGAAATTCTACATGCGGCTCCCGGGCCGATAATCGGCCCGCGGTATCTGCGCGACTCGCCAACCATTTTTGCGAAGGGAACGGTGCCATGAGCCGGCTCGATCAATTCATCTTGCGCATGCAGGCGCAGCGGGCTTGTATCGACGAGGCGGCGCTGCGCCTGCACGACCGCGCCGGGCCGGTGCTGGAGGTTGGGCTGGGCAATGGGCGAACCTACGACCACCTGCGCTCGCGGTTTGCACAGCGCCCGATTTTCGTTTTCGATCGGGAAGTGGCCGCCCATCCGGACTGCATCCCGCAACCCGGGTTTCTGCGCCTGGGAGACTTTCGCTCCAGCCTGCCGGGATTCGCCCTGGAAGGGCAATTGCCTGCGGTTTTCATCCATGCCGATGTGGGCAGCGCGAACCGCGCCGCGTCGGCGCTTCTGGCTGAGGACTTGGCCCCCACCTGGCTGACCATCCTCATGCCAGGTGGTTACCTGGCTTGCGACCAGCTGATCGATCTCGATGGCCTGGTCCGACTGCCGCTGCCAGGGCAACTGGTTGCCGACAACTACCACTTCTACCAACGCGCCACGTGACCTTGCGGCGGGCAAACCCGGCGCACCAAAAAAAAGGCCTCGTCTTGCGACGAGGCCTTGAAGGGATCCCTGAACCTGAAGGTTACGAAAGGACCCGAGGAGACAACCGAAAAATCGTTTCCCTGATTGCTTGAAAGCAGTATGTCAGGGTTTTCCCTTGCTGTACAGAGTCATCCGTCTAATGCGGCGATGGCTGCGTCAAGCGTCGGGAAATCGTCACAGGTCAGCGCTTCTTGGCAGTCGTCTTGGTGGCGTTTACGGCACTGGCGGCTACCGTGTTGAAGTTGCTTTCGGCAACTTCAGTGGCTTGCTTGACAGCCTTTTGAACCGATTCCAGCGCGTTGTTGGCGGCGGCCACGGCGCTCTTCATGACGGCAACTGCGGTCTCGGAACCGGCAGGCGCGTTCTTGGCGGCAGTGTCGACCAGACCCATGAACTTCTTCTGCGCTTCGGCTGCCTGGTCTTCTACGGCTTTGCCGAACTCGGCGCTGGAGCCTGCGGCGATGTCGTACAGGTGGCGGCTGTAGGCTGCAGTCTTCTCGGCCAGGGGTTGCATCAGGCCGGATTGCAGGGCCAACAGTTCCTGGGCATCCTTGACGCTCAGAACGGCCTTGGCGTGGTCGCCCATTTCGGACAACGCGGCCTTCGACGCGGTGAGGTTCAATTCGACGATCTTTTCGACGCCTTCAAATGCCTTGCTGGTGAGACCCATCAGCGTTTCGATATTGGCTTTGTGGGACGCCATGACTTGTTCAACGGTCAGCATAGTAAATTCTCCTGGGAGTGGTTGAGTACAGAACTGGTAACTGCCCCGGCACCTGAGTACTTGTACAAGAAGATGTTGCAGCGCAGCATGGAGCAAATTATAGGGTTATCCCGTAGCCGCGCAAGCATTTTGTGCTGCAACGCAGCAATTTAGAGGTGTAATCCTAGCCTGTCCGACGGCAGTCATCCCGATGCCGGGTTGTCGACGGGGGATTTCGCGGTTTCGACGTGCACTGGAGGAGCCTTGCACCGTCGGGGCCGCTTTCTTCCAGTGGACACATGTCAACCAGCCGGCTTCAAGGGCGCAGTCGGACCAACAGACTTTGGGCCGGGAGTCGACATCGTCGCCTGCCGATGCAGGCGCCGGTGCAGATCCAGGTGCAGATCCAGGTGCAGATGCAGGTCGGAGTGGCGGCAGCGCACAGAAGCGTCGGCGCTGCACGGCGGGTTCCAACCGCACACGCCACGCTCGGTGTGCTCGTGCCACGCAGGCGACCCGGCCCGCTGCGCCCCACGGCACGATGCTGGCCGCAGGCGGTCGCCATGGCCGCATGGCGCGCAGGGCTTACCTTACACTGCGGCATGCGAGCGGGCGCATGACCCGAACGCTGGAACCGCGACCATGATCATCACCAGTCTTCTCGACACCGACCTGTACAAGTTCACGATGATGCAGGTGGTGTTGCACCAGTTTCCTGGTGCCCAGGTCGAATACCGCTTCAAGTGCCGCAATGCGAACAGCCCGGTGAACCCCGGGTCACCCAGCCTGGACCTCGCGCCATTCGTTGCCGAAATCCGCGACGAAATCCGGTCGCTGTGCAGCCTGCACTTTCACGATGCCGAACTGCTGTACCTGCGCTCGATGCGTTTCATCAAAAGCGACTTTGTGGATTTCCTCGGGCTGTTCCATCTCAACGAAAAGTACATCACGGTCAGTGCATTGCCCTCCGGCGAGATCGACATCCGGATCAAGGGTCCGTGGCTGCACACCATCCTGTTCGAGATCCCGGTACTGGCCATCGTCAA
>JANMZX010000284.1:0-6777 GCA_031383745.1 Rhodoferax sp. | reverse complement strand
TGGTGATGGTGGAGCCGGTGAGTTCGTCCCGCGTGGCCTTGCCGCTGCGGGCAGCCGCCGCCAGACGCGCAATCTCGGTGGCGCAGGCCCACAGGTCGAGCGTCTCGGCGTGGCGCACTACCGGAACCATCAGGCCGCCATCGGTCTGGACGGCGATGCCCAGATGCACTGCGCCAAAACGCGTCAGCACGGCGGCATCGTCGTCGTACCGCGCGTTGATCCCGGGATGCGCACGCAGCGCCAGAACGACGGCGCGCACCAGGAACGGCAGCACCGTCAAGCGGCCGCGCGCCGTGCCGTGCTGCGCGTTCAGCCGGGCGCGCAACAGCTCGAGGTCGGTCATGTCGACTTCTTCGACATAGGTGAAGTGCGGTATGCGCCGCTTGGCCTCCTGCATCTTCTGCGCGATCTTGCGGCGCAGGCCGATCACCGGCACGGTTTCCTCGTCCAGTCGTGGCGCGTATCGCAGGCCCGCACCGCTGGTCGGCTGCGCCTGCGTGGCGCGGGCGGCGTAGGCCTGCAGGTCGTCGTGGGTGATGCGCCCGCCCGGTCCGCTGCCCGGAACGAACTGCAGTTCGACGCCCATGTCCCAGGCCTGGCGGCGCACCGCAGGCGAGGCCATGGGCTTGTCGCCTGGCGCCCGCACCAGCGCGCGCGGCGCGGCGCGGTGTGTCTGTGCCGATGGCATTGCGGCCGGCGCCCCGGCGGGCGCGGCAACGCCCGGCACTTCCATCGCTGCAGCAGGTGCGCTGGCGGTCGCGGGAATCGCCACCGCGGGCATCCTGGGCGGCACCACGGCTGGTGCTGCGCTGGACGCCGCGGCGGCGTCGCGCACACCTGCTGCCGGTCCGGCCTTGAAGTTGCCCGCCCCCTGCACCTCGATGCGGATCACCTCGGCCCCCACAGCGACGACCTGGCCGACCACACCTCCGAGCGCGAGCACCGTGCCGGCCACCGGGGACGGAATCTCAACCGTGGCCTTGTCGGTCATCACATCGGCCAGGATCTGATCCTCGGCCACGGTGTCGCCCACCTGCACATGCCAGGCCACCAGTTCCACCTCGGCGATGCCCTCGCCGATGTCGGGCATCTTGATCACGTGGATTCCCATCATGCCTCCATCGCGCGCAGAAACGCCTTGCCCACCCGCTCGGGGCCGGGGAAATAGGCCCACTCCTGGGCATGCGGGTAGGGGGTGTCCCAACCCGCCACCCGCTCGATCGGGGCCTCGAGGTGGTAGAAGCAATGCTCCTGGACCAGCGCCACCAGTTCGGCGCCAAAGCCGCTGGTGCGGGTGGCTTCGTGCACCACGACGCAGCGGCCGGTCTTGCGCACCGAGGTCACGATCGCCTGCAGGTCGAGCGGCCAGATCGAGCGCAGGTCGATGATCTCGGCGTCGACGCCGCTCTCGAGCGCAGCAGTCTGCGACACATAGACCATGGTGCCGTAGGTGATCACCGTCAGCGCCTTGCCCGGGCGGACGATTGCCGCGGTGTCCAGCGGCACGGTGTAGTAGCCCTCGGGCACCTCGCCCATCGGGTGGCTCGACCACGGCAGCACCGGCCGGTCGTGGTGGCCGTCGAACGGGCCGTTGTACAGGCGCTTGGGCTCCAGGAAGATGACCGGGTCGTCGTTCTCGATCGATGCGATCAGCAGGCCCTTGGCGTCGTAGGGGTTGGACGGCATGACCGTACGCAGGCCGCAGACGTGCGTGAACATCGCCTCCGGGCTCTGGCTGTGGGTCTGCCCGCCGTAGATGCCGCCGCCGCAGGGCATGCGGATGGTGATGGGCGCCGTGAAGTCCCCCGCCGAGCGGTAGCGCAGGCGCGCCGCCTCCGACACGATCTGGTCGCTCGCCGGGTAGAAATAGTCGGCAAACTGGATCTCGACCACCGGACGCAGGCCGTAGGCGCCCATGCCCACCGCCGTGCCGACGATGCCGCCTTCGGAGATCGGCGCGTCGAATACGCGCGAGCTGCCGTATTTCTTCTGCAGCCCTTCGGTGCAGCGGAACACACCGCCGAAGTAGCCCACGTCCTGGCCATACACGACCACGTTGTCGTCGCGCTCGAGCATGACGTCCATGGCCGATCGAAGCGCCTGGATCATGGTCATCGGCGTGCGGGTGGAGGAATCGGTGGCGGCCATGCTCAGATCCCCAGTTCCTGGCGCTGCCGGCGCAGGTGCTCCGGCATCACCTTGTACACATCCTCGAACATCTCCGCCGGGCTGCGCACATGGCCGTCGGCCAGCGTACCGTAGCGCTCGGCCTCCTTCTGCGCGACCACCACCTCGGCCTCGATCTCGCGCTGCGCGGCTTCGTGTTCGGCCGGCGACCAAACGCCCAACGCCACCATGTGCTGCATCAGCCGTGCAATCGGGTCGCCCAGCGGGAAACGCGCCGTGTCGTTGGCCGGGCGGTACTTGCTCGGGTCGTCGGATGTGGAGTGCGGGCCGGCCCGGTAGGTGACCCATTCGATCAGCGTCGGCCCCAGGTTGCGCCGCGCGCGTTCCAGCGCCCAGCATGACGCCGCATACACCGCCAGAAAGTCGTTGCCGTCTACCCGCAGCGACGCGATGCCGCTGCCGACGCCGCGCGCGGCGAAAGTCGTTCCTTCGCCCCCGGCTATCGCCTGGAAGGTGGAAATCGCCCACTGGTTGTTCACCACGTTCAGGATCACCGGCGCGCGGTACACATGGGCGAACGTCAGCCCGGTGTGAAAGTCGGCTTCGGCTGTGGCGCCATCGCCGATCCAGCTCGACGCCACCTTGGTGTCGCCCTTGATCGCCGAGGCCATGGCCCAGCCCACCGCCTGTATGACCTGCGTGGCAAGGTTGCCGGAAATCGAGAAAAAGCCCTGTTTGCGGCTGGAATACATCACCGGCAACTGGCGCCCCTTGATCGGGTCGTGCTCGTTCGAGAACAGCTGGCAGATCATGTCGACCATTGACACATCGTCGCGGGCCAGCAGCAGCCCCTGCTGGCGGTAGGTGGGGAAACACATGTCGCCCTCGCCCAGCGCCATGGCGTGCGCGCAGGCGATCGCCTCCTCGCCCAGGCACTGCATGTAGAACGACATCTTCTTCTGCCGCTGCGCGATCTGCATGCGCGCGTCGAAAGCGCGGGTACGGAGCATCGCGCGCAGGCCCTTGCGCAACCAGGCCGCGTCGACGTCCGGCGCCCAGGGGCCCACCGCCCTGCCGTCCCGGTCGAGCACGCGGATCAGGGTGAACGCCAGGTCGCTGGTCTGCGCGGCCAGCACGTCGACCGGCGGCCTGCGCACCGCCCCGGCTTCGGACAGGGGCAGGTAGGAAAAGTCGGTATCGTGCCCGGGCCGCCCGGTAGGCTCCGGCACATGCAGGCGTAGCGGCGCGTAGTGTGGCATCGGCATGACTCCTGGCCTGGTCGGGTGGGATGTTCAGCGCACAGCCGCATGATAAGCCCGCAACCCTGCGGCGCAGCGGCTCCGGGCTGGCACGGCAACACCGGACGCGCCACGGCACCTTCGCAACCGGTGGGATAAAGTCGGCGGCATGTCCGCCAAGCCCCGTCCCACCCTGCCCTGGCTCGAGCCTGGTGATGTGTTTCCGGACGTGGCGCAGGCCTGGGGGCCGCAATCAGATGCGCCCGGTCTGCTTGCGGCCGGTGGCGCGCTCGATGTAGCCACACTGGTGAGGGCCTACCGCCGGGGCATCTTTCCCTGGTTCAGCGAGGGCCAACCGATCCTGTGGTGGAGCCCGGACCCGCGCATGGTACTGCTGCCCGAGGCGTTCCGCCTGCACCGCTCCCTGCGCAAGACTGTGCAACGCTTCGCACGGCAGCCGGGCTGCGAGGTGCGCTTCGACACCGCGTTTGCGGACGTGATCCACGCCTGTGCCAGCACCCGGGAATCCGGCTCCGGCGGCACCTGGATCCTGCCGCAGATGCAACAGGCCTATGTCGCGCTGCACCAGGCCGGCTTTGCCCACAGTGTCGAGACCTGGATCGACGGGCGCCTGGCTGGCGGGCTGTACTGTGTCGCGATCGGGCGGTCGGTATTCGGCGAGTCGATGTTCAGCCTGCAGGACGACGCGTCGAAAATCGCGCTCGCGGCCTTGACCGCCTTTTGCAGAGCGCAGCAGATAGGGCTGATCGATTGCCAGCAAAACACGCGCCACCTGGCGTCGCTGGGCGCCCGGGAAATGCCCCGCTCCCGCTTTCAGGCCTTGTCTGCCGAAGGGCAAGCGGCCGACCCGCCCCGCTGGCAATTCGAGCCTCTATACTGGCATTCAATCCTGCCAGACACGCCCACGATCAAGTGACACATCTCAAGGACCTTCCGCTACAGACACTGCAGTTTTACGCAACCGCGCCCTACCCCTGCAGCTACCTGGCCGGCAAACAGGCACGGTCCCAGGTAGCGACGCCCAGCCACCTGATCAACAACGCCACCTACTCGGAGCTTGTCAGCCAGGGCTTCCGGCGCAGCGGGCTCTTCACCTACCGCCCGCACTGCGGCACCTGCCAGGCCTGCACCCCCTTGCGCGTGCTGGTGAATGCCTTCGAGCCCGACCGCAGCCAGCGCCGCGCCTGGAAACGCCACAGTGCGCTGCAGACGCGCATCACCCGGCTCAGCTTCATTCCCGAGCATTACCAGCTGTACCTGCGCTACCAGAACGGCCGCCATGCCGGCGGGGGCATGGACCACGACAGCATCGAGCAGTACACCCAGTTTCTGCTGCAGAGCCGCGTCAATTCGCGGCTGGTCGAATTCCGCGAGCCGGCCGACAGCAGGGACGCCGGCGCGCTGCGCATGGTATCCATCCTGGACGTTCTGGAGGACGGCATATCGGCGGTGTACACGTTTTACGAACCCGACCGGGCCGCCAGTTTTGGCACCTACAACGTGTTGTGGCAGATCGCGCGGGCGCGCGAACTCAAGCTGCCGCACCTTTACCTGGGCTACTGGATCGAAGCCAGCCCCAAGATGAACTACAAGGCCCGGTTCCATCCGCAGCAACGCCTGCAGGATGGCGTCTGGCGCGATGCTAGTGCGGCGCGCGGCCCCGCCCCGTCCTGCACCGAGCCCGCGACATGAAGAAGGCCGATCCCGACAGCGTCGCCACACCGGCCGTGCAGGTGCTCGAGCGCATGTTCGCGCTGATGGATGTGCTGGCCTCGCGCGAGGACGCGATTTCGCTCAAGGACATCAGCGAGAAGACAGGCCTGCATCCGTCGACGGCGCATCGCATCCTCAACGACCTGGCGATCGGCCGTTTTGTGGAGCGCTCGCAGCCCGGCAGCTACCGGCTGGGCATGCGGCTGCTGGAGCTGGGCAACCTGGTCAAGGGCCGCCTGAACGTCCGGGACGCGGCGCTGGTCCCGATGCGCGAACTGCACAAGAAGATCCAGCAACCGGTCAACCTGAGCATGCGCCAGGGGGATGAAATCATCTATGTGGAGCGCGCCTACAGCGAGCGCTCCGGCATGCAGGTGGTGCGCGCCATCGGTGGCCGCGCGCCGCTGCACCTGACTTCGGTGGGCAAGCTATTCCTGTCGGCGGACGACGCGCCACGCATCCGCGCCTATGCCACGCGCACCGGGCTGCACGGGCAGACCAAGAACAGCATCACCCAACTTGCGACGCTGGAGCGCGAACTCGCCAAAGTGCGGCAGCTGGGTTACGCGCAGGACAACGAAGAGCTCGAACTGGGTGTGCGCTGCATGGCCTGCGGGGTCTACGACGACCAGGGAAAGCTGGTGGCAGGGCTGTCGATTTCAGCACCCGCGAGCCGTCTGGACGACGCCTGGCTCGGCCAGCTCCAGGCCACTGCCCAGCAGATATCGGACACGCTGGGTTTTGCACCGGCGCCGAACCGGCTCTAGCTGGGCCCGCTCGGCGATCAGCCGACCGGCTTGGCGACCGGCGTGGACTCGACCCAGCGGCGCACACGCTCCGCATCGGCAAGCCGCGTGAACTTGCCGGTCGAATCCAGGAACACCATGATCAGCTTGCGGCCGGCCACGGTGGCCTGCATCACCAGGCAACGTCCGGCCTCGGAGATGTAGCCCGTCTTCTGCAGACCGATCTGCCATGCCGGATTGCTCACCAGCCGGTTGGTGTTGTTGAACTGCAAGGTCCGATTGCCGATTTCGACCTCGTGGTGCGGAGAGGTAGACAACTCGCGCAGCGTCGGGTTGCCGTAGGCCACGTTCACCAGACGGGCCAGGTCCTGGGCGCTGGATTGGTTCTTGCTTGACAGCCCGGTGGGCTCCACATACCGCGTGTCGGCCATACCCAGGCTCTGCGCCTTGGCGTTCATCAGGGCCACGAACGTCGGCAGGCCGCCCGGATAGGTGCGCCCCAGCGCGTGGGCGGCGCGGTTTTCGCTGGACATCAGCGCCAGATGCATCAGCTCGCCACGGCTCAGCTCAGTGCCGACGCGCAAGCGCGAGCGACTGCCCTTCTCGGTATCAACATCGGCTTGCGAGATCATGATCAATTCGTCTGCTGGCAACTTGGCCTCGCTGACAATCAGCGCTGTCATTAACTTGGTGAGCGACGCAATGGGCAGCACAGCTTGCTCGTTTTTACTGAACAGCACTTCGCGCGTGTCTTGGTCAATTACCAAAGCTACACTGGACTTCAAATCCAGCGCGTCAGGCGCGCCGTGAAGGCCTGCAACTTCGCCGAATGAAGGCTTGGCGGGGATGATGACCACAGGCCGAGTGGGCCGGGTGGCAACTTTTCGTTTGACCACCGCGACCGACTTGGAGACCTTGCGCTTTTGAGGCGA
>JANMZX010000243.1:0-5001 GCA_031383745.1 Rhodoferax sp. | reverse complement strand
GACAGGCGCGAATAGATGTTGCCGAAGGTCTGCAGGTTGAACAGGCTGGCCGCATGCTCGGCGCTGTCGAATACGAAACTCGTCGTCTGGTAGATCGGCAGCGCGCGTGCGCCGGTGGCGCTGTCGGGCACCTGGCCGGCGTGGATGGCGAGCGTCTCGGGCTGGAACTGGTGGTCTGCCATGATGGTCCTCGGATTGGCTTCGCTCTGCGCGCTGCGGTGCGGCGCACCGTCGGGTGGCCGTGCGCTGCTCACACCTTGGCGCCAAGCCGCTTGGCCGAGATCACGCCGGTGTTCACACCCACCAGGTTCAGCCCGCCGAACAGCCGGCCATGTTCGATCTTGACACAGCGGTTCATGACCGAATCCATGCCGGCCTCGCGCGCCAGCGCGTCCGCCTCCAGGTTCATGACGCCGATCTGCTGCCACAGGCACCTGGCGCCGATCTGCAGCGCCTGGCGGGCGATCGGCAACACGTCCTCGGTACGCCGGAACACGTCGACCATGTCCACCGCAAACGGGATGTCGGTCAGCTCCGCGTAGCAGCGCTCCCCGAGGACCTCGGTGGACGCCTTCGCGTAGCGCGGGTTCACCGGCACGATGCGGTAGCCATGCTCCTGCATGTACTTGGCCGCGAAGAAGCTGGGGCGGTGCCATTCGGCCGACAGGCCGACGACGGCGATGGTGTGGTTGCGGTTCAGAATCCGGCGGAGTTGTTCAATCGTGTTCATGTTGCGTCATCACGGTTTGGGGCCCAGTGTCGGGAGTCTAAGCTTCGGGGGCATGGTGACCGGCCTGCGCGGCTTTGCCGAGTGGACCAGGATGTGCGGTCATGAAGGCCGGCAGGTTCAGCCGCGCAACGCGGACGTCATACACCCGGCGCACCCCGATGACGCGAACGGCGCGCGGTGGCCGGCGCGCCTGCCGCTGGCGGTGATAGGGGTCGCGCCGATCCGGGACGGGCGGGAAGAGCCCGGGTTCGGCCGCATCAGGCACCCACCCTATTGCGCAGGGTTCCGACCCCGGAAACAGAAATCTCGACGAGGTCGCCCACCTGCAGGAACCGGGGCGGCGAAAAGCTGCCGCCCGCGCCTTCGGGTGTGCCGGTGGCGATGAGGTCACCCGGATGCAGCGGCGTGAAATGGGAGATGTAGGCGATCAGTTCGTCGGGCTGAAAGATCATCTGGCTGGCGTCGGTCTGTTGCCGCAACTCGCCGTTGACCCGCGTGGTCAGGGACAGTCTGCCGAGATCCCCGACTTCGTCGGCCGTGACGATCCAGGGTCCGCAGCCGCCCGAACGTGCGAAGTTCTTGCCGGCGTGCAGGGACTGCTTCTGCCAGCCGCGCACCGAGCCATCGTTGAGGATGGTGCAGCCCGCCACTTGCGCGAGCGCCGTTTCACGCGGGATATGCCGGCCGCCCTTGCCGATCACGAGGGTGATTTCGCCCTCGTAGTCGAACGACTCGGCCGCCAGGCCCCGCGGCAGTTCCAGCGCTTCGCCGTGGCCGACCATGGCGTCGTGGTGCTTGGCAAAGACGATGATGTGCTCGGGGTCTGGCGGCGGCACACCCTCCAGCGGGTACTTCTTGCGAAAGTTGATGCCGACGCAGATGACCTTGTTCTCCGGTGCCAGTGGCGGCAGCAGCTTCACCTCGTCGAGCGTCAACCCTGCAGGCCGGCCTGCCACGTCCCGGGCCAGCGCCGGTGTGGCGTCCGCAGCCAGCACGGACCGGATGTCCGGATGGCGCGCCAGGAAACCATCGGACGGTTCGACGATCCCTGCTTTGTCGATGACCACGCCATAACCTGTGCGTCCCTGGACCATGAATCGGGCGATCTTCATCGGAATGCCTCCTCACGCCTGCGCACCACGGCGCTCAGGGTGTCGTTGTAGGGCGTGGGGATGCCCAGCTCGCGCCCCAGCACCGGCACCATGGCGTTGATGGCGTCGATCTCGGAGACCCGCTGCGCCAGGTGGTCCAGCAGCATGGACGGCCGGGCGAGCGGCATGCCGGCCCCGAAGCTGGTCACATACCGCGCCACATCGTCAAAGCCGAACCGGATCTGTTTGGCCTGGCCGCAGGCAAAGGCCTCGCGCGCGCACCCCGTGGCGATGTCCCACCACACCGGGTTGGCCATCAGTTCGCCGACCGTGCAGTTGAATACCGTGCACGGCGCGGAGAACGCCACATTGCACAGGAACTTCTCCCAGATCAACTGGTGGATGTCCTCGAAGGCCCGCGCATTGAAGCCCGCCGCCTGCCACACCTGCTCGACACGGGTCAGCCGCTCGGTCAATCCGCCATTCATTTCACCCAGCCGGATCAGCTTCATGGCGTTGTGGTGCGCGTGACCGGGCCCTTTCATCGAGGCACCGAAGCCATCCGCCACGCCCAGCAGTACCTTGTCCGTCGGCATGAACCTGGCGATGCGCTCGCCCGAGCCCAGGCCGTTCTGGATCGTCAGCACCAGCGCGGATGGCCGCACAAGAGGCGCGATCGCCTGAGCCGCCGCCCCCACGGCCGAAGCCTTGGTCGCGATGATGTAGAGGTCGCAGGCGCCCGCATCGGCGACCTTGGTCGACGTCTGGATGCCTGTGACCGTGCGGTCGCCACTCGCTCCCTCGATCCGCAAACCACCCCGCGCGATGGCCTGGATGTGCGCTTCCCAGGTATCGATCGCCCAGACTTCGTTGCCGGCATCGGCCAGCAGGCCGGCATAGATGGAACCCATGGCACCGGCGCCAACAACTGCAATCTTCATGCGGCTTTCATCTCCTCTTGCGCAAGCCTGATATCCCAACGCGAGCGCAACGCGGCTTGAACCTCCGGGCCCATATGGGCCGGGAAGTGGCTGGCCAGCAATTGTGCCGCGCGCTGCCGCGCGACCGTGCGGATGTCCAGGGAACCCGCCTGTTCCCACTGCGCGGGCGAGCGCCGGTCCGCCAGCTGCGGGTAGACGAAGTCGCTCGACATCCGGGCCAGCGTATCCGGTTGCCCCAGGAAGTGGCCCTCGCCTGCGACCACGTCCCGGATGTTGTCCAGGGCCAGGGTCGGCGGCACCACCTCGATGGGCGCCAGGGACTTCAGGATGGTCCCCAGCATGTCGTTGTCGATCACATAGGCCTCCAGCGATGCCGCCATCAGGCTGGCCTGCATCCCGCAGGCCTGCGTGATGAAGTTGCATCCCGCCTGCGCCGCCAGTGTCACGTTGAGCGCCTTCTCGTAGCCCGCCTGCGCGTCCGCGATCTTGCTGTCCGTCGCGCCGGCAATGGTGGAGTTGGGCAGGTCGAAGTGCCGCGCCATCTGCACACAGGCGGCGGTCAGCGTCGCCTGCTCGCCTCCGCCGCCGGACATGCCGCCCGTGCGCAGGTCGGTCACCATGGGACGCGGGCCGAAGACCAGACGCGCCCGGCGGTCGACCAACCAGCCCAGCACCATGCCGGCGAGTGTTTCTGCGATGGTCTGGGCAACGCAACCGGCCATGGTGACGGGGCTCGACGCACCCATCTGGCCGAAGGTGTTGACCATGGCCGGGATTCCCATCTCCACCGCCTTGAGCAACACCTCGCAGGCGTCCGGATCGAAGCGAAGCGGCGGCACGGCATGGTTGATGTTCAGCGAGAGGAACGGTCGTGCGCGGAAAGCCTGCTCCGAACCTGCCACCGTGTGGCACATCCTGGCGATGGCCTCCACATGCGCGGGCGTCGAGGCCGACACGCACACATGCTTGGACGTTCCGGCCAGGCTGGCGAACGCGGTGTTCAATTCCAGCGACAGGGCGTCAGGCATGTCGCGTGCCACCAGCGAGCGCGAGAAGAAGTGCACGTGATCCAGCGTGTCGACCAGCCGAGCGGCGTCGTACAGGTCGCGCAGCGTCGAATCGCGGTAGCTGCCGGTTGCGAGATCGACGATGAACGGCGCGGCACCACCAGAGCCGACGTGCACGCGGGCGCCGGCCAGGCTCAGGTCATGGCGCGCATCCTGCCCGCACAGCACCACCTCGCGTGGCAGATCGATCAGGCAGCGCATGACCAGGGCGGCAGGAAACAGCAGGCGGCCCGCGCCGGACACCGAGCCGCCCGCTTCGCTCACCAGCGCCACGACGCGCGGCGGCGCACCGGACAGGCCTACGTCGGCGAGCAGGTCCAGGGCGGCTGCCTCGATGGCGAGCACCGCGTCGGCATCCATCGGGGCATAACGACCGCCCACCGCGTCGATGCGCCCGCCACCGCTGGAATGGTCGCGGTCGCGCCGGCGGCGCGGGCGGCCAGCAGGTACGGTCTTGTCGGCCAGCTCCATCATGCCAACCGACAACCATCCCCAAGCCCCAGCCGACGACCGAGGGCGCGCAGGCAGTCGAGTGTCCCGGGGGGGATGGGGATGCCGCTGGACAGGCGCTCGGCACGCATCCTGGCCTCGCGTTCCCCTGGCACTTCGACACGTTCGAACCCGGGCGCGGGCGGGCAGGCCCGCAGTTCGGCCAGGCATTCCTCGGCGGCCAGGCGATAGGCTGCCTGCGCGCGAAAACGCGCCAGGTCCACGGCAATACCGATCCAGTTCATGCCGTCCATGGCTTTCCCCAGGATCGCCTCGCCCAGCAGTTCGGCCACCAGCGCCATGCCATAACCCTTGGGGCCGGCCATCGGCAGGAGGGCGCCGCCGTTGAAATAGTCGTCCGGGTTGGTGGTGGGACGTCCCTGCGCATCGATGCACAGGCCTTCGGCCAGCGGCCGGCCGGCCATCCTGGCGGCGTAGATCTTGCCGCCGGCCGCCATGCCGGTGGCGAAGTCGATCACCACCGGACCGTGCATGCCCCCCGGAATCCCGAACGCGTAGGGGTTGGTCGGCAGCACGGCGCGCGCGCCGCCGTAGGGCGCGACCTGGCGCCAGTCCTTGCGCGAACCACCGCCGAACATGATGGTCAGGCAGCCGGCGTCCGCGCCACGCTTCACGAACGCACCGATGCGCCCCGTATGGTCGACGTTGGCGATGCCGACGGC
>JANMZX010000091.1:0-3307 GCA_031383745.1 Rhodoferax sp. | reverse complement strand
GCCGACGTGAAGCTGGTGCAGGACGCGATGTGGGACCCTTTCGAATACATGATGGCGCGCAAGCGCGACGGCCTGCTCAAGACCGAGTTCCCGCAGCCGCTGGGCAAGGTGAGTTACCAGATCCCGTGCCACGGGCGGGTGCAGAACATCGGCAAGAAGACCGAGGAGATGCTCAAGATGGTGCCCGGCACCAGCGTGCACACGCACGAGCGCTGCTCGGGCCATGCGGGCACCTTTGGCGTCAAGAAGGCCACGCACCAGCAGGCGATGAAGATCGGCAAGCCGCTGTTCAAGGCCATGGCCAGCCACAAGGACGGCGGGGCACCCGACGTGCTCAGTTCCGACTGCCCGCTGGGCGGCCACCATATCGCACAGGGCTTCGAGGTGAACAGCCTGGGCGCCGTGCCGCAGAAACACCCGCTGACACTGATCCGCGAAGCCTACGGCCTCAAATAGGAGCACACCACCATGATGCAACTCACCGGACACATCACCCCCGACAACCTGATGGGCCTGGAGGCCTACAGCAAGTTCCGCAAGGCGCACAAGGCCGAGGTCATCGCGCACCGCAAGCTGCGCTCGGTGGGCCTGGGCGAACACATCACGCTGCAGTTCGAGAGCGAGACCACCATCCGCTACCAGATCCAGGAGATGCTGCGCATCGAGAAGATCTTCGAGGAGGAGGGCATCGTGCAGGAGATCGAGGCCTATGCACCGCTGATGCCCGACGGCAGCACCTGGAAGGCGACGATGCTGATCGAGTATCCCGACGTCAACGAGCGCAAGCGCGAACTGGCACGACTGATCGGCGTGGAAGACCGCATGTTCGTCGAGGTCGAGGGCCAGCCGCGCGTCTATGCGATTGCCGACGAAGACCTGGACCGCGAAAACGACGAGAAGACCTCGGCGGTGCATTTCGTGCGCTTCGAACTCACGCCTGCGATGTGCGCCGCGGTGAAGGCTGGCGCCGGTGTCAAGCTTGGCTGCGACCACACCCACTACCCTGCGCATATGGCGATCCTGCCCGAGACGCTGGCCTCGCTGGCCGGCGACCTGGCATAGACTCGGGACCCATGCTTTTTCTGCTCTCGCCCGCCAAGACCCTCGATTTCGAATCCCCGCTGGCTGAGCTGCCCGCCACCGAACCCCTGTTCGTCAAGGACGCGGTCAAGCTGATCGCTCTGCTGCGCAAGCAGAAGGTGGCCGATGTCGCTGCGCTGATGGACCTGAGCCAGCCGCTGGCCCGGCTCAACGCGGCGCGTTACAAGGCCTGGCGGCGCCAGCCCGACCCGGCCCATACACGCCAGGCCGCGCTGGCCTTCGATGGCGACGTCTACGGTGGCCTGGACGCGCGCACACTGCCGGTCGGCGACCTGGCATGGGCACAGGAGCACCTGTGCCTGCTCAGCGGCCTGTACGGCGTGTTGCGCCCGCTGGACCGCATGCAGCCCTACCGGCTCGAGATGGGCACCCGGCTCGAGAACCCGCAGGGCCGCAACCTGTACCAATTCTGGGGCAGGCGCATCGCGCAGTACCTGAACCAGCGGCAAAAAAGCGACCTGCAGCCGGTGGTGGTCAACCTGGCATCGCAGGAGTACTTCAGGGCGGTCGATACAAAAGCCCTGAAGGCGCGTGTCGTCGAGTGCGTGTTCGAGGAACAGCGCGACAACGGCGAATACAAGGTCATCAGTTTCATGGCCAAGCGCGCCCGCGGTCTGATGGCCCGGCATGCGATCACCCACAGGGTGGGCGCACCCGCCGGCCTGCAGGCCTTTGGCGCCGAAGGGTATGCCTTCGATGCCGCTGTTTCCATCCCCGAGCGCATGGTGTTCCGCCGCCGCTCCACCACCTGAACTGCATCGCATGAAAATCAAGGCCAACGGCATCGAGATCGAGGTCGAGGACACGGGCGCCACGCCGGGTGACACGCGTCCCGTGGTGCTGCTCATCATGGGGCTGGGCATGCAGCTCATCGCCTGGCCGCCGGCCCTGGTGCGTGCGCTGGGGGACGCCGGCTACCGCGTGGTCCGGCACGACAACCGCGACATCGGCCTGTCGCAGCACTTCGACCAGCTGGGCCTGCCCAACCTGGTCTGGACCATGATCAAGCACAAGCTGCGGGCCCCGATCCAGCCCGCATATAGCGTGCGCGACATGGCGCTGGACGCGGTGGGGGTGCTCGATGCCCTGGGGGTGGACAAGGCGCATGTGGTGGGGGTGAGCATGGGCGGCATGATCGCGCAGCGGGTGGCGATTGCCGCGCCGAAGCGGGTGCGCAGCCTGACCAGCATCATGAGCAGCAGCGGCGCGCGCGGCCTGCCCGAGGCCAGCCACAAGGTGCGCCGGGCGCTGCTCGGGCGCCCGAGAAGCCCTGCGGTGGAGGATATCGTGGCGCATTACGTGCACCTGTACAAGACCATCGGCAGCCCGGCTTTTCCGATCCCAGAGCGCGACATGAAGCAGCGCATCCGCGCTTCGCTGGAGCGCAGCTTCCATCCTGCGGGCACGATGCGCCAGATGGTGTCGATCGTGGCCGATACCGACCACCGCGCGCAGGCGCTGGCCGACATACGCACCCCGACCCTGGTGCTGCATGGCCGTGCCGACCCGCTGGTGCCCTACGCCTGCGGCGAGGACACCGCCCGGCGCATCTTCGGTGCGCAGTTGGTGGGCATCGATGGCATGGGCCACGACCTTGCGCCCGGTGTCGTGGAGCGCCTGGTGCCTGCGCTGACGCAATTTCTGGGCGCGCAGCCGCGCACTGCCTGACGCCATGCCGGCCCCGGAGCAATCGCCGCTGGGCAAGGCCTCGGCCTACACCGACCACTACGACCCGACGCTGCTGTTTCCGATCCCGCGGGCGGACAAGCGGCTCGAGATCGGCGTGGTCGACGCGCCGCCTTTTTTCGGCGCCGACCTGTGGACCTCGTTCGAGTTGTCCTGGCTCAATCTGCGCGGCAAGCCCCAGGTGGCGATCGCGCATTTCACGGTGCCCTGCGAGACCCCGCACATCATCGAGAGCAAGTCGTTCAAGCTCTACCTGGGCAGCTTCACCAACACGCCGTTTGCCGATGCGGCGCAGGTGCTGGCCCGGCTGCGTGCCGACCTCAACGATGCCCTGTGGCGCGGTGCGCCGGCGATGCAGTCGGGCGTGGGCGTGAAGATCCTGCTGCCCGAGCTGTTCGACCGCGAGCCGATCCACGAACTCGACGGCCTGAGCCTGGACCGGCTGGACATCGAATGCACGCGCTATACACCGGAGCCCGACTTGCTTCTCGCCAACCATGACGAACAGCCGGTGACCGAG
>JANMZX010000045.1:0-10312 GCA_031383745.1 Rhodoferax sp. | reverse complement strand
CGGGATCAGGTCGGCGGTGCGTTCGGCGCAGCGGCATAAAGGGGGAGCCCGCAGGGCGGAGGACAGCCGCGGAGCCGAATGCGCCGTCGGCCTGGTCCCACACCAAGCCACCGGTATCCGGGCTGTCATGATTTCGGGAACGACCAAGAACGTCCGCAATGGGCCGAAAGCTGTCATCGACGGCTCCTGCAAACCACCGATCGCCCGTGAGGTGCGACGCACCTCACGCCAGCAAGGCTTCACGTACGAAGTCGATCCGGTCCTGGCCCCAGAACATCTCGTCGCCGACAAAGAACGTCGGGGCGCCAAAGATGCCCCGGTCCACGGCAGCCTGCGTCAGGGTCTTGAGCTCTTCCTTGACCGCTGGGTCGGAGGCAATTGCGAGCATCCCGGCCGGATCGAAACCGGCACGCGCCAGCACCGTACCCACCGTGGCCGGGTCGTTCATGTTCTGCTGGTCGACCCAGATCGCACGGAACATGGCGTCGCGGTAGCTGGGCAGGCGTGCGTCCGACCGCAGGGCCAGCCCGACGTCGGCCCGCATCAGCGTGATGGTGTTGATCGGGAAGTGCGGATTCATGACCAGCGGCACGCCATAACGCCGCGCAAATCGCGCGAAGTCGCGGAACAGGTAGCTGCCCTTGAGCGGCACGGTGATCGGCGCCCGGTTGCCGGTGCTCTGGAAAACGCCACCCAGCAGGACCGGCTTCATCACCACGGTGGCGCCAGTGTCGGCAGCGAGTTTGGGCAACTGGGTGTACGCCAGCCACGCTGCGGGGCTGCCATAGTCGTAGTAGAAATCGACGGTCTTCATGCTCATGGTGTCTCCTTGTCTTGTCAGAATTTTTCCATCCAGGGCCGCAGATCGAGTTCATGCGTCCAGGCGTCCCGCGGCTGGCAGTGCAGCATCCAGTACTGGTCGGCGATATGGTCGGGGTTCAGCACGCCGTCCTGGTCCTTCAGCGCATAGCGCTGCGGAAAATTGTCGCGGATAAACGCGGTGTCGATCGCACCGTCGATCACCACATGCGCCACATGGATGCCGCGCGGCCCGAGTTCGCGCGCCATGCTCTGCGCCAGTGCCCGCAAAGCGTGTTTGGCGCCTGCGAACGCGGCGAAATTCGCCGAGCCGCGCAGCGAAGCGGTTGCACCGGTGAAGAGGATCGTGCCGCGGTGGCCGTCGGTATCGCGGTTCACCATGCGTTTGGCCACCTCCCTGCCGTTCAGGAAACCGGCCAGACAGGCCATCTCCCAGATCTTGAAATAGCGCCGCGCCGTCTCGTCCAGGATGCTGCTCGGTGCGTTGGCACCGATGTTGAAGACCAGCACGGCGATATCGCCGATGTCGGCCTCAATGCGTTCGACCAGGGCCACCACCTCGTCTTCCTGACGCGCGTCGCTGGCGAATCCATGCGCCTGTCCACCGTCTGCGCGGATCTGTGCCAGCAGCGGCTCAAGTTTGTCGGCGCTGCGCCGGGTGACGCAGGCCACCAGGCCCGCACGCGCGAAGCGCCGCGCAATGGCGCCGCCGGTGGCATCACCCGCACCGACGACGAGCGCGACCTGGGGGCGACCGGACGACGCGGGGGTGGTTGCCATGGGATGTCCTTATTCCTTGTAATAGACGACCTGGGTGCTGGTGGCCAGCGGCTCGCCGGCCGCACTCCACAACTGCGCCGTCTGGTCGAAAAAGCCGTTGCGATACACCTGGCCGCGTGCCTGTCCGAGAACAAAGCCGGTGCCGCATTCGCGCAGCACCTCGCCACCGGCATGGAAATATACCGTCATCGACACCGTGCCGGCCGGCACCCGGCTGGCGCGGCGCAGGAACACGCGCGGGAAGAAGACATCGGCCAGGGCGGTGAGGCTGCAGAAGTCGAGCGGGCGCAGCGGCATGTCGCGCATCCAGACCCGGGTCAGGCTGGCGGTGTCGGCGCCACCCATGTTTTCGGCGCCATCCCACGCATCCGGGATGCCGCCGCACACGGACGCGAGTTCGTATCGGTTGAACCACTCCAACGGAAAGGCGCGGCGCACCGTCTGCAGGCTCCCGGGCGAAGGCACGTCGGGAAACGGCACGTCGCTGGCACCCCAGGTGGGGCGGCGCAGTGCGGTCAGCGCCGTCGCCGACAAGGCGGTTTGCCAGGAGCCATCGGCGCCCGGCTGCTGCAGTTCCAGCATCCAGTGCTGGGTGGAGCGGTTGGTCCGCACGGGTCGCGCCAAGATGGCGAAAGTACCTTCGATCAGGGCGCTGGCGTAGTTCACCGTCAACGACACCGGCTCGCCCAGCCGGCCCGGGTGTTGCAGCACCGCCTGCAACGCTGTGGCCGCCGAGATGCCACCAAACGGCCCCAGCATGTTCCAGTAGCTGCGCCCGCACTGACCAGTGAAGCGGTCCGGCCCCTCGGCCTGCAGCGCAATGGCCTGGTCGAAGGGGTGTGGTTCCACCGGGATCAGACCCGCTCGAAGATGCCGGCCGCGCCCTGCCCCATGCCCACACACATGGTCACCATGCCGTATCGCAGCTGCTTGCGGTGCAACGCATGCACCACCGTGGCAGCCCGGATCGCACCAGTGGCGCCCAGCGGGTGCCCGAGCGCGATCGCGCCGCCCATCGGGTTGACCTTGGCCGGGTCGAGGCGCAGGGTGTTGATGACCGCCAGCGATTGCGCAGCAAAGGCTTCATTGAGTTCGAACCAGTCGATGTCGTCCTGCTGGAGGCCGGCGAACCGCAACGCTGCCGGGATGGCCTCGATCGGGCCGATGCCCATGATACGGGGTGGCACACCCTTGCTGGCAAAACTCACGAAGCGCGCCAACGGCACCAGGCCGAACTGCTGCACCGCCTTCTCGCTGGCCAGGATCAACGCACCGGCGCCATCCGAGGTCTGCGAGCTGTTTCCCGCTGTCACCGAACCGCGCGCCGCGAACACCGCCTTCAGCCGCGCCAGGCCTTCGAGCGTGGTGTCGCTGCGTGCGCCTTCGTCTAGGCTGACCATGCGGGTGGACAACTGCACCGCGCCAGTCTCCAGGTTCGGGCTGCGTTCCGTCACCTCCACCGGCGTGATCTCGGCGCTGAATTCGCCCGCCTTCATCGCGGCCAGCGCCCTGGCATGGGATTGCACCGCAAACGCGTCCTGCGCGCCGCGCGACACCTTCCACTGGTTGGCCACCTTCTCTGCGGTCAGGCCCATGCCGTAGGCGATGCCGACGTTCTCGTCGTTGTTGAACATGGCGGGCGACAGCGACGGGGAATTGCCCATCATCGGCACCATGCTCATGCTCTCGGTGCCGGCCGCCAGCATCACGTCGGCCTCGCCAACGCGAATGCGATCGGCCGCCATCTGGATCGCGCTCAGCCCCGAGGCGCAAAACCGGTTCACGGTGATGCCGCCCACGCTGTGGGGCAGACCAGCCAGCACCGCGCCGATACGCGCCACGTTCAGGCCCTGCGGCCCCTCGGGGATCGCGCAGCCGCAGATCAGGTCTTCGATCGCCTGCGGGTCGAGTGTGGGCACCTGGGCCAGTGCGCCCTGGATGGCGCGCACCAGCAGATCGTCGGGGCGCATGTTCCTGAAAAACCCGCGGTGCGAACGCCCGATGGGCGTGCGCGTGGCGGCGACGATATAGGCTTCCTGAACTTGTTTCATGTATGTGCCTTGGGTGGGTTCAGTTGCGCACCGGCTTGCCGGTGGCCATCATGCCCATGATGCGTTCCTGGGTCTTGGCGTGGGTGACGAGTTCGCAGAAGGCCTTGCGCTCCAGCGCCATCAGGTACTCCTCGGTCACCAGCGTGCCTGCATCGACATCGCCGCCACACACCACGTTGGCGATCATGCTGCCGATGTGGAAGTCGTGCGCGCTGATGAAGCCACCGTCGCGCATGTTCACCAGCGATCCCTTGATCGTGGCCAGGCCGCTGCGGCCGGCCACGGCAAAGGCGCGGCGGGCCGGCGGCCGGTAACCCGATGCCGCCATCGCCCGCGCCTGCGCGATCGCCACGAACAGCAGTTCATCCTTGTGCGGCACGATCACGTCGCTGTCTTGCAGGTAGCCCAGCTGGCGCGACTCGATCGCGCTGGTGCCCACCTTGGCCATCGCCGCAGCGGTGAAACCTTCGGTCAGGAAGGGCAGCAGATCCTTGTTGGTCGACGCAGCCGCGTTCTCCGCCGCGCGCCGGGCGATATAGGTCAGGCCACCGGCGCCGGGCACCAGCCCCACGCCCACCTCGACCAGCCCGATGTAGCTTTCCATCGCCGCCACCCGCCTGGCGCTGTAGACCGCGATCTCGCAGCCACCACCCAGCGCGAGACCACGGATCGCCGACACCACCGGCACGTTCGCGTACCGCAGGCGCAGCATGGTGGCCTGCAACTCGGCTTCCGCACCGTCGATGGCCGAGATGCCCGCCACCATGAACGCCGGCAACATGACCTGCAGATCGGCACCGACCGAAAACATCTCGTCGTTGGACCAGATCACAAGGCCCTCGTAGTCCTGCTCGGCGATGTCGACAGCGCGCGACAGGCCCTCGGCCACGTCGGGGCTGATCGCGTGCATCTTGGTCTTGATGCTGGCGATCAGCACCGCGTCGTCCAGCGTCCACAGGCGGATCGCGTCGTCTTCGAACACCGTCTTTCCGGCGGTCGCTGCACAGGGTGCAGCGCTGCCCGCGACATCCTCGCGGAAATGCTGGCGCGCGTACACCGGCAGCGTGCGCCGTGCGATGAACTGGCCCGCCGAAGCGCTCCACGATCCCTGCGCCGTGTGCACGCCGCCGGCCTCTGCCACTGGCCCCTTGAATACCCAGTCGGGCAGCGGCGTGTTGCACAACGCGCGTCCGGCCGTGATGTCCTCCTGCACCATGGTGGCGACCTCCAGCCAGCCGGCCTCCTGCCACAACTCGAACGGGCCCTGCTTGACACCGAAACCCCAGCGCATCGCGAGGTCGACGTCGCGGGCCGTCTCGGCCACCGTGTGCAGGTGCACCGCGGCATAGTGGAACTGGTCGCGCATCAGGGCCCACAGGAAACGAGGCTCCGCGCCTTCGGCGTTGCGCAGCAGGCGCAGCCGCTCCAGCGCTGGCTTCTTGAGCATGCGGCCCACGACCTCGTCGGCCTTGGCGCCGCTGGGCACATAGTCGCCGGCGGTAGCATCGAAACGCAGGATGTCCCGCCCGACCTTCTTGTAGAAACCGGCGCCGGTCTTCTGGCCCAGGTTGCCCATGGCGATCAGTTTGGCCAGCACCGGCGGGGTGGCGAAGTTGCCGTAGAACGGGTCGGTCTCCAGGCTCAGGTTGTCCTGCAGCGTCTTGACGACGTGGGACAGCGTGTCCAGGCCGACCACATCCGCAGTGCGGAAGGTGCCCGAACTGGCACGCCCGAGCTTCTTGCCGGTCAGGTCGTCGACCACGTCATACGTCAGGCCGAAGTTCTCCACCTGCCTGATCGTCGCCAGCATGCCGGCGATGCCGATGCGGTTGGCGATGAAGTTCGGCGTGTCGTGCGCACGCACCACCCCCTTGCCCAGGGCACTGGTCACAAAGGCTTCCAGGTCGTCGAGCACCGACGCCTCGGTGGTGGGGGTGTTGATCAACTCGACCAGCGTCATGTAGCGCGGCGGGTTGAAGAAATGGATGCCGCAGAAACGCGGCTTGATGGCGTCGGGCAACGCGGCACTGAGCTTGGTGATCGACAGGCCCGAGGTGTTGGACGCCACGATCGCATGCGGCGCGAGGAACGGCGCGATCTTGGTGTACAGGTCCAGCTTCCAGTCCATGCGCTCCGCGATCGCCTCGATCACGAGGTCGCAACTGCGCAGCTGCTCCATGTGCTCCTCGTAGTTCGCCTGGCGGATCAGCGCGGCGTCCTGCGGCACACCCAGGGGCGCGGGTTTCTGCTTCTTGAGGCTCTCGACCGCCCGACTCACGATGCCGTTCTTCGGGCCTTCCTTCGCGGGCAGGTCGAACAGCACCACCGGCACCCCGACGTTGACCAGATGGGCGGCGATCTGCGCGCCCATCACCCCCGCGCCGAGGATGGCGACTTGCTTGACTTGGAACTTGGACATGGATTTCCCTGTTGGAGAGGCAAATTACGGCGTGCGCACCCAGGTCTGGGTACGGCCGAAGGGACCGATCGACCCGCGCACCTCGAGCTTCTTGCCACCCTCTATCGGGGTCATCTTCAAGGTGTAGTTCTTGCCGTTCTCAGGGTCCAGGATCTTGCCGTCCTCCCAGATGTCCTTGCCATCGGCCTTCTTGGCGCCGCGGATGATCTCCAGTCCGAGCATCGGCTTGCCCTTGCGATCGTCGGTGCATTCGTCGCACAGCGCGTCCTGCTTGGCGTCCTTGCGCAGCAGCTTGGTGACCTTGCCGCTGAGCACGCCGCCGTTGTCGGTGATCTGGATCTCGGACTTGGGCTCCTTGGTCTTCTCGTCGACGGTGTGCCAGGTACCGACCGGGTTCATCTGTGCCAGGACGGCACCGGACAGGACCAGAAACATACAACCGGTTGCGACATTCTTGAACATGCGGATCTCCTCGAAAAGTTGGTGGGAAATGAACGGATCAGGCCAGCGCGGCCTCGGTATCCATCAACACGCGGGCTCCTGCCCGCACCGTCATCATCAGGGATGCGGTCTCCGGAAACAAGCGTGCGAAATAGAAACGTGCCGTCTGCAGCTTGGCCTGGTAGAACGGGTCGGTATTGCCGGCGGCGATCTCACGCAGCGCGACCTGCGCCATGCGAGCCCAGAAATAGCCGAACACCAGGTGGCCGGCCACGCGCAGGTAATCGACCGCAGCGGCGCCCACTTCGTCCGGGTTCTGGAAGCCCTTGAAACCGATCTCGGTCGTGAGTTTGGTCATCTTGTCGCCCAGGTAGGCGATCGGATTGATGAACTCGGCCATCTTCTCGTTGACACCTTCCTCTTCGACCAGCGCGCCGATCAGCCGGCCGAACTTCTTCAGCGTGGCGCCGTTGTTGCCCAGGATCTTGCGGCCCAGCAGGTCCAGGCTCTGCACGGTGTTGGTGCCTTCGTAGATCATGTTGATGCGGGCGTCGCGCACATACTGCTCCATGCCCGTCTCCTTGATGTAGCCGTGGCCGCCGAACACCTGCATGCAGCCCGACGCCGCGATCCAGCCGTTGTCGGTCAGGAACGCCTTCATCACCGGTGTCAGCAGCGACAGCATCTCGCCGCTGTCCTTGCGCACTTTCTCGTCCGGGTGGAAATGCTCTTTCTCCAGCAGCACCGAGCAGAAGATCGCCAGCGCCCGCCCGCCCTCGGCATAGGCGCGTGCGGTCAGCAGCATCTTGCGCACGTCCGGGTGCACGATGATCGGGTCGGCGGGCTTGTCCTTGGCCTTGGTGCCGGAAAGCGAGCGCATCTGGATGCGGTCCTTGGCATAGACCAGCGCGTTCTGGTAGGCGATCTCGGTCAGGCCGAGCGACTGGTTGCCCACACCCAGGCGGGCGCCGTTCATCATCACGAACATGGCGTTCATGCCCTTGTTGGGCTGGCCGACGAGTGTGCCCACGGCGCCTTCCAGTTCGATCTGGCAGGTGGCGTTGGCGTGGATGCCCATCTTGTTCTCGAGCCGGCTGCAATGGATGCCATTGCGGCTGCCCAGGCTGCCGTCCGCGTTCACGTTGAACTTGGGCACGATGAACAGGCTGATGCCCTTGATGCCCGGCGGCGAGTCGGTCATGCGCGCCAGCACCAGGTGGATGATGTTGCCGGCCATGTCGTGTTCGCCGGCGCTGATGAAGATCTTGGTGCCGGTGATGCGGCAGGTGCCGTCGGCCTGTGCCTCGGCCTTGCTGCGCATCAGGCCCAGGTCGGTGCCGCAATGCGGCTCGGTCAGGCACATGGTGCCGGTCCACTCGCCGCTGGTCATCTTGCGCAGGTAGGTCTCCTTCTGCGCGTCGGTTCCGTAGGCGTGCAGCGCGGCATAGGCGCCGTGGGTGAGGCCGGGGTACATGGTCCAGGCCTGGTTGGTGGCTGTCAGCATCTCGTTGAGGCACTGGTTGACCACCAGCGGCAGACCCTGGCCGCCATACGCCGGATCGGCGCTCAAGGCCGGCCAGCCACCCTCCACGTATTTGGCGTAGGCTTCCTTGAAGCCCTTGGGTGTCGTCACGACATGGGTGACCGGGTCGAGGTGGCAGCCCTCGGCGTCACCCGACACGTTGAGCGGCAACACCACTTCGGTGGCGAACTTGCCGGCTTCCTCCAGCACCGCGTCGATGGTGTCCCGGTCGATGTCGGCATGGCGCGGCATGGCCTTGAAGTCGTCGGTGACCTTGAACACTTCGTGCATCACAAACTGCATGTCGCGCAGGGGCGGGGTGTAGCTGGGCATGGGTTACTCCTGAAAAATTGGAAATCTCATCGTCCGGTGACGTCGTCGCCAGCCGGGCGCGGCGGTGCGCCGTAGCGGGAAAGGATGTACGCGAAGCCGGTGTTGGCGCGGGCCATCGAACCGGGGTTGTTCAGAAAACGGGCCTCGTAGTGCAGCGCCAGGATCAGGCCATGGATCTCGAACGACATCTGCTGGGCGTCGGCCTGGGGGCTGAGGTGCCCTTCTTCCTGCGCCTGCATCACAGCCCGGTGCATCGCTGCCAGCCAGGTCTTCACCGAGGTGGACAAGGCGTCCCGCACCACCCCCGGGCGGTCGTCGAACTCGACCGCTCCGCTGATGAAGATGCAGCCGGACTGGATCTCCACCGCCACGCGCTTCATCCAGTTGGCGAACAGCGCCTGCACCCGGGGCAGGCCGCGCGGCAACGCCAGGGCGGGATAGAACACCTCCTGCTCGAACTGGCGGAAATACTCGTGCACGACTGAAATCTGCATTTCCTCGCGCGATCCGAAGTGGGCGAACACCCCGGACTTGCTCATGTGCATCAGTTCGGCCAGCGCCCCGATGCTCAGGCCTTCCAGGCCGACCTGGGTGGCCAGGCGCAACGCCGCGTCGACGATTGCGGCCTTGGTCTGCTGCCCCTTCTGCGAGACCCTCCCCTCCGCCGCGCTGGCGCGGTGGCCGTCCTGGTCGGTGGTGGATGCGGTTTTGCGGGGTATCTGGGACACGGACATGCAAACGGGGATTAGAACGAACGATCGTGCTATTTTGCATGAAGTCCGACCAGACACCGGGAGCGCGTCCCGTTCTAGACCTCGACGCCTAGGCCCTGCGCGGGTTTACCCTCGGCCCACGCACACGGCCCGCGTTACCCCCCGTCAGCGATGCAACCCCGCCTTGCCTGGTCCGCGCAGGAGCGCACCGGGCATCCGGCGCGACCCGTCACAACTTGAACGGCACCACCAGTTGCCGTTGTTCGCCCAGGCCGTCGATGCCCAGGGCCATGACATCGCCCTTCTTCAGGTACACCGGCGGTTTCATGCCCATGGCGACGCCAGGCGGTGTGCCGGTGGTGATCACGTCGCCCGGCATCAGCGTCATGAACTGGCTGACATAACTCACCAGCTTGGCCACGCCGAAGATCATGGTCCTGGTGTTGCCGGTCTGGCGGCGCTGGCCGTTCACGTCGAGCCACATCGCGAGCTTCTGGACGTTGGCGATCTCGTCGCGCGTGACCAGCCAGGGGCCGATGGGGCCGAAGGTGTCGCAGCCCTTGCCCTTGTCCCACTGCGGGCCGCGCTCGGTCTGGTACTCGCGCTCGCTCACGTCGTTGATGGTGCAGTACCCGGCCACGTGGTCCAGCGCCGCCTTCTGCGACACGTACCGCGCACGGGTGCCGATGACCACGCCGAGTTCCACCTCCCAGTCGGTCTTGACCGACCCCTTGGGCAGCATCACCGGATCGTTGGCACCCTGGATGCAGGTGGTCGCCTTCATGAAGACGATGGGCTCTTTCGGGATCGCGGCGCCGGTCTCGGCGGCGTGGTCGGAGTAGTTCAGGCCGATCGCCACGAACTTGCCGATGCCCGCCACCGGGCAACCCATGCGCGGCGAACCCTTGACCAGCGGCAGCTTGTCGGCCTTGAGCTTGCGCAGCTTCGCCAACGCGGCATCCGACAACTGCTCGGGGCCGATGTCCTTGACCACGCTGCTGAGGTCGCGCAGCCGGCCTTCGGCATCGATCAGGCCGGGCTTTTCCTTGCCGGGGTTGCCATAACGAACGAGTTTCATGATTGCCTTTCTGGGTTGTCTGTCAGTACGTGGATCGCCCACCGGAGAGGTCGAACACCGCGCCGGTGGAAAATGAACAGTCCTCGGTGCACAGCCAGGTGACCATGGCAGCGACCTCCTCGGGGGTGCCGAAACGCCCCATCGGGATCTTGGACA
>JANMZX010000013.1:0-14371 GCA_031383745.1 Rhodoferax sp. | reverse complement strand
CGACGAGTACGAGGCGCCCTGGAACAGCGGCAAGAAGATCGATGGCGGCAACAAGGGCCACCGTCCGACCGTCAAGGGCGGCTACTTCCCGGTGCCCCCGGTCGACAGCACGCAGGACCTGCGCGCCGAGATCTCCCTGATCCTCGAGTCGCTGGGCATTCCGGTCGAGGTGTTCCACCATGAGGTGGCCGGCGCCGGGCAGAACGAGATCGGCACCAAGTTCAGCACGCTGGTGCAGCGCGCCGACTGGACGCAGATCCTCAAGTACGTGGTCTGGAACGTATCCAACTCGTATGGCAAGACGGCCACCTTCATGCCCAAGCCGCTGGTCGGCGACAACGGTTCCGGCATGCACGTGCACCAGTCGGTCTGGAAAGACGGCAAGAACCTGTTCGCCGGCGACGGTTATGCAGGCCTGTCCGACTTTGCGCTGTACTACATCGGCGGCATCATCAAGCATGCGCGTGCCCTCAACGCCATCACCAACCCCGGCACGAACAGCTATAAGCGGCTGGTTCCCGGCTTCGAGGCGCCGGTCAAACTGGCGTACTCGGCCAAGAACCGCTCCGCGTCGATCCGTATTCCGTACGTGGCCCACCCCAAGGGCCGTCGTGTCGAGGCGCGTTTCCCGGATCCGCTGTCCAACCCCTACCTGTGCTTCTCGGCCTTGCTGATGGCCGGTCTGGACGGCGTGGAGAACAAGATCCACCCGGGCGAAGCCGCCTCGAAGGATCTGTACCACCTGCCACCGGAAGAGGACGCCAAGGTTCCTACCGTGTGCCACAGTCTGGACCAGGCGCTGGAATACCTGGACAAGGGCCGTTCGTTCCTGACCAAGGGCGGCGTGTTCACCGACAGCATGATCGACGCCTACATCGAGCTCAAGATGACCGAAGTCACCCGCATGCGCATGACCACGCATCCGATCGAATTCGACATGTACTACTCGCTGTAAGCAGCAGGCAGGCGCACACCCGTTGGTGTGTGCCGGCAGCGTTGAACAAAGGACGGCTGGCCCGTCCTTTTTTTCGCCCAATTCCTGTGGTTTTGTATTTCCAGGCAATTGGCGCATACTGATGGACCATCCCTACATCTTCTGAGGCGTGGAGATCGCATGAAATACCTCTCACTGGCCCCTGTGGCCGCGCTTTTCCTGTCGGCGGGCGGCTTCGCCCAGGACTCCATCTACCGCTGTGGCAACGAATACACGAACACGGTGCCCGAGTCCCAGAAGGCGCACTGCAAACTGGTGCAGGGCGGCAACGTAACGGTGGTGCAGGGGTTCAAGCCACCGGTGCCGCCGGCCGGGGTGCAACCGGTGAAGGTGGCCGCTGCACCGCAGTCCACCTCGCGCGTCGATGCGTCGGACCAGAGGGCGCGCGACTCCGATGCCCGGCTCATCCTGGAGGCCGAACTCAAGAAGGCCGAGTCCCGTCACACTGACCTGCTGCGCGAATACAACAATGGCGAACCCGAAAAGCGCGGCGACGAGGCTCGCAACTACCAGAAATACCTGGAGCGCGTGGCTGATCTCAAGGCCAGCCTGGCGCGCAACGACAGCGACATCGCCGGCATCCGCCGTGAACTGGGCCGCGTTCCTGCGGCGAAGTAATCGGTTTGAGCAAGCCTGACGCCGGCCGCCCGGCGGTTTCGTCCACTGCCCACCTGCGTTCGTTCGATCTGCTGGCCACGCTGGTGGCGGTGGTGCGTGCCGACGGCACGGTGCTGTTTGCGAATTCCGCGCTGGAAGATGCGCTGGGCACGTCACGCAGGATCATCGAGGAATCCCAACTGGCCGACTGCTTCACCGAGCCGCAGTTGCTCGCGAATGCGCTGCACGGTGCGCGCGGCAACCAGTTCGCGGCGCTGCGTTACGACTCCTGGCTCAAGCGTCTGAACCACGATCCGATTCCCGTGCATGTGATCGTCACGCAGACCGAGCACTCGGAGGAGATCGTGGTGGAGTTGCTGCCGCAGGAACAGCAGGCGCGCCAGGGTCGCGAAGAGCGCCTGGCCGACCAGGCACAGGCCAACAAGGAGCTTATCCGCAACCTGGCGCATGAGATCAAGAACCCGCTCGGTGGCATCCGGGGCGCGGCCCAGCTGCTCGAGATGGAGATCGCCGAGCGCGGGCTCAAGGAATACACCCAGGTCATCATCCACGAGGCGGACCGGCTGCAATCGCTGGTGGACCGTCTGCTGGCCCCCCATCGGCGTGCCCATCTGGTGGAGGACGTCAACATCCATGAAGTCTGCGAGCGGGTGCGTTCGCTGATCGTGGCCGAGTTCCCGCGCGGGCTGAAGGTGGTGCGCGACTACGACACCTCGATCCCCGAGTTGCGCGCCGACCGGGAGCAGTTGATCCAGACGGTGCTCAACATCGCCCGAAACGCGTGTCAGGCGCTGGCCGACCGCATCGCCAACGGCGACGCGCGGTTGACATTGCGCACCCGTGTTGCGCGCCAGGTGACTTTCGGCAAACACCGCTACCGATTGGCACTGGAATTGCATGTCATCGATAACGGGCCTGGTGTGCCAGACTCGATCAGGGACCGCATTTTCTATCCGCTGGTATCGGGCAGGGAGGGCGGTTCCGGATTGGGTCTGACACTGGCACAAACCTTTGTTCAGCAGCACCATGGTCTGATCGAAGTGGAGAGTGCGCCAGGCCGGACGGATTTCAAGATACTCATACCCCTTCCCTAGCTGCGCGAGGACCCTCCACACATGAAGCCTATATGGATAGTTGATGATGACCAGTCCATACGTTTCGTGCTGGAAAAGGCCTTGTTGCGCGAGAACCTCGCCACCCGCAGTTTCACCAACGCACGCGACGTGCTCGCGGCGCTGGCAACCTCCACGGACAAGGATGGCCCGCAGATCCTGGTAAGCGACATCCGCATGCCCGGTGGTTCCGGCCTGGACCTGCTGGACAAGGTGAAGGAGAAGCACCCGGGCCTGCCGGTCATCATCATGACGGCCTTCTCGGACCTGGACAGCGCGGTGTCGGCGTTCCAGGGCGGCGCCTTCGAATACCTGCCCAAGCCCTTTGATCTGCCCAAGGCGGTCGAACTGATCCGCCGCGCGGTCCAGGAAAGCCAGCGTGAAGAAGTGGCGGAGCAGCGGGTCGAGGCCGCGCCCGAAATGCTCGGCCAGGCCCCGGCAATGCAGGACGTGTTCCGGGCCATCGGCCGGCTCAGCCAAAGCAACGTCACGGTGATGATCACCGGCGAATCGGGAACCGGCAAGGAACTGGTCGCGCGCGCGCTGCACAAGCATTCGCCGCGCGGCAGTGCCGGCGCCAACGGCCCATTCGTGGCGATCAACACCGCTGCCATCCCCAAGGACCTGCTCGAGAGCGAGCTGTTCGGCCATGAGCGCGGGGCGTTCACCGGAGCGCAGACGATGCGCCGGGGGCGCTTCGAGCAGGCCGACGGCGGGACGCTGTTTCTCGATGAGATCGGCGACATGCCGTTCGACCTGCAGACGCGCCTGCTGCGCGTCCTCAGCGACGGGCACTTCTACCGCGTAGGCGGGCACAGTGCCGTGAAGACCAATGTGCGCGTGATCGCGGCCACCCACCAGGACCTGGAGCAGCGGGTGCGTGAAGGCGCGTTCCGCGAAGACCTCTTTCACCGGCTCAACGTGATCCGGTTGCGCCTGCCGGCACTGCGCGAGCGCCGCGAAGACGTACCGATGCTGACGCGGCATTTCCTCGCGGTGAGCGCAGTGCAGTTAGGCATCGAGCCCAAACGCATCACCGACCTGGCGCTGGCGCGCCTGGCGAATTTCTCGTTCCCGGGCAACGTGCGTCAACTCGAGAACATCTGCCACTGGCTCACCGTGATGGCGCCAGCGCAGGTGATCGAACCCAAGGACTTGCCACCGGAAGTGCTGGCCGCGTCGGATCCGTCGGCGCCCGCCGCCTTGCCCCAGGCGCCGATCGCCACGGCGGTGGCCGAGCCGCCGGCGCCGTCCATGCCACCCGCCCAGTCGGCGGCCGCCCTGGTCGCACCGGGCCCGTTTGCCGACGGGGGTGTGGTGATCCCGGTGCCGATCCACGACGTTGGCGCTGCATCCTGGGAAAAGTACCTGTCGGACGAAGCCTACGAACTGCTTGCCGCGGGTCAACCCGAAGTGTGGGACGTCCTGACACGCCGCTTCGAGTCACGCCTGATCGAAGCGGCCTTGCTGGTCTCCAAGGGCCGGCGCATCGAAGCGGCCGTGAAACTGGGCATCGGGCGCAACACCATCACCCGCAAGATCCAGGAACTCGGCCTGGAATAGGCCACTGGCCGGCGCCAGTGGGGTGAACCCACGGCGTTCGCCGGGTGATGCCCGTGTGAATTCCAGCTGTAACAGCTGCTCCGGGCGGCTGGTTGCCGCTCACGCGCCCAGCGTCAGCACCACCGGAGCATGGTCGCTCGGGCGCTCGTTCTTGCGCGGCGCCTTGTCGATCACGCACCCGGTGACCAGCGGCAGCAGCGCCGGGCTGACGAGCACATGGTCGATGCGCAGGCCCCGGTTGCGCCGGAACCCGAAATCGCGGTAGTCCCACCAGCTATAGCTTTTCGGGGGCTGCGGAAACAGGCGGTGCGAGTCGCTCAGGCCCAGCGCAACCAGTGCCCGCAGTTCGTAGCGTTCCTCCTCGGTGCAGTGGATGGTGTCCTTCAGGCCTACCGGGTCCCACACATCGGCGTCGTCGAAGGTGATGTTGCAGTCGCCCATCAGCACCAATCGGGGGTGCTGCTCCATTTCGGTGCGAACCCAGCTGCGCAAGGCCTTGAGCCAATGCAACTTGTATTCGAACTTCTCGCTGCCCGGCTCCTGGCCATTGGGAAAATAGGCGCCGATCACGCGCACGCCCTGCACCGTGCCGGTGATCACGCGGGCCATGTCGTCGGCGAATCCGGGGATGTTGCGCACCACGTCGGTGGCCTCGGCGCGTGATACCAATGCCACGCCGTTGTAGGTTTTCTGACCGAACCACTGTGCACGGTATCCGGCGGCGGCAAACGCCGCGGCTGGAAACTTGTCGTCGGTCATCTTGATTTCCTGCAGCGCCAGCACATCGACCGGGTTGGCTGCAAGCCAGTCCAGCACCTGTGGCAGCCGAACGGTCAGGGAGTTGATGTTCCAGGTGGCCAGTTGCATCACCGTACCCTCAGATGTGCAGCGCCGCCAACACGCCGATCACGCAGCCGCAGCCCGCCAGGCCGAACATGGCGTATTCGAACCATTTCTTGCGGGTCAGCAGCGCGATGGCGGCCATCGCGATCGCGACCTGCAGCAAGGTGGTTGCCTGGGCCCAGCGGTGGTGCTGGTGCATCTGTTCGTCGCTTTGCCTGTCCCACCGGGTGGCATCGGCTTCGAGCTTGTCGGCGACGGTCTTGATCTCGGTCTTTTCCTTCTCGTAGCGGTCAACCTTGGACTGGTAGGTGCTCTTCTTGTCGTCGGGCGCGAGGTCGCGGGCGAGTTCGGCCAGCGCCTGTTTGGTGCTCTTGGCCTGGAAGTAGTTCCACTGGTTGGAGGCCTCGGTCTTCTTGAGCGCGGCGTTGTTCTTGTACAGGCCGGCGTTGGCCTGTGTGGCGCCACCCATGTACGAAAAGATCGCGCCGACGGTTGCGATGATGGCCGTGATCACCGCAATCTGGGCCACCATGCCGCCACTTTTTTCGTGGCCGCCATGGTCGTCGTGGCCGCCCTGCGCGGCATGTTCCAGCTCGTGGTCGTGCGGGCCGTGGACGTGAAAACCGTGTCCGGACATGGGTCAATCTCCTGGTGAATCGGGATGCGGGGTATAGGTGACGAAGGCAAACGGGAGGCCGCCGCTGGAGGTGTGCGCCTCGCGCGATGACTCCCGCCAGCGCGGGTCGAGCTGCGGCGCATGGGTGTCGCCCTCGGCGTCGAGATCGAGTTCGGTGACGACGATGCGCTGTGCCAGGGGCAGGGCCAGGGCGTACAGCTGCGCGCCACCGATGACCCACACCTCCGCCGGCGCCGGGTCGGATTGCCCGAGGCTTTCCAGCGCCTGCTCGAGACTGCCAAACCCGCGGGCACCATCGCCGCGCCAATCGGCCTGGCGCGTCACCACCAGGTTCATGCGGCCAGGCAGGGGACGGAAGCGCTCCGGCAACGAATCCCAGGTCTTGCGCCCCATGATCACTGGGTAGCCGGCCGTCAGCCGCTTGAAATGCGCCAGGTCCTCGGGCAGGTGCCATGGCAGGCCGCCGTCGCGACCGATCACGCCGTTTCGCGCGCGCGCATAGATCAGGTTGACCCGCATGCTGTTCTCCCCGGGCCTAGACCGCCACCGGCGCTGCTATGGCCGCGTGGCACTGGTAGTCGCGTACCTCGAAGTCCTCGAACGCATAGTCGAAGATCGATGCCGGCCGGCGCTTGATATGCAGCGTGGGGTAGGCGAACGGCGCGCGCGACAGCTGCAGTTCCACCTGCGCATGGTGGTTGCTGTAAACATGGCAATCGCCGCCGGTCCAGATGAAGTCGCCGACCTGCAGGTCGCATTGCTGCGCCACCATGTGCGTGAGCAATGCGTAGCTCGCGATGTTGAAAGGCACGCCCAGGAAGATGTCGGCGCTGCGCTGGTACAACTGGCAGCTGAGCCGGCCTTCGGCCACGTAGAACTGGAAGAACGCATGGCAGGGCATCAAGGCCATCTTGTCCAGGTCGGCCACGTTCCATGCGCTGACGATGATGCGCCGGGAGTCGGGGTTGGTCTTGAGCGTATGCATGACCTGGGCGATCTGGTCGATATGGCCGCCGTCCGGCGTGGGCCAACTGCGCCACTGCACGCCGTAGACCGGCCCCAGGTCGCCGTCCGGACGGGCCCATTCGTCCCAGATCGACACACCGCGCTCCTTGAGCCAGAGGTTGCTCGACGAGCCGGTCAGGAACCACAGCAGTTCCTGGATGATGGAGCGCAGGTGCACCTTCTTGGTGGTGACCAGCGGAAAGCCTTCCTGCAGGTCGAAACGCATCTGGTGGCCGAACACGCTGCGGGTGCCGGTGCCGGTGCGGTCGGTCTTTTGCACGCCGTGCTGGTACACATGGCGCATGAAGTCTTCGTACTGGGAGCGGATCGGGGCGGTCATCTGTCAGGGCGGTTGGGCGGGGTCGTTCGTAGTATAGGCAGTGATGCCGTCGGCACTGAGCTGCAGCACGCGGTCTGCGCGGGCGGCCGCCGTCTGTGAATGGGTGACCAGCACCAGCGATGCGCCGTGGGCCCGGGTCTGGCCGATCAGTGCGTCCATCACCATCGCAGCGGTTTGCGGATCCAGATTGCCGGTGGGTTCGTCCGCCAGCAGCAGCCCGGGTCGGTGGACCAAGGCGCGCGCAATGGCCACCCGCTGCAGCTGGCCGCCGCTGAGCTGTTGCGGCAGGCGGGAGCCGAGCCCGTGCAGGCCGACCGCGTCGAGCATCTCCAGCACCCGCGTAGCGTTGGCAGCCCGGTCCCTGGAATCGAGCAGCATCAGTGGCAACCCGACGTTCTGCGCCACATCGAGGTGCGGCAACACATGGAAGGCCTGGAACACGAAACCGATATGCCGACGTCGCAGCAGCGCGCGTGGCTCGTCGGCCAGGGTGCCGATATCGGTGCCGTCGAGCAGCACCCGCCCGGCGTCCCAGGTATCGAGGCCGGCCATGCAGTTGAGCAGGGTGGACTTGCCCACGCCCGATTCACCCACGATGGCGACGAACTCGCCGCGCGCGACCTCGAAGCTGACGTTGCCGAACACCGCCACCGCGCCGTAGTGCTTGTGCAGGTTCTCGATCAGCAGGCTCATGGTGCGGGTGGCAGCAGCCGCTGAACGAGGGACAGCACGGAGTCCGTCACCGCCGGACCGTCGCACGCCAGCACATGGCGCTGTGGCATGGAACGCAGCCAGGTGATCTGGCGCTTGGCCAACTGGCGGGTGGCAAAGATGCCGCGGTCACGCAGTTCAGCCATCGGATACACGCCGTCCAGCGCCTCCCAGGCCTGCCGGTAACCGACACACCGCATGGAGGGCAGGTCGGGGCGCAGGTCGCCGCGCGAGCGCAGGGCGCGCACTTCGTCCAGAAATCCACCGGCCAGCATCGTGTCGAAGCGCTGCGCAATGCGTGCATGCAGCCAGGCGCGGTCGCTCGGCTCCAGCGACAGTAGCGCGATCCCGGCGAGGGGGCGCTGGCTGACCACGCCCTTGCCGGACACCTGCAGGCTGCTGATCGTGCGGCCCGAGATGCGATAGACCTCCAGCGCGCGCTGGATGCGCTGGCTGTCGCCGGGAGCCAGTCGCTGCGCGGTGGCCGGGTCGACGCGCGCCAGTTCCGCATGCATCGCGGGCCAGCCTGTGGCGGCCGCCTCCTGCTCCAGCACGGCACGCAGCGCTGCGTCTGCCGGCGGCATGGCGTCGATGCCGTGCAGCAGCGCCTTGAAGTACATCATCGTGCCGCCCACCAGCAAGGCCAGCCGGCCGCGCTGGTTGATCCCGGCCACCAGCCGCTCGGCATCGCACACGAACTCCGCGGCGCTGTAGGGCTGCATCGGGTCGCGGATGTCGACCAGGTGGTGCGGCACCCGTGCCATTTCGTCGGCCTGCGGCTTGGCGGTTCCGATGTCCATGCCACGGTACACCAGGGCCGAATCGACACTGACGATTTCGGTCGGCCAATGCGCAGCAATCGCCATCGCGGTGGCTGACTTGCCGGCGGCGGTCGGCCCTGCCAATGCGATGCAACGCAATGCGGTCATGCCAGCGGGTCCGCGCGCCGGGGTTCGCCATGTTTTTGCACCAGCGTCCAGGCCGACAGTGCGATCAGCACACTCCAGAACCAGACCCCCTGGGTCAGCGGCAATACGCTGCCGTCCATGTGCGTGCCCAGCCAGCCCCCCATCAGGAACGCGGCCAGGGTCATCACGGTGCCGTTCAGTGCCGATGCCGCGCCAGCGGCCTGCGGGAACGGCCCCACGGCGCCGCTCTGGCTGCAGGCCTGGTGCACGCCGTGACCCAGCATGAAAAGGTAGTAGGGCAGCATGATGAACCAGCCGCCATGGGCGCCGGCGGCCAGGCCGGTCAGGCCGAACACACCGAGCAGGGTGCCGCTGGTCAACGTCATGCCGGCGGCCACGGCGACTGCGCGTTGCACGCCCCAGCGGCGCAACATGCGCCGGCACATGAAGGTGCCCAGCATGTACGAGAACGACATCGAGAACATCAGCAGGCCGTATTGCGTCTTGCTGAAATGCAGCACCTGGATGAACACGAAGGACGAGGTGGCCAGAAAGGTGAACAGGCCGCCATACGACGCGGCCGAGAGTGACGACCAGGCCCGAAACGTCGGGTTGCGCACGATCTGCAGCCAGGTCCTCACCAGCGTGCCGGCCTCCAGTGCGCGCGGGTTCCGGCGCACCAGCGTCTCGTCGAAGCGCCACACCACCAGGGCCAGCGACGCGGCGCCGAAAACCGCCAGCGCCAGCAGTGCGATGCGCCAGTTGAACAGGTCCGACAGCAGCCCGCCCGTGGGCGCGCTCAGGCAGGCCAGCACGGCAAGGCCGCTGAGCGCCTTGGACATCACGCGGGCGCCCTCGGCCGGGGTGTACAGGTCGCGGATGATGGCGCGTGCCGCCATCACGCCGGCGCCCATGGCGGCGCCTTGCAGCGCACGCCAGGTGATCAGCATCTCCATCGAACTGGCCAGGGTGCAGCCAATGGCCGCCACCACATAGGCAGACAGGCCGACCATCAGGACTGGCCGGCGGCCGAAGCGGTCCGACAGCGGGCCCCAGACCAGCTGCGACAGGCCGAAGGCCAGCAGCAACGCGGTCAGGGTCAGCTGCGCCTGCGTCATCGGGGCGGCAAAACCCGCAGTCATGGCGGGCAGGGCGGGCAGGTACAGGTCGGTCGTGACCGGCTGAATGCCGAGCAGCGCCGACAGGATCAGCGCCAGCATGCCGGGTGATGTTGCGGGCTTGGCGATGGCAGGCGAGATGGCCGGGGGCGTGAGCGGTGAAGGCATGCGGTTCGAGCGTAGCAGAAGGCCGGCAGCGGTCGCCGGGCGAGGGTGGTGCCGAATCCGCACCGGACGGGCTGCGGTTCGCCAGGCAGCGTGCAGCCTATTGCAGGCCAAACAGCTCGGTGAGCGCTGTGCGGTACTGCGGCTGGCCCCGGGTGATGGTGTTGTGGTGCGAGCCGCCATCGACCAGAACGAACGCCTTGGGCTCGCGCGCGGCCTCGAACAGCCGGCGCCCCAGTTCGGGCCGGATCAGGGTGTCGTCGGAGCCGTGCACCACCAGCAGGGGCGCGCCGACCTGGGCCACCTTGCTCAGCGCGTCGAAGCGCTGGCTGATCAGCGGGCCGAGCGGCAACCAGCCCCATTTGGTGCTGCCGACGACCTCGGGGATCGAGGTAAAGGCACCTTCGACGATGGTGCCGGCCTCGTCGGATACCGCGCTGGCCAGTTCGATGGCGATGGCGCCGCCGAGCGAATGCCCGAAGATGTAACGCGGCCGATCCGGGTACTTCTGTGCCAGCCAGTTCCACGCGGCACGGGCGTCTTCATTGGCCCGGTCTTCAGTGGGTGCCACGGCGTCGCTCTTGCCGAAGCCGCGGTAGTCCAGCGCAAGCACCGAAAAACCCAGTTCCTGCATGCGCCGGGCCCGGAACGCCGAGCTGTGGACGTTCCAGCGCGAGCCATGCAGGTACAGCATCACCGGCGCGTCTTGCGCGCGAACGCCTGCGCGCGGCTCGGCGGCCAGCCACAGCCCGTGCAGCCGGGTGCGCTGGCCGGTGTTTCGGGCGTCGAACTCGATCCACACGTCCTGCATGCCGTCGGCTGCGCCATACCCGCCCCAGGTGCGGTCGCTGGGCTGGAAGATCCATTCGGCCTGCTTTTCGTGCAGCGCCGCGCAACCGGTGAGCAGCGCCAGGGTCAGGGCGATCGAGGAGACGAGGGGCCAGCGTTTCATGGCGTCATTTTGCCCGGCCCCGGCCGGCCGCGTCGGCCCTGGGGCTGCTCACCCCTGCGACGCGGCGTAGCACACGCGGTGTCAGCGCCCACGCAGGAACAGCGCGTCCAGTTCCTTCAGGCTCACCTGCCGCCAGGTAGGCCGTCCATGGTTGCACTGGTCGGAGCGGTCGGTGGCTTCCATCTGGCGCAGCAGCGCATTCATTTCTTCGAGCGTGAGTTTGCGGTTGGCGCGTACCGCGCCATGGCAGGCCATGGTGGCCAGCAACTCGTCGCGCGCCCGCTGCACCACGGTGCTGGCATCGTGTTGGGCAAGCTCCGCCAGCACGCTGCGCGCCAGCTCCGCCGCGTCGCCGTGCGCCAGCGTGGTGGGCACGGCGCGCACTGCCAGGCTGCCGGCGGACAGGGCGGTGATCTCCAGTCCGAGCAGATGCAGCGTCTCGGCCTGCGCCTCGGCGGTGGCGATCTCCTCGGCCGTCGCCGCGAAACTGGCCGGGATCAGCAACGGCTGGCTGGCCAGTGCGGGCGCGCCGGCCGGCGCAGTCGCCGTCGCCGTGTTCATCTGGTCCTTGAGGCGTTCGTAGACGATGCGTTCATGGGCCGCGTGCATGTCCACGATCACCAGGCCCTGGGCGTTCTCGGCCAGGATGTAGACACCCTGCAACTGCGCCAGGGCACGGCCCAGGGGCCAGGCGCTGTCCTGTACGTACGCAGGTGTCGCCACGCGGGGCGCGTGCGGGGCGCCCGTCGCAGGGGACGGCGCGCGCCAGGGGGCGAGTGCGGGCGGCGAATCCGGGTTCGACGCAGCGGCCGGACGGCTGATCTGCCACAGCGCTTCGACGTCCGACACCCGGTGCCCCCCTGCGGCGGCGAATGGCATGCCCGATTGCCGCCAGGGCTGTTCGGCGCGCGGCGCAGCCAGGCTGTCGGTGGGAGCAGCCGCAGGTCCGTCGGCGGGCGCCACCGCGGCACCGGCGGCCCGCGGCACGGCCAGCGTGTCCTCCACGGCGTGGCGCACCGCCTGGTGCACCTCGCGGCCGTCCCGAAAGCGCACCTCGATCTTGGTCGGATGCACGTTCACGTCCACCCGGCGCGGATCGATGTCGAGGAACAACACATAGACCGGCTGGCGCTGGCCGTGCAACACGTCGTCGTAGGCCGCGCGAACCGCGTGCGACAGCACCTTGTCCCGTACGAAACGGCCGTTGACATAACAGAACTGCTGGTCGCCGCGGGCCCGCGCGGCATCGGGGATGCCGACCCGGCCATGCACCCGTACCGGATGCAAGGCGTCACCGCGCGAGGCCAGACCCGCCGCACCGCCATGCAGGAAATCCACCCGCACCGAGCGCTGCACGAAATCCTCACCCAGCACATCGGCCATGCGTTGCGCGATGGCGGCGTCCATGTCCTGGGGCGCGGCCTCCCGCGTGGTTTTCTGCCGCCATTGCTCGACCAGTTTGCCTTCATGCCACACCGCAAAACCCACATCGGGCCGGGCCAGCGCCTGGCGGCGGACCGACTCGACGCAGTGCGCGAGCTCCGTGGCATCGGTCTTGAGGAACTTGCGCCGCGCCGGCGTGCTGAAGAACAGTTCCTTCACCTCCACGGTGGTGCCGGTGCCGCGCGCTACCGGGCGCAACTCGCCGGTGCGGCCATCGAGCGCGAAGGCGCCTCCGGCGCCCAGCGCACGCGAAGACAGCGTGCAGTCGGCGATGGCGTTGATTGCGGCCAGCGCCTCGCCCCGAAAACCGAAAGTGCCCACCTCTTCCAGGTCGTGCAGGTTGCTGATCTTGCTGGTGGCATGGCGCTTGAGTGCGATCGGCAGTTCGTCGCGCGGGATGCCCATGCCGTCGTCCTCTACCGCAATCAGCCGAACGCCACCGGCGAGCAGCCGCACGGTGACCTGCGTGGCCCCGGCGTCGAGCGCGTTGTCGAGCAGTTCGCGCACCACCGATGCCGGCCGCTCGACCACCTCGCCGGCGGCAATCTGGCTGATCAATTCGTCGGGCAATTCGCAGATGGCGCGGCGCGGCGGTGTGGGAAGGGGGGCATTCACCCTTTGATTCTAGGGTGCGCCCCAGGCGACAGCGATAATCCCCGCCCATGGAACTTGTTGCCCTTCTTCTTGATTTTGTGCTGCACATCGACCGTTACCTGGAGACCTTCGTGCAGAGTTACGGGGCCTGGGTCTACGCGCTGCTGTTCCTGATCATCTTCGTCGAGACCGGCGTGGTGGTGATGCCGTTCTTGCCCGGCGACTCGTTGCTGTTCGTGGTGGGCGCGATGTGTGGTGTCGGGCTGATGAGTTATCCGGTGGTGGTGGGCCTGCTGCTGGTGGCGGCGGTGGCGGGCAACCAGTGCAACTACACCATCGGGCGGTATTTCGGCCCCAAGGTGTTCCAGTGGGAGGACTCGAAGTTCTTCAACAAGCGCGCCTTCAACCAGGCCCATGAGTTCTATGAAAAATACGGCGGCGTCACCATCGTGGCGGCGCGTTTCATGCCCTTTTTGCGCACCTTCGCGCCGTTCGTGGCCGGGGTGGCACAGATGACGCGGTCCAAGTTCACGTTCTACGATGTGACGGGTGGCGCCTTGTGGGTGGTGGGGCTGGTCACCGTCGGATATTTCTTCGGCAACATCCCGCTGGTCAAGACGCACCTGGAGAAGATCATCTGGGCGATGATCCTGGTGCCGGGGCTGCTGGTGTTCATCGGGGCGTGGCGGGCGCGGCGCAAGGCCCGCAGTGCTGGTGCGGCCTGAGAGGCTGAGCGATCCGTCCAGGGCCGGTCACGCTCCCACCTTCAAGAACAACTCCCGGTCCGCCGCAAAGTTCGCATGCAGCGGCAGCCACGCCCCGCCCAGCGCGCGGGCGTCGGGGCCGGTGCTGCCGGCAATCACGGTGCCGGGCCACATGCCTTCCCAGTTGTAGTGGCCCAGCGCCTGCGCGGTGCGTTCGATCAGGCGCTGCAGCAGGGGCCGGCAGAACGAGCCGTCGAGCACCACGGCGTCGGGGTCGATGAAGGCCACGCCATTGGCCACACAGTGCGCCAGCGCGTTGGCTGCCAGTGCCACCCAGGCGTTCGTGTGTTCCTCGAACGGTGCCGACATGGCGCGTTCGTCGTAGGCGGCGGTGGGGTCCAGGCCGTGCGTCACAAACCGTTGCTCCAACTCCCACAACGAGGCTTGGCTGACTAGCTGCTCCGGCATGCCTTCACCGCTGGCCAGGTGTTGCGGCAACGATGCCACGGCACCGGCGTTGCCGTGTAACCCGGAGTGCAGATGCGAGTTGATGACCAGGCCACCTCCCACGAAGGTGTCCACGAACAGGTACAGAAAACTCTTGAGGTCACGGCCGCGGCCAGCGACGAGTTCGGCCACGCAGGCCGCCGCCGTGTCCTTGGCA
>JANMZX010000424.1:0-1539 GCA_031383745.1 Rhodoferax sp. | reverse complement strand
AAGGCCGCGATCGCCGCGCATGGGGTGCAGGTGGCCTACCACGGCGCCGACATGAGCAAGCCGGCCGAGATCGAGGACATGATGCGTTTTGCGGCGGCGCAATTCGGCCGGGTCGACATCCTGGTGAACAACGCCGGCATCCAGCATGTATCGCGCATCGAGAACTTCCCGACCGAGCGCTGGGACGCCATCATCGCCATCAACCTGAGCAGCGCCTTCCATGCCACGCGGCTCGCGCTGCCAGCGATGCAGGCGGCCAACTGGGGCCGCATCATCAACGTGGCGTCGGTCCACGGGCTGGTGGCGTCCGCCGAAAAATCCGCCTATGTGGCCGCCAAACACGCGATCGTCGGCCTGACCAAGGTCACCGCGCTCGAAAACGCCACCAGCGGCATCACCTGCAACGCGATCTGCCCGGGCTGGGTGCTCACCCCGCTGGTACAGAAGCAGGTCGATGCACGCGCCGCATCGGCCAAGGTGTCCGAGGAAGAAGCCAAGCGGCAATTGCTGGGCGAGAAGGAGCCCTCGATGCAGTTCACCACGCCTGAGGAACTTGGCGCGCTGGCAGTCTTCTTCTGCTCGCCGGCCGGCAACAACATACGCGGCGTGGCCTGGAACATGGACGGGGGCTGGGTCGCCCAGTAACGCCGGGCGCTGCGCCCGTGCGGCGCGCCGGCCGGCGCGGCCTCGGTACCGGTTGCGCGTCGTCAGTCCAGCTTGATGCCCAGGTCGACCGCCAGCTTGATCCACACCGGCACGTCGCGCTCCCAGTCTCGGCGGGTCTCCTGCAGGTTCTTGGGCTGATTCGGGATCGCGAACGACTCACGCAGCTTGGTAGCCTTGTCGGACTTGGCGCCTTCGACGACCACCCGCGACAGCGCCTGCAGCACCGCTTCGGGGGTACCGGCGGGCGCCATCAGCGGCAGGCCGCCTTCGAGCCCCACCAGCCGCCCACCCACGCCCTGCTCCACCAGCGTCGGCACGTCCGGCAGCTTGGGGCAGCGGTAGGAACCAGTGACACCGATGGGACGGATTCCGCGCGTCTGTACAGTGGCAAACGCCTGGTAGCTGCCGATCGCGATCTGGGTCTGCCCCGAGGCGAGGTCGATCCACATCGGCGACTCGCCGCGGTAATGCACCGACTGGATCTTCGTGCCGTCGGTGCGGTTGGTCTGGTCCGCGACCATGTGCGGGTACGACCCCGGTGCATAGGTGCCCATGGACGTAGGGTTGCGCTTGGCGTATTCGACGAATTCACGCATATTGGTGGCCGGGACCTTGTCCGACACCGCCACCACCAGCGGGCCGGAGGGGAACAGCGCGATCGGCGTGAGGTCGCGGTCCAGGTTGTAGGGCAGCTTGGAATACAGCACCCGGTTCTGCCAGACCGTGCCGGAGGTGGTCATGAGCAGCGTGTAGCCGTCGGGCGGCGACTTCGCCACCGCGTCGATGCCGATCACCGCGCCGGCGCCTGGCTTGTTGTCCACCAGCGCGGTTTGACCGAACTTGGCTGTCAACTGCTCCGCGTACATGCGTGCA
>JANMZX010000415.1:0-12722 GCA_031383745.1 Rhodoferax sp. | reverse complement strand
AATGGCGAGTGCCGGGGCCACAAGAGCCTGGGGCCAGGGGGCCGCTGTGCCGCGCTGCGCAAACTGACCCGCGCACTCGGGCGCGCGAGTCGCACCTGGCTCAGCGGCCGGTAAAAACGGCAGGCCGCTTTTCCTTGAAGGCCAGCTGGGCTTCTCTGGCGTCGTCGGTCTTGCCGATGATCGCCGTCATGTCCTGTTCGTAGCGGTAGCCATCGCGCAGGCTCATGTCTTCGATCACGTTGAGCGTGTGTTTGCCCATACGTGTGGAAACCGGGCTCTTGGAGGCGATCGTCGCCGCGAGCTCGCGTGCGGCGGGAAGCAGTTCCTCGGGTGTGGTGCAGGCTTCCACGATGCCGAGGCGGTAGAGCTCGGCGCCGCTTACGCGGTATCCCGTCAGCATCATGCGGCGCAGCCGGGAGTGGCTGAACAGGCGCATCGCGTGGCGGCAGCCGCCCAGCAGCCCTACGTCAACTTCGGGCAGACCGACAGAGGCCTTGTCCGAACACAGGAGGATGTCCGCCGAAGCGACCATGGCCAGGCCGGAACCGAGAGCAGCGCCGTTGATGGCGGCGATCACCGGCTTGGCGCATTCGCGGATGGCATGGAAGCACTCGCGCGTGCGGCGCGAATGGGCCACGAAGTCGCCCGGCCCCTTGATGTTCTCGGCACGGCCTTTCAGGTCGGCACCGGCGCAGAACACCTTGCCCGCCCCGGTCAGCACGACGACCCGGACCTCGTCCATCTCGGATAGCTGGTCCAGGGCATGTGTCAACTCGTCGTTGAGCGTGCGCGTCAGCGCATTGACGGGGGGGCTGTTCAGGGTCAGGGTGGCGACATGCGCCTCGATCTGGACGTCAAGCTGGGTGAAGGGAGTCATGGGGATTCCGGTGGGGTGGGACTGCGGGCACACCTGCTAATCGAGCGTGATGTTGCCTCTTTTTATCACGGGCAGCCACCGTTCCAGTTCACCGCGCACATACGTGCCGAAGGCCGCGCCGGGCCCGGGCAGGGGCACACCGGCGAACTGGTCGAATCGGCTCGCGAGTTCGGGCGATCTCAGCGCCGCCTCGATCGCCGCACCGAGTGGCCGGCTGACCGACTCCGGCAGCCCGGCCGGGCCGACCAGCCCATACATGCCTTCGGCGATCACGTCGGGCAAGCCGACTTCGACGGCACTCGGCACATCGGGCAACCAGCGCGCGCGTTTGACGTCGGTGGTGAACAGCGCGCGCACCTTGCCACCCTGGATCAACGGCAGGGCGCCGGGCGTTTCGACAAAGAACACATCTACCTGGCCACCCATGAGATCCTGCAGGGCCGGTGCCGCACCCTTGTAGGGCACATGCAGCATGTCGATACCCGCCTTCTGCTTGAACAGCTCGGCAAGGATATGTGTGCTGGTGCCCGCGCCGGCCGAGGCGATGGCGAATTTGCCGGGCTGGGCCTTGGCCTGCTGCACCAGTTCCTGCGTGGTCCTGGCGGTGACGCGCGGCCCTGCTATCAGGATGTTGGGCGTGGACACCATCTTGCTGAGCAGGGTCAGGTCCTTGAAGGTGTCGAACAGCAACTTGTCCTTCTCCATCAGGAGCGGAAGAAACACCAGCGCGCCACCACCGGCGAGCCCGATCGTGTAGCCATCCGGCGCGGAGCGAGCCACCGACTGCACGCCGAGCGCCCCCCCGACCCCGGCACGGTTCTCCACCACCACAGTCTGCTTGAGCTGGATGGACAAGGCCTGTGCGAATGCGCGGCCATACCCATCGGCCGGGCCACCGGGAGGAAAAGGCACCACCACCACCACCGGCTTCTCCGGGTAGGCGGCCCGGGCCGCGCCGGACAGGATGGCGAGTGGCGCGCCTGCTGCGGCAGCGGCAGCGCTGGACAAGATCTGACGTCGTTGCATGCGGATGTCTCCTCAAATGGATGGCGTTCGTGTTACGGGCGCCGCCAGTGTAGGGAGCCAGGCCGCCTGAGCCATCCCGCGCATGACAAGGCAGCTTTGCGAGCCCACGCACGGCAGGGCTGGCGGGAGCGCGGTGATGCGCCTATGCTTGGCGCCTATGAAGATTGGCATCATCGGCGCCGGAGCAATCGGCGGATTTTTTGCGGCTCGCCTGGCGCTGGCCGGCCACACGGTGAGCGTGCTGGCGCGTGGCGCCACGCTGGAGGCGCTGCGCGCCCACGGCCAGCGGCTGGAGAGTGGCGGCCAGAGCCTCGTCGCGCCTGTGCGGGCCAGCGACCGCGCGCACGACCTCGGGCCACAGGACGCCGTGGTGCTGGCTGTCAAGGCGCCGGCGCTAGCGCAGGTGATGCCGGCCGTGACGCCGCTGTGTGCACCACACACCATCGTGTTGCCCGCGCTCAACGGCCTGCCCTGGTGGTACTTCCTGGGCGCGACGGGGCGGTTGGCCGGCCATCGGCTGCGCTCGGTGGACCCCGACGGCGTGATCGAACACACGGTGGCGCTGCCGTCGGTGCTGGGTTGCGTGGTGTTTCCAGCGTGTTCCGTGCGTGCACCGGGACACGTGGTGCACGCCGGCGGCAACCGGATCGTGTTCGGCGAGCCGGCCGGCGAAAGCAGCCCGCGCGCGCAGGCCATGGCCGCCGTGTTCAAGGAAGCCGGCTTCGACGCCGAGGCGAGCGGCAGCATTCGCCAGGAAGTCTGGCTCAAGCTGCTGGGCAACGCCTGTTTCAATCCGGTGAGCCTGATCACGCGCTCGGCTACCGATCTGCTGATCGACGACCCCGGTGTCTACGCCCTGTTCAGCGCCATGATGCGCGAGACGCTGGCCGTGGGTGCGGCCGCCGGTATCGAAGTGGCCATCGAGCCGGGGCAACGCCTCGCGCTCACACGCCGGCTCGGGCACATCAAGACATCGATGCTGCAGGACGCCGAGGCCGGGCGAGCCGTCGAACTGGAGGCGATCCTGGGCAGCGTGGTCGAAGTGGCCGCGGCGACCGGCACGCCCGCCCCGCTGCTCGGTGCTGTGATTGCCCTCGCCCGCATGCATGCCATGACCGCCGGCCTGCTTCCAGCCCCGGCTACCCCCACAAAGGCCTGACGCATGGCAATCACCTACGAAGCGGTCAAGAACCTTAGCGCACAACTCTACGACTGGTCCCTGCGCAAGGTGCCCGACGACGCCCAGGAGGCCTTGCGCTCGCTGCTGGGCACCGAGCGCAACGCAACCGCGCGCAAGACGCTGACCTTCATGCTGGCCAGTTCCGACGCGGCCGAGCGTGGCAATCGCTTCGTGTGTTCCGACGCCGGCGTTCCGGTGTACCTGATGCGCATCGGAACTGCAGCCCGGCTCGAAGGGCCGATCAAACAGGCTTTCACGGACGGCTTTGCCGAACTGGTGGCGCGCATCGAGCCACCGCTGCTCGACCATGTGACACACCCGCTCACGCTGCACCGCGGGCACAGTGGGCGCCACATGCCGTTGGTGACCTACGAACTCATCGACGACGCCGACTATGTGGAGATCACCTGCTCGCCCAAGGCCCTCGGTTCCGGGCGGTGGGCGGCGCTGGAGATCTTTTCGTTCCCGACCCTCGATGTGATCGAGCGCTACGTGCTCGAGGTGGTGATGAAAGCCGGCTCCCAGCCCTGCCCGCCGGTGGTGATAGGCGTGGGCATCGGCGGCAGCTTCGACTACGCCGCCAAGCTGGCCAAACTCGCCACGCTGCGTCCGGTCGGCCAGAGCCACGCCGAGCCCATGGTTGCCGCGATGGAGCAGCGCCTGCTGGCAGCCGTCAACAAGACCGGCTTCGGCCCCATGGGCACCGGTGGGGACGCCACATCGATGGCGGTCCACGTGGACTACGCCTCGGGTCACGGCTTCACACCCGTGGCGGTCTGTTTCAACTGCTGGATCAACCGGCGCACCAGCGCGCGCATCTACAACGACGGGCGGGTGGAACGCATTGACTGATATCCGCCTGACCATGCCGATCAGCGCTGAGCAGGCACGCACCTTGAAAGTCGGCGACACGGTGCTGATCGACGGCGAGATTGTCGTCAGCGCCGGCCTGCCCACGTACCAGCGCATTGCCGAATACGTGCGCGAAGGACGTGCGCTGCCGATGGACCTGGCGCAGGGCGTTTTGTTTCACCTGGGTTCGTACAGCCGCGAGACGCCCCGGGGCGATCTCGAAGTGCTCTATATCAACCCCACCACCAGTACGCGCTTCAATCCGCTCATGCCGGGCATCATTCGCGGCCTCGGCCTGCACGCGGTGGGAGGCAAGGGCGGGCTCGACGCCGCCTGTGCCCAGGCCATGAAAGAGACCGGCTGTGTCTACCTGTCATTCCCCGGCGGCGGCAGCGCCTTGTTGTCGCAAGCCTTGCGCGGCGTGCTCCAGGTCGAGTGGCCGGAACTTATCACCCACTACCGGCTGGTGAAGTTGCGCGTCGAAGGGCTGGGGCCGGCCACGGTGGGTATCGACGCGCATGGCAACAGCGTGTACGACGAGTTGAAGCAAAGTTCGCACGCGCGCCTGCAGCAGATAGTCGAGGAACTGGACCAGGACCGGAGCAAGGTTTTGTAGCATTTTTCACGACATGCTATTGAAGCTACATGACAGCCTGGCTGATTCTCACCGCCACCCTGCCGACCAACCCCAGTGGTCTGTGCGTGCGGGTGTGGCGCGCCCTCAAGGCCACGGGCGCGGGCACACTGCGCGAAGGCGTCTATGTGCCGCCGGCGAGCGCTCCGTCGGCCCCGGCACTGCGCGCGCTGGCGAAGACGATCGCTGACGCCGCAGCCGATGCGCACCTGCTGGAACTGCGAGCGCGCGACGAAGCCCAGGAGCAGGCATTCCGCTCGCTGTTCGACCGTGCCGATCTGTACAGCGAGCTGTTGCAACAGGTCAAGGACATCCGCAACGGCATGGGGCGGTCTTCCGCGGCCGAACTGCACAAGGCACTGCGCACCCTGGAGCAAGGACTGCAGCAGGTGCAGGCCGGCGATTTCTTTCCTGGCGCAGCAAGTGAGCGCTGCAAGGACGCCGCCGCCGTGTTGCGGCGCGAGATAGACCTGTACCTGTCCCCCGATGAGCCGTCGCCCACCCGGGTGGCGGTGCCTGTACGCGCCATCGAGGACTACCAGGGCCGGACCTGGGCCACTCGCAAACGTCCGTGGGTGGACCGCCTCGCCACGGCCTGGCTGGTGCAGCGCTACATAGACAAGTCGCCCACCTTCACATGGCTGGCGAATACGAAGAAGTGCCCGAAAGCGGCGCTCGGCTACGACTTCGACGGAGCGACGTTCCCGCACGTGGCCGACCTGGTGACCTTTGAAGTCGTCGCCAGGAGTTTCGGGCTGGACACAGACCCTGTTCTGGCGCGCATCGCCCAGCTCGTCCACACCATCGATGTCGGCGGCATTCCCCTGGACGAAGCACCCGGCTTCGAGATGCTGGTGCGTGGGCTGCAAACGCAGTACCCGGACGATGACGCCTTGCTGCAAGCCGCCTGCGCCCTCTTCGACACCCTCCATGCCGCATTCAGGGCCGCCCCATGACGACCCAGACCCTTCCGGCGACACCCGCAGGCCCTTCGCTCGGCCAGGCCTTCCTCTTCTTGCTCACACGCGGCTGCATCAGCTTCGGCGGGCCTGCCGGGGAGATTGCCATCCTGCACCAGGGGCTCGTCGAACGCAGGCGCTGGATCTCCGAGAACCGGTTCCTGCACGCGCTGAACCACTGCATGCTGCTGCCCGGCCCGCAGGGGCAGCAACTCGCCAATTCCATCGGCTGGCTGATGCGCCGGACCCGGGGTGGCATAGTTGCCGGCGCCCTGTTCGTGCTGCCGTCACTCTTCATCCTGATCGCCCGATCCTGGGTCTGCATGGCATTCGGCCAGGCAGGGGCGATTGCGGGTCTGTACCACGGCATCCAGCCTGCCGTCAGCGCAATGTTGGTGCACGTGGCATACCGGGTCGGCTCACGCGCCTTGCGCAACGGCTGGTTGTGGAGGATCGCGACGGCGGCCTTTGTTGCGCTGTTCGCATTCAGCCTCCCGTTCCCGTTGATCGCGCTGGCGGCGGGCGTCATGGCTTACTTCGGCGGCAGGTACTCGCCCGGCAAGTTCAAGACGGGCGGCGGCCATGGCGGCGCGGCCAGGAAGTCCGGACGTGATCGACGACCACACGCCTACACCGGCGCATGCACGCGTTACCTGGAAGCGCTTGCGGATGGTGCTGATGGTGTGCCTGGGCCTGTGGGCAGCTGTCATGGGTGGCCTCACGGCCGCTTCCGGAGGGCTGTTCATCGAGTCGGCCCACGGCAAGCTGCAGTTCACGGCTCCGCTGGTGGGCATCACGGCCACAGTGGTCGGTGTCATCGTGAACCTGGCGGTTCTCTTCAGCGGCGGCATCGACGGCTGGAGATCCGCCGGCCAGCCGCTCATGGCAAAGCCCACCTGAGCCCGCAACGCATGGACCCGGGGAACTGACATGCCCAGACACACGGTTGCGCTGCTGTATCCAGGCGACCGCGCCATGCGCGATCGCGCCGACCCGACCGAGAGCCGGTTTGCCGGGCTGTTCGCGGCTTTCGCACACACCGGCATGAAGGTCGTCCCGGCTGTCTATAACGACGCATTTGCCGACCAGGTGGAGAGGCAATTGCGCGGCTGTGGCCTTGTGCTGGTCTGGTGCAACCCCATCGAGGGCGGCCGGACCCGGCACCAGCTCGACGCGATGCTGCATCGGCTTGCCGACGCGGGTGTCGTCGTGAGCGCGCACCCGCAGACCATCCTGAAGCTGGGAACCAAGGACGTGCTCTGGCACACACGCGATCTTCCGTTCGGGAGCGACGTCCGGCGGGTCGACAGTCTCCAGCAGCTCAGGGACGAACTGCCGGAAAGGCTGCGCGGTGGTGCCCGGGTGCTCAAGCAGCATCGCGGCCACAGCGGGATCGGAGTCTGGCGCGTGGAGCAGTTTGACCGCGCATCCGGCACTGCGCGCCTGCGCGTGCGCCACGCCCAGCGCGGCAGCACCGAGGAAGTGATGGATCTGGAGGCGCTGGTGGCGACTTTGACCCCCTACTTCGCGCCGGCCAACGGCGGACACATGATCGACCAGGCATGGCAGCCGCGGCTGGTGGACGGAATGGTCCGCGCCTATCTGGTGGGCGACCGTGTGGCGGGCTTCGGGCACCAATTGGTCAATGCCCTGCACCCAGGCACACACGGCGAGAGCGCACCGCAACCGGGCCCCCGGCTGTACGACCCTGCGGACCTGCCCCGGTTCCAGCACTTGAAGCAACAGCTGGAGACCGAGTGGGTCGGGCTGCTGTGCGCCAGCGTCGGGCTCGAACGGGAGCAGCTCCCCCTGCTCTGGGACTGCGACTTCATGTTCGGGGAACCCGCCGCCACCGTCTCGGAACGCTACGTGTTGTGCGAGATCAACGTGAGCAGCGTGTCGCCGTTCCCGCCATCCGCGATCGGCCCGCTGGTTGCGGCCGTTCACAGGCGTCTGGAGCCGAGACGCGCTGACGGCATCCGGCCGGGTTAGCCGTACAGCCGCCCCGGATTGTCTACAAGTATGCGCCGCACCAGGGCCGGGTCATCGGTCCAGCGCAGGAACGCGTCCATAAGGTCGCCTGTGGCCGGCGCCGGCTGCAGGTTGAGGTGCGGCCAGTCGCTGCCCCACAGCATGTGCTCCGGGTTGGCCGCCACCAGCGCTTGCTGGAATGCCCGGCCCACTTCCGGGTCCGGCGCGTCGCGCAGGTTGCGGTAGGCGCACAACTTGACCCAGACCCCGTGCTGCTGCACCAGGTCGCACAGGACGCGAAAGCCCGGCGCGCCCGGGCCGGTTGCATGGTCGAAGCCCGCCATGTGGTCGAGCACCACGGTGACCGGGAGCGAGGGCAACAACGCTGCAATCTCCGGCAAGGCCCTGGTGTCCGTCCACAATTCCGCGTGCAGTCCGGCGTCGGCCATGGCTGGCGCCAGGCGCTGCAGATCCGCGATCAGGGCGCTTCCCGCAAAGTTGCCGGCCGGCGCGCTGCGATGGCTGAAACGCAGCCCGCGGATGCCGGCCGCGCGCCAGGCGCGCAACTTGGCAGGCGTGGCGTCGGCACTGACCAGCACACCGCGCCAGCGCGGCTGCATCGCGAGCGTGTCGAGCAGCAGTGTGTAGTCACTGCCGTAGGCGCTCGGGTGCACCAGCACACCCCGCCCCAGACCGAGACGCTCGAGCAGCGCCGCATATGCCGGTTGCGTGGCCTCGGGCGGTGTATAGCTGCGCTGTCCGGCCAGCGGATACCTGGCATACGGGCCGAACACATGGGCGTGGCAGTCCCAGCCATCGCGGTCGAGCGCGGCCATGGCCTCAGACCCCGCCATGTTGCGGCAACGGAAATGCCGGCGCCACGCCGTCGGGCAGCGGAATCTCGTGCGCGTTGAGAGTCATTGCCACCAGCGTGTAGTAACCCACCAGCGCCGTCAGCTCCACCAGCGTGCGCGCGTCAAACAAGGCCAGCGCCGTCGCATAGGTGGCGTCGCTGACCGACTTGCTGTGGTTGAGCTCCAGTGCGAAGTGGTAGACGGCCGCCTGCCGCGCGTCCATGCCGCAAGGCGTGGTCTTGGCCAACACCGCGTCAATGATGGACGGGGGCACTCCGCCGCGTTCGGCTTCCGGCCGGTGCGCGTCCCATTCGAAGGGCGAGTTGCACTGGCGCGCGGTCACCAGAATGGCCAGTTCCGACAGCGCCGGCGGCAGCTGGGTGCTGTAGCGCAGTTGTGCACCCAGCGCCTGCCAGCAGTCGGCCAGCACCGGGTTGTAGAGCGCCGCTCGCAAGGGACCACGCAGGCGACCGCGCGGGCCGGAAACGACCTTGTTGTACACGGCGCGTTGCTGCGGATCGAGTTCTTCGGGCGTGGGAAGGTGGATGCGGGGCATGGATAGGAGACTACATCAGAGGGATTTCAGCTTAGCGCGCTCGTCGGGAGCCAGCCAATCGATTTGGAGAATGGCTGTATTGCGTGGGTAGGCAGACCATGGCTTTTCGCGGGGCAGGCGGCGCGGACACGCGTTCTCCGGCCCAGCCCACGCCTGCGCGTGGCGCCAGACCGACAACACGCAAACACGTTTCACCCGTCGTTCCAGTCGCTGTCGCCGGTCAGGCTGCTCACGATGTCGACGATCAGGGCCTCGATTTCGGTCACGGCGCGTCCCGGCGCCTTGGTCTTGGCCGTGGCCATCGAGATCCTGCGCTGCAGGTGCGGGTTGACGATGCGGGCCGCCTGCAGCAGCCCGTTGGCGATTTCGTGGCGCACCGCGTGCAGGGGCAGCACCGTGTACAGACCCTCGGCGGCGACGATGGATTTCATGATCGGCAGCGAGTCTGCCTCGATCACCGGCACCACACTGATGTGCTCGGCGCGCGCCACGGCATCGAGCGAGTTGCGCAAGCCGTTGGGCGATCCGGGAAGGATGAAAGGCAGACCGTCGAGCGCATGGAAGTCGACTTCCGCGGTGCGCGTCACGCGGTCGCCGGCGGCGCCGATCAGGTAACTCTCGACCAGCGAGAGTTCGCGTTCGGTCTCCTGCGTGGCCGGCGCATAGCGGTACAGGATGGCGATGTCCAGCCGCGCGTCCACCAGCCATTCGTCGATCTGGCCGCTCGATCCCTCCAGGATGCGCAGGTGCACCTTGGGCAACGCAGCGCGCACCCTCGTGAACAGCGCCGGGATGATCGACGGCGCCAGCGAGGGCAGCAGCCCTATCGTCACCTGGCCCATGGGCGCCTGCGCGCCCCGGTGCACCTGTTGCTCCAGCACCTGTGCGTCCTGCAGCAGCGCCTTGACATGCGGCAACAGGCGCGTGCCGGCTTCCGAGAGTTCGACACCGCGGCCGGTGCGCTTGAAGAGTCGGCAGTTGCAGTCGCGCTCGAGCGCATTGACGATGCGGCTGAGCATCGACTGGTTGGTGTCCAGACGGATCGCGGCACGCGTCAGGCTACCCAGTTCGGCCACCACCAGGAAGGCGCGCCAGCGCTGCAGGTCTTGCGTGACACCCAGCCGGATGTCACTTGCTTGGCCGATTTGCATGGGTCTCCAACCTTGATTTTTCCCACACGAGGCATGCCCGCTGTGGGCTCCCGGGGCGCGCCGATTGTAGTTGCCGCTCCTGTGCCAGCCAGCGTATTGCGGCTTGGCGCAAAGCTGCGTTGACGCGCCCCTGCTGGGTGAAGCACCGGTGCCGTACAACAATGGCGGACCCCACTCGCATGGACCCTGGCATGACCCCGCACCCTGACAACTGGCGCTTTTCGCAGCGCGGACTGGCACTCACCGACTCCGCGATCCGCGCGCTGTCCAAGCGCCTGGTCGGCCGCAAGGACATCATTTCCTTTGCCGGCGGCATGCCCTCGCCCGCCACCTTTCCCCAGGCTGCGTTTGCGCGCGCCTTCGACGCCGTGATGCACCAGGACGGCGCGGGTGCGCTGCAGTACGGCCCCACCAATGGGTATGCGCCGCTGCGCGAGTGGATCGCGGCATCGCTGTCCGGTCCGGACGTAGCCATCTCGCCCGATCAGGTCTTGATCACCTCGGGTTCACAGCAGGGGCTGGATCTGATCGGCAAGGTGCTGTTGGACGCAAACGACCTGGTGGGCGTGGAGACGCCCACCTATCTGGGCGCCCTGCAGGCGCTGGGGCAGTATTTCCCGCGCTTCGTGGCGCTGCCCAGCGACGCCGGCGGCTTGCTGCCCGAGCAGGCGGCTGAGGTGCTGCAACACGCTGCGGCCGGCGGCGCGCCAGCCAAGATGGTCTACGCCATCCCCAATTTCCAGAATCCGACCGGACGCACCTTGTCGGCGCAGCGGCGCAGCGCGCTCGTGGCGGCCTGTCGGCGCCTGCGCGTCCCGCTGGTGGAAGACGACCCTTATGGCGCACTCGACCACGCTGGCCACCGGCACACGACCTGCCTGTCGCTGGACCCGGCCAACGTGGTCTACCTGGGCTCGTTCTCCAAGATACTCTCGCCCGGCATCCGGCTGGGCTATATCGTGGCGCCTCCAGCCATGCTGCGGCAGCTGGAACTGGCCAAGCAGGCCAGCGACCTGCACAGCCCCAGCCTGCTGCAAAGAATGGTGTTCGAGATCGTCAAGGACGGCTTCCTGCAACACCACCTGGTGGCCTGCCAGGCCTTGTACCGCGCCAATGCCCAGGCCATGGCGCAGGCACTGGAGCAGCACATGGGCTCGCTGGCGCGCTGGAGCGTGCCGGCCGGCGGCATGTTCCAGTGGCTCGAACTGCAGGACGGCGTGGACGCGGTGCAATTGGTGGAGCCCGCCCTGGCGGCGGGAGTGGCCTATGTGCCCGGCGCGCCGTTTTACGCCGAAAAGCCCCAGCTGCACACGGCGCGCCTGTGTTTCAGCACCGGTTCCGCCGAGGACATATCCAAGGGTATCGGCCTCCTGGCAGGGGTGATCCGGGCGGCGCGTGATGCGACCTGAGGGCGTCTGGCGCGCGTCTGCCGAGGGGGGACATGCGAGCCTGCGCATGGCAGCTATGTGGTGTCCTGCGGTACCGCGGTCGGCGCTTGCCGCCTACAGTAGGCGATCGGTAACCCTTCCCTACTGTCCATGAAACCCAACGAAGGCCCCTTGTCGCATCTGCGGGTGCTGGACCTGAGCCGTATCCTGGCCGCGCCCTGGGCTGGCCAGGTGCTGGCGGACATGGGCGCCCAGGTGATCAAGGTCGAGCGGCCCGGCGTGGGCGACGACACACGCGCCTGGGGCCCGCCCTACCTCAAGGACGCTGCCGGCAACGAGACCACCGAGGCCGCCTACTACCTGGCGGTGAACCGCGGCAAGCGCTCCATCACTGTGAGCCTGGACCAGCCCGAAGGCCAGCGCATCGTGCGCGAACTGGCGCAACACAGCGACATCGTGCTGGAAAACTTCAAGGCCGGCACGCTGGAACGTCACGGGCTCGACCACGCTGCACTGCGGGCGCTCAACCCGCGCCTGATCTACTGCTCGGTCACCGGCTTCGGCCAGGACGGCCCCTACGCGCCGCGCCCCGGCTACGACTTCATCTTTCAGGGCATGGGCGGCCTGATGAGCATCACCGGCGAGCGCGACGGCGAACCCGGCGCCGGCCCGATGAAGGTCGGCATCGCGATCACCGACGTGCTGACGGGGATGTACGCGAGCCTGGCGATCAGCGCCGCGATCACCCATGTGGAGCGCACCGGACAGGGCCAATACATCGACCTGGCATTGCTGGACACCATCGTCGCGTTCAACGCCAACCAGGCGGTGTCCTATATGTGCTCAGGCAACATCCCGCAACGCTGGGGCAACGCCCATCCGCAGGTGGTGCCTTACGAAGTGTTTGCAACCTCCGACGGCCACCTGATCCTCGCGGTGGGCAACGACGGCCAGCACGCGCGCTTCTGGCAGGTCGCCGGCCGGCCGGAGATCGCCTCCGATCCGCTGTTCAAGACCCACTCGCAGCGGATCATCAACCGCAGGGCGCTGATCCCGCTGATCGCGGAGGTCATGAAGACGCGCACCAAGAAAGAGTGGCTCGAGCAACTCGAGACCGCCACGGTGCCCTGCGGGCCGATCAACAACAAGAAGGAAGTGTTCGAGGACGCGCAGGTGCAGCACCGCGGACTGCAGATCGACATGCCGCATGCGCTTGGCGGAACCGCACCCGTCGTGGCGAGCCCGATGCGCTTCTCGGAGACGCCGGTCGAGTA
>JANMZX010000698.1:0-2685 GCA_031383745.1 Rhodoferax sp. | reverse complement strand
CGCCGATTGGTCCTGGCTGTGCGCTGGCCGTTGATGGTGCCGGTGGCGGCAGTTCCACTGTTGTACGTATCCGTGCAGGTGGCCGTCCCGTTGTTCATCATCCCCGGGGTCGTACTGTTCGTGCTGCGGTTGGGCATGATCGCTCCACCCTGCTGCTGCTGCTGCTGCTGGACAGCAGTGGCATCGTTCACGGTGCTGGGAGCGACCGGGGTGGCGGTTTGGGCGTGAGCGAGAGAGAGTGTGGCGACAACCGCAACGTCACCCGATCCATGCAACGGGTCTGACAGTTGCCCGTGGGCCGCGTCAAGGTATGTCGCGCCGCTTGGTGTGCCGCGCGCGGATCGCCCGAACCACAGGCAGCGTGGCCATGACCAGGACCGCGCCGCCCAGCGACAGGGGAAGCAGCGACCCGGTGACGTCGGTAAGCCAGGCGCCGGCCGCGGTGCACACCAATCCAGTTGCGTAGAGGCGCATGGGTTTGTTCGACAGAACGGACATGGTGGTGGCTGGCTGTGCAAAAGGGAGTTCCAGTCTAGCGAACCCCAAGGCGGGCATGGCGCGGAGAAACCGCCCCTTGCCGCCCCAGTTGTCGGCTTAGCCACGCGCCTGGCGCCCGGTCGACGACCGGTAGGACGTTTCTCACGCAAGAGTGGCTGTGCAGCGCCCGCCGCCGGGCCGCTTTGCCGACAGAACCGCCGTGCACCAATGGGCACACTGGGGCTTGCCGTCGAACGATGGCAGGCGCGAACGGAGCGGTTGCATCTGCACCGCGCCGCATGCGTTTCAACCAGTACCAACAGGGAAACATCCATGAACAACGAACGACCACTGATGACCGGGCTGTTCCCGGACCGGGCAAGCGCCGAACTGGGCTACAACTCCATGGCCGACCGGGGATACACCAAGGACGACGTCAATGTCGTGATGTCGGAAGACACCAAGAAGCAGCACTTCACAACTGCAGGGACGGAGACTGAACTGGGCAACAAGGCTGCCGAAGGCGCCGGCGTCGGCGGAGCCATCGGTGGCACGGTGGGAGCCATCGCAGCGGCTTTCGTGGCCGTGGGCACGACCCTCGCCATTCCCGGCCTGGGCCTGGTCATCGCAGGCCCCTTGGCAGCGGCGATTGCAGGTGCCGGCGCCGGTGCGGCAACGGGCGGGCTCGTAGGCGCGCTGGTGGGCTGGAACATGCCTGAAGAGCGCATCAAGCAGTACGACGAGGGCATTCGCAAAGGCGGCATTCTGATGGGCGTGCGGCCCAGGAACGACGAGGACGCCACCTACCTCGAGAACTCCTGGAAGACCAACCGCGCCCAGGACGTCTACCGCTAACGCAAGGAGGGCCTGCCACTGCGGCAGGCTCTTGCTCGCCGCGCATGCGGCGAGCCCGCGGATGTTCCACCAGCACGCTACGGCGCCGCTCGTGGAGCCAAGGCGGTTTGCGCGGCCCAGCAGCGGAATAGCGATCTATCCGAAAGACGGCGCCACCGCGCAGGCCCTGGTTGACAGCGCCGACAAGGCGTTGCAACAGGCCAAAAGGCCGGGGCACCGTCTGCATTTGCAACCTGATGCCCACCCAGGCAGCCACTTCTGTACTGCCTGCGTGCGGTTACGCACAGACGCGCCCCAGCGCTGCCGGCACACTGCACGAACCCGGTCTGACTTCCTGAAACTCTTGACGCCCTGGAGGTTGATGTTGAGCGCAGCAGTATTGCCTATTCTTGACCCCGCCTCTGCCTTGCGCTCCCGCCCGGACGCGCAATTGGTGCAGTTGGACCAACCACTCCCGGAGTGGCCGGAGCCGTATCGGCATGGGGTCGTCTGGGACAGGGCCGACACCCATACGCCCCGGCACGACCAGACCCGCATCTGCACCCATTGGCCGGTGGATGGCGTCGCGCATATCCAGACGGTCGCGCGTTCGTTGCGCGGGATGGCAGCAAGCCTGGCCAGCGACGGCCCGTACGACGCACCTGCGGGGGCATACCCCCGGTGCATCGATCTGGACGACCTGCTGTCCATGCCGCCCGCCGATACGTCGATGCAGCGTCTTGCGGCCGTATGGGCGCGCGTCCATCAGCAGAAGTCCGCACTTGGCGTATTGGCGGATGACTTCTCCAGGATCAGCGGGTGGCTGGTCAAGGAGGCCGGTGTCAGTTGGGAAGCGTCCAAAAACATGCGCAAGCAACCAGCGCTGGCAGTGGCAGTCGGTGACAGCCAGCGCCTGACCTCCAAGGACTCGTTGTCCGCCGATGTCAACGCCCTGATTGCCGCCTTGCTGCGCCGGGCAATTAAGCTGCTGGATCGCCTGGACCCGGCAGCGGGGATGGTCAATGCGGACCTTGCAGGTCAGCGCAATTGCGGTCGAATCCTCTTGCAGACCGCTGGGTTGTTGGACAACGCAGCCAGACTGGCCAGCGACGCTGCGCGCCTCGTGGACGAGTTCGATCAGCGCTGGCGCCAGTTGCGGCACGATGTCGCGAAGTCCATGGCCTCGACGGCCGGGGGAGTCAGTTCGCCGGAGGCACACCTTTGAAAACGCTCGTTGTCTATTTCTCGCGCGCGGGACACGCCAGTCTGACTGCGCGGGTCGCCAAGGATATCGCCAAGCGATGCGACGCCCACATCGACACGATCAAGCCAAAGTCGCCGTATACGTCGTGGTTCCATGGGTGGCGCTATGGC
>JANMZX010000656.1:0-4102 GCA_031383745.1 Rhodoferax sp. | reverse complement strand
GGCGGCGTGCAACTGGGCGATACCATCACCGACGGCAGCGTGGCGCTGCAGTTCACCGGCCTGCCGTTCTTCGCGCCCGAACTGTTCATGACCGTGATCCTGAAGAACCCGCTGCGCACCAAACAGCTGCAGCAGGGCCTGGCCCAGCTCGGCGAGGAAGGCGCGATCCAGGTATTCCGGCCCAACGTCGGCGGCCCGATGCTGCTCGGCGCGGTCGGCCAGCTGCAGTTCGAGGTGGTCCAGCACCGGCTCAAGGGCGAATACGACGCCGACATCCGGCTCGAATCCTGCCAGTATGTCGGTGCGCGCTGGATCACGGCCGACACCCCACAGGAACTGCGCGCCTTCTGCGACGCCTACCCGATGCGCATGGCACTGGACGCGGCCAACACGCTGGCCTACCTGACCACCTCGCCCTATGACGTGCGCCTGGCGCAGGAGCGGTTCCCCAAGATCCACTTCCACCCGCTGCGCGAACACGCCGGGCTGGCGCTGCAGACGGCCGGCTGAAACGCCACCGCCGAGCCGATGCACGCCCTGCGCGAGTGGCCCGAGCAAGACCGCCGGCAGGTGGTCGGTGTCTTCACGGACATCGACGACACGCTGACGACGGAAGGCGCGATCACGCCGCAGGCCCTGGACGCACTCGCCCGCCTGAAGCTGGCCGGGTTGCCGGTGGTGGCCGTCACCGGCAGGCCCCTGGGCTGGAGCGTGCCGTTCGCACAGACCTGGCCAGTGGACGCCATCGTGGCGGAAAACGGCTCGGTGGCGCTGGTGCGCAGGCCGGAGGGCCTGGCACGTCTCTACCTGCAGGACGCAGCCACCCGGCAGCGCAACTTCGCACGCATGGAGCAGGTGGCGATCCGCATCATGCGCGAGGTGCCGGGAGCCTTGTTGTCGCAGGACTCTTCCGGACGCGAGACCGACATCGCCATCGACCACAGCGAGTTCACCCACCTGCCCCAGGATGCCATCGCCGAGGTGGTGCATGTGATGCAGTCCGAGGGCATGTCGGCCACCGTGAGCAGCATCCACATCAACGGCTGGTACGGCGACCACAACAAGCTGGTCGGGGCGCGCTGGATCGTGCAGCAACTCTGGGGCCGAACCCTGGACGACGAGATCGGGCACTGGGTGTATGCGGGCGACTCGACCAATGACCAGCTGATGTTCCAGGCCTTCGACAACTCGGTTGGCGTGGCCAACATCCGGCGTTTCGTGCCCGAGTTGACCCACCTGCCACGGTATGTCACGCAGGGCGAACGGGGTGCCGGTTTCGCCGAGGTCGTGCAGGCCCTGCTGTCGGTGCGAGGCCATGTGCCGCCAAACGCGGTTGTCTCATGAGCCTTGCACGCCCGCCCGAAAAGGCTCGGCACCGAAGCCTGCGGATCGATGGCACGCCTGTGGGACCGGCCAACTCCAGGCTGGGGCTGATCGCGGTGTTCGCCTCCACCTTCTTCGAACTGGTGGGGTACTTCATGCTGCTGCCGCTGTTGCTGCTCAAGCTCAAGGGCGACGGGGTCTCCACCGCGGTGGCCGGCCTGTTCGCCGCAACCGGCTGGGCCGGCATCTTCCTGTTCACGCCGTTCGCGTCCTGGGTGACCCGCCACCTCGGGCGCCGGCCGACCCTGTGGCTGTCGGCCGCCATCCCGGCGCTGGCCGCGGTCGGGTTTGCGGTGACGAGTTCCCTGCCGGTCTGGTTTGCACTCGAATTGCTGGCCGGTGCCGCGTCCGGGCTGCGCTGGGTGCTGTCCGAAGCCGTGGTGGCGGAGTTCTCGCCGGCCGGCCAGCGCGGCCGGTATGTGGGCATCTTCGAAACCATGGTCGGCACCACGTTCGTCATCGGGCCCGGCGTGCTGGTCTGGGTCGGCCCCGAACAATCGGCCGCGTTGTGGGTGGCGGCCGGCTTCATGGCGGTCGGTCTGGCCTGGAGCCTGGCGATCCCGAAAATGCCCGCGGCTGCCGATGCCGATAGCGCGAAGGTCGGTCTGCACGGCGTCTGGCAGGCGCTGGTGAAGCACCCGATCATCATGCTGGCCGGTTTCGTCGGCGGCTTTTTCGAAAGCGGCATCACGTCCATCCTGCCGCTGTACGGCCTGGCGCTGGGCCTGGGGGCCGCCACCGCCGCGCTGCTGGTGTCGGCCAGCGGCCTGGGCAGCGCGCTGATGATGCTGCCGGTGGGCATGATCGCAGATCGCTGGACGCACAAGTCCGCCGGACGGCGCACGATGATGATCGTGCTGGCCTTTGCCACCCTGGCCGCCACCTGCGTGATTCCGTTCGTGGCGCACATCACCGCGCTGGCATGGCCGATCGTGTTTCTGTGGGGCGGTGCCGGCGGCAGCCTCTATACCCTGGCCATGATCGACATCGGGTCGCGCGAAGATGGCATCACGCTGGTCAACAGCACCGCCGTGCTGGTGCTCACCTACACGCTGGGCGGCATGATCGCCTCAGGCGCTTCCGGCGCCCTGTTGCAGTGGTCCCCCACCCTCGGCTTCCCGGTGCTGCTGGCCCTGGTGGCGCTGATGGGCTGGATCGCGCTGTTGCGCACCCGCAACCGGCAGGACATCTGATACCAGTTTGCATTCAATCGTATGGAATTGAAGGGCGGCTTTCGGCCCATTGCGGACAAAGTTGGCGTTTCCAGAAGTCAAGACAAGCTGGATACCGGCGGCGTGGTAGGAGATCAGACCGACGGCGCATTCGGCTCCGCGGCTGTCCTCCGCCCTGCGGGCTCCCCCTTTATGCCGCTGCGCCGAACGCACCGCCGACCTGATCGTGCGACCTGGTTGGACTACGGTGCACCACCTACCCCCGCTGCCGAGAGGAGTGCCCGGGTGTCGCGGGGAGGTAAAGGAGGAGCCCGCAGGGCGGGGGACACGAGTCGCGGCACCCGGGCGCTCCTCTCGACTCGCCAGAAGCGGCGAGGCGCGAACCGGAATTCGAATGTTCGCAACGGGCCGGATCCAGTCAGCGGGTTTCTTGACGATTGAACGCGAAACCGTATGGGTCGCCGACCGGCGGGTCGTCAACGTGCGCGCTGCTCGAAACCTTCCAGCACATTCACCGCATTCACACCCAGGTCGGCCACCGCATAACCGCCTTCGAACACAAAGACCGTAGGCAACCCGGCGGCGGCCAGGTCTTCACCGACGGCCAGGTAATCCTCGCTGCGCAGCTTGAAACCCGAGATCGGGTCGCCCTCGAAGGTGTCCAGCCCCAGCGACACCACCAGCGCGTCGGCACCGAAGCTGGCAATCCGCTGCAACGCGAACGCGAGCGCCTCGCGCCAGCGGCCGAAACCGGTGCCACGCGCCAGCGGCAGGTTCAGGTTGAAGCCTTCACCGGCGCCCGTGCCCAGTTCGTCCATGTACCCCAGGAAAAACGGGTATTCGGTGTGCGGGTCGCCGTGGATGCTGACGAAGAACACATCGGAGCGACCATAGAAGATGGCCTGCGTGCCGTTGCCGTGGTGGTAGTCGATGTCGAGCACCGCAACCCGCGCCATGCCGCGGTCCCGCAACGCCTGGGCCGCCAGCGCGGCGTTGTTCAGGAAGCAGTAGCCGCCGAAAAAATCGGCTCCGGCGTGGTGCCCGGGCGGACGGCTCAGCGCGAAGGCGGCGCGCGCGCCGTCCGCCACCGTGTGGGCGGCGTCCAGCGCGCAGAACGCACCCTGGCGCGCCACCACCCAGGTGCCAGACGTGAGCGGCGAGCCGGAGTCGAACGAAAAACGCCCCATGCGCGCCGCGAAGTTGGCGGGCAGTACATCGGTGCGCAAGGCGTGGTTGGGCCACACCGACGGCAAGGCGTCGCGCCCGGCGTTGGCCGGGTCCAGGGCGACCCAGTCGTCCCAGGCGCGCTCCAGGAAGTGCAGGTAGGCAGGGTGGTGGATGCCGGCCAAGACCGCGCGGTCATGGTCGGACGCCTGCTGCACCGGACCGAGGCCCCTCGCAAGCACCCGCGCCAGCACATCGTCGAGCCGGCCCGGCACCTCGAAACACGGCACCAGCTGCCCGCGGAACATCTCCATCTTGCCCTGGTGCAGGGCATGGAGATGGTTGTGGAAGGTGATCATCGGACCATCCTACCGCGCCAGCAC
>JANMZX010000652.1:0-3456 GCA_031383745.1 Rhodoferax sp. | reverse complement strand
TGCGCTCGGTGAACCGGTAGTACTGCTTGCGCCAGAACGACAGCAGCCACGACGGGCCATCACGAAAACCGATCCGCCGGTGGTGCCGATAGCGCGGGAACCAGAATCGCCCGAGGCTCGCCGCCGCGAAATACAGCATGCCCCATTTGGCGGCCTGGCCGTAGGTGCTGCCCAGTGTCTGGGCCTGCGGCAGTTCCCGCCGGGGCTGGTTCAGGTAGAAGCGCGGATCACTGGGCAAGGACGAGTTGTTGTTGACGCCATCGCGTTCAAGCGTGATGTAGTCGGGCCGCAAATAGCCCTCCTCGAACACGCCGACATGGATGCGGCGCTGCTGGGTGAGTTTCAGCGCGGCGACATGCATGGGGCGGCAGTCGCCGAACAGGAACACCGTGTCGATATTGAGACGCGCCAGCAGGTCGCCGAAATAGGCCGGCCACGCGGCCAGGTCACCCGAATAATTGAAAACGCGTGAAAAGACGGAACTGCTGGAAAACAGCCAGTCGCCCCCATTGAAATTGACCTTGAAGACCACCGCCCCTACCAGCGTCAGGTCGGTCGCCAGGCGGGAGAAAAATGGGCCGACAGGCCCTTGCAACATCAGGACGCGTCTGCCGCTGAATTCGTTCAAGCCATCATTGATCATGCTTCCTCCTGCCCTTGCCGCACCAGTCGAACGCTGGTTGTCGTGCCCGTGCCGTGTGCATCAGCGCGTCACATTGATCACGCCGAGAACCGGCGCCGCAATCGATGTGACGATATTCAGGAATTTCTGCAGCTCCGCGGCCGGCGCGTTGGACACGTACAACACGTCCCGGTTGTGGATCGGGAAACTCTGGGCCACGAAGAAACTGGCGGGGTCCTTCAGGTCGATCTGGTAGATCACGGGCACCTTGCCATCCGGCGTCGTCACAACCCGGGTCGGCCAATCCAGCGCGGCGGCTTCTTCCAGCCGGAACACGAACACGCCCCGCGCGTCGGCCCGCGCGTCCTGCAGCCCGCCCGCACGGGCAAGCGCCTGGGTCAGGGAAATGCCCTGCGCCTCGAAACTCAGTTCCTCGTTCTTGCCGGTGGCCCCCAGGACGGTAAAGCTCAGCGGCTGGAACAGGGCGGTCACCACATCGCCGGCCTGCAGGAAGATGTTCTGTTTCGGGTCGCGGATGATGAGGTCGAGCGGCATCGACTGCACCTGCTCGCCCCGGGTCACCTGCAAGGTCATCTTGGTGACCGGCTGGCGCACCCCGCCCGCGGCAGCCAGGGCATCGAGCAGCCGTTCGCCGCGCGCGGTCAGGGGCATGCGGGTGCTCGACGTGACCTCCCCCACCACTGTCACAGTGCTGGAGACGTTGCGGATCACCCGCACCAGCACCTGCGGCTGGTTGGCCTTGCCCTGCAATCGGCGCGCCACCTCGGCTTCGATCTGCTGCGGCGTGCGGCCGGCGGCCGGCACCTGGCCGGCAAACGGCATGTTGACTGCGCCGTCGCTGTTGACCATCTGCTCGGGAAAACTGGTGACACGGGTGGTCGCCGGCCCGGAACGCGAGGTTTCCGGCGTGGCGCCGCCCCCGAAGAGCATGGCCGGCGGGGCCTCCCACACCGATACCTCGACCACGTCGCCGGTGCCCACCACGTAGCCGGCCGGCAGGACAGCCGCGAACGTGTCGGAAAACCGCCCCTGCGGACGTCCGGCCAGCAAACGGCGCGCAATCGCGTCGTTGACCTCCACGATCTGGATGCCCTCGATGCGCTGCACTTCGTGCGAGTCCTTGCGCGCCGGGTCGATCTGCCGGGCGCTGGGCCCCGAGGACGACAACCAGGGCATGTTCGAACACCCTGCAAGCAGCATGGCCAGCGCCACCGCAATCACCCACAGCCCGGGCCTGCCCGGCTCGGCCCCGCCGCCCGAATATTTGTTCTTGACTCGCATCACACCCTGTTGACCTGTTTGGCTGATTATTGCTCAGCGACCGGCCTCCAGGAACGCAAGCACCCGCTCCACTGCGTCTTTTACATTGGCTGTGCGCGTCTCAAGATGTATCTCGGGAGCCAGCGGTGGCTCGTACGGGCTGTCGACACCGGTGAAGTTTTTCAGTTCGCCACGGCGGGCCTTGGCGTACAGGCCTTTGGTATCCCGCTGCTCGCAGTCCTCCAGCGGGGTGTCGACGAACACTTCGATGAACTCGCCCGCCGCAAACAGGCTGCGCGCCATCTGCCGGTCCGCCCGGTAGGGCGAGATGAAGGACGCGATAACCACCAGGCCGGCGTCCACCATCAGCCGGGCGACCTCTGCCACCCGGCGGATATTTTCGACCCGGTCGGCCTCGGTAAAACCCAGATCGCGGTTCAGTCCGTGGCGCAGGTTGTCGCCATCCAGCAGGTAGGTGGCCAGCCCCTGCGCATGCAGGCGCTTCTCGAGCAGATTGGCGATGGTGGACTTCCCCGAGCCCGACAGGCCGGTCAACCAGATACAGCGTGGCACCTGGCGCAAGCGGGCGGCACGTGCCGCCTTGTCGACCTCCAGAGCCTGCCAGTGGATGTTGGACGCCCGGCGCAGCGCAAATACCAGCATCCCGGCGCCGACAGTCGCGAAATCCAGGCGGTCGATCAGGATGAAACCTCCCAGCGTATGGTTGACCGCGTACGGTTCGAACACCACGGGTTTTGCCAGTGACAGGTTGACCATCGTGATCTCGTTCATCGCGACCGTCCTGGTGGCCAGGTGGGCGCCGCTCCCGATGTCCTCGCGGTACCGGATGTCGGTGACAGTCGCCACCACCTCCTGCGTATGCAGCTTGAGCAGGTACGACCGGCCAGGCACCAGCACATGGTCGCCCAGCCACAACAGGCGCGCCTCGAACTGGTCCGCCACTTCGGGGGGCTCATCCATTGCCACCAGTACATCGCCACGGCCCAGGTCGACCTCGTCCGACAGGGTCAGCGTGACCGCGTCGCCGGTGACCGCCTGAGCCGCCTCGCCCTGCCAGACGACGATGGACCGGACGCGCGTCTGCACGCCCGAGGGCAGGAGCCGCACCGGATCACCGGGGCGCACGGAACCCTGGGCAACCCGGCCGCAGAAGCCGCGGAACTCGGCATTCGGGCGATTCACCCATTGCACCGGCATGCGGAATGCGAGGCCCGCGGCCGGCTCCGCGATGTCGATCCGGTTCAGGTAATCCAGCAGCGCAGGTCCCGGGTACCACGGCATCTGCGGGCTCGGGGCCAGCAGGTTGTCGCCCTCCAGTGCCGACAACGGAATTGACTGGATGCCCGAAAACCCCAGGCCTGCGGCGAACTCCCGGAACTCGGCCCCGATCCGCGCGAAAACCTCCTGCGCGTAGCCCACCAGATCCATCTTGTTGATCGCCAGCACCACCTGCCGGATCCCCATCATCGCCACGATGCGCGAATGGCGCCGCGTCTGCTCCAGTACACCCTTGCGGGCGTCCACCAGGATGA
>JANMZX010000630.1:0-6907 GCA_031383745.1 Rhodoferax sp. | reverse complement strand
CGCGCGAAGACCCTGGGCATCCAGATTCCGCAGGCGCTGCTGGTGCGTACGGACGAGGTGATCCGGTGAGGGCGGCAAGGCCTTGCGTCGGGTAGCGCGTCAGCCCGCGCGCCGGCCGGGGGCGCGGGGTTGCAGGGAATAGGGGCGGCGGGTCAGCAGCAGCACAGCCAGCAAACCACCCGCAACGACATCGAACGCCATGCAGAAGCCCGGCCACCACGCGGGGACGCCAGGGTTGGCAATGATCTCGTGGTGCACGCTGTCCATCAATCCGTGGCCGATCAGGGCGGCGACCACGATCCAGAGCGACGTCCTGAAGCCCACGACCGCGGCAGTCGCAAAGGCCGCCGCGACCAGCGACTCCACCACGATCGTGTGGCCCGACCCACCCACCACTGCGAACAGAACGTAGTACGAGGCGACCACGATCGTCATGGTCGCGTAGAACGAGCGGTCGCGGCCGATTCCTGCAAGGACCATCAGCGTGATGACGGCCACTGCGAGCGCGATGCCAATGGTGTATTCCATGGGAGAAGCCTTTCGGTGGGATCAGGAATGGATGCTGCTGCGCAGGCGATGGGGCATGGCACGGAACGGGCAGGCAGCATGCTACTCGCGGCGGTCGCGGTCGCGGTTGCCGCGCCGGTGTTCAAGCCCCAGCGCCACCAGGTCTGCGGTCGATTCGCCGTAGCGGGCCGCGATGTCCTGCAGCGTGGTGTCCAGCGCGATGCCGGCCTGCGTGGCGGGGGCCGCCGGCAGGGTCAGGCTGCCAGCGGACGCCGTGTGCGTCTCGACCACCAGGCCGCGGCGGGAACGCGCCGCGCCACCGGCATGGGTTGCCCGCGCCTGTGAACGAAAGGTCCGCGACCAGGCGTCCGCCTGCAGCGCCGTGGACGTCTCGTCGAAACCTGCGTCGACCGGTATCTCGATGGTTTCATGCCGCCAGCGCGCCAGCCAGTGGGTGGCGGCGAGCGCGACATGGCTGGCTGTCAGCGCAAACGCGGCGCTGTCGTGTTCGCTGGTCCAACTGGCCAGCCCCAGGCGATCGGCCGTGCGCTGCGCGGCGGGGCGGCCGGCGATCGCCTCGACCAGGGCCAGGGACGCCGGCAGCGACGCGCTGACGCCGGTGGTTGTCATGACCGGCCCGTCGACGACCCAGCGGTGGTCGCGGACCCAGCGGGTGGCGGGAAACGCCTTGGCCAGGCGTCCCAGTGCGAGCCAGTGGCTGGTTGCCGACCTGCCCTCGAGCAGCCCGGCATTCGCGACGACCCAGGCCCCTTCGCAGATGGCCACCACCAGCGCGCCCTTGTCGGACTGCGCCCGCACCCAGCGCAGCAGTGCCGGATCGTCGTTGCGTTGCATGGCGGGAACGATCAGGATGTCGGCGCCGGCAGGATGGGCCGCGTCGAACTCCGCCATGGGCATGTCGGCGCGGATGCGCAGTGCCGGAACCAGTGTCACGGCGCCCGGGCCGGTCGACACCGACAGCACGTCGGCGACGCCGGACTCCTTCAACACGCCGTAGGGGATCACGAAGTCCGTGGTTTCGGTTCCGGCGTTGTCGGCCAGCACGACGACCAGCGGACGCGCACGTCCCGCCTTCGGCGCGGCGAGCTGGGGGAGCGTTTCGCGTGGGACCGATGAATAGGCCTGCGCCCGGCCGACCTGGCTGGTGGACGGGGTGCATCCGGCCGCCACTGCAAGCAGCGCCAGGATGAGAAGCCACGAATGCGAGGAGGCTTTTTCGAGCATGGTGTGATTTCCTGAGCGGGTGCGGGGTGCGTGCCCGGGCTAGCGGAAAAAGTGCCGCAGGTCCTCCGGCACCGGCATCGGTGTCAACGCGCCGACGCGGGCCCTGCCGGTATTGCCGTGGGGAACCCAGATGCGCGAGAACAGGATCGAGGCGAGCAGGCGCGGCACCTGCCCGAGCGCTTCGCGGTAGTCGCGGCAGCGCAGGCCGGCCACCAGCATCAACCAGTGCACCTGGGTGTGCCTGGCCGTCATGCGCTGTGCCAGCACATGGGCCCGTTCGAGATGGAGAAAGCACGCCGCGTAGTCGCGGCATTGCATGGCCAGGGCGGCCATCGCGATTTCTTCACCGTAGGCTTCAAGCATGAACAGTTCTCCAGACCTGCCGAGGCGATGTGCCTGGGCTGGGGTGAACTGTCGTCGGTGTTGCCGCCCCATGACAGCGGCTTGCGACGAACCGTCGGATTCGAACCGGTACCGGTTTCGGGCGGCGACCGAATGGCCGCAGCGCCCGCGAGCGCAGCGGCGGCGGGCAGGCTCGACATGGCGCACTGGCACGCGGCTTTCCCATGTGGCGGTTCCGGCATCGGGTGTCTGCGCATGGCCTCGCCACTGCATGGCCCTGTGGTCGGACGAAAACCATTCGGTGGACCGTGTCGACCGTTGCGGCATCCGCAATGCCGGCTCGTCTCAAACGCCTGTCAATGCGATCCGGCCGCGCCGATAGTCCACCCATCGACGGCATCCCGTCGTCGAGCAACCGAAAGGACATGAACCATGAACGAAACGAAACACGCCCCCTGCCGCTGCGCCGCCTGCGCTGGCTCCGCCTGCACCTGTGGCTGCCAGCCGCCCGCCGTCCAGCCGGCGTGCCCGTGTGGACCGGAGTGCGCCTGCGGCACTGCCTGCGCGTGCAACCCGTCTTGACACCGATCGCCTGCGGAGCATCACCCCATCGTTGCTGCGCAGGTCCATTGGCCCATCGACCCACCAGGAGAAAACCATGAAATATGTCATACACAAGCTGATGCAATGGACCGATTGCATCCGCAGACCCGATGCCGACGAACGCTATCTGGCGCGGTCGGTGGACGCCCAGGATCTCGAGGTTCGCCTTCAGGCGCTGGCCCGACGCGCACCCTGAACATCCCCAGACAGATAGACGGAAGGCCCGCATGAGGATCGGAACACTGGATTGGGCGCAGCGCGGTGGCATCCTGACGCTGACCGAGCGATGGCAACTCACCCTCGCGGCGGTGCGCAAGACGGCGAGCCTGCGCCTGGCTGCAAGGGCACGCGCTGCCGGCGGGCCGCACGACGTGCTGGGCCGGCAGGGCCTGCGCGCGCTTGAACAGATAGAGCAACCGTGGGATGCCTGCGCATTCGCGGCGTCGACCGCTGCCCGCCAGTTGCAGCCTCCCTGGCTGACCAACCATGCGTGGCGCACGTATGCCTGGGGTACCCTGCTCGCGCTGCGAGCGGACCTGCGGTACGACAAGAGCCTGTTCTTTGCGTCCTGCATGCTGCATGATCTGGGTTTGACCCCACACGCCGCTTCGCCGAATGACCAGTGCTTCGCGTCGCGCGGTGCGCGCGCTGCCAGCGGCATCCTCCGGCAGGCCGGGGCATCCGAAGCCCAGGTGCGTGGTGTTGCGCAGGCCATCACGCTGCATCTGAATCCCGCCGTCGGCCTCGAGCACGGGGTGGAGGCGCATCTGCTGCAGGCGGGCGCCGGGTTCGATGTCGTCGGGCAGCGCAGCCAGGAGGTGCCGGCAGTGCTGCAGTCCGCCGTGGTCGCGAAGCACCCCCGGTTGGGCTTCAAGAACGCGTTCTGCAATTGCATGCGGGTGCAGGCGCAGCACGCGCCGAACTCGCGCACCGGCCTGTATGTGCGCCGGCTCGGTTTTGTCGACCTGATCCAGCGAGCGCCTTTCGGCGAATAGTCCCGGCGCCGGGCCCGCCGCCCGCGCGCAGCGGGCCTACATCGGCCGGAACAGGTGACCGAACGCCCGGCTGACCTTGATCGATCGCTGCAGCCCGCGCAGGGTCAGGCTGTAGTGGCCGACTTCGTCGCGCGTGGCGCTGACGATGGCGTTGAAGTTGACCAGCACGCTGCGATGCACCTGCTTGAAATCCGTCATGTCGATCCTGGACGACAGCTCGCGCAGGCTCATGCGCACCAGTGCCTCGCCGGTGGCGGTGACCACGTTCACGTACTTCTCGGTGGCCTCGAAGCAGATCACATCTGCCACCGGAATCATGCGCACGGTATTGCCCACGCCGGCGCGGATGACCTTGATCCGTTCCTGTGAATCGTCGGACGGCGCTGCCATCGACTGCACCCGCTGCAGCACCGAGGCCATCGCGCCTGCGGCGGGCGCGCCGGCGCGCGTGTCGAGGCGCCGCCGGAGCCGTTCGGTGGTCTGCTTCAGTCGATCGATGGTGGCCGGCTTGCGCAGGTAGTCGACCGCGGCGTGCTCGAACGCCAGCACCGCAAACTCGTCATGGGCCGTGACAAACACGAGCAGGGGTTCGGCCCGTTCCTCGGGCCACTCATCGGCCACCACTTCCGCCACCTGGAGCCCGGTCCGGCCCGGCATCTGGATGTCGAGAAACAGCACGTCGGGCGTGAGTTGCAGCGCAAGGTCGATGGTGGCCAGTCCGTTGTCGGCGACCGCCAGCACCTGCAGTTCGGGCCAGGCCTCGGCCAGCAGGCGCGACAAGGTCTTGGCGAGCACCGGTTCATCCTCCGCGATCAGGGCCGTGGGGCGTGCGGGTGCATTCATGGCGGGATCCTCACAGTGGCGCAGGTGCCTGCAGGCTGGTGTGGCGCCAGCGTCAGTGTGGCCAGCGGCCCGTAGACGGCATGCAGGCGCTCGCGCACGTGCAGCAGTCCGTAGCCGCCCTCCGCGGGCGGAGCCGTTACGGTTCTGTCTCCCTGCGGGGGCAGGCCAAGCCCCGTATCGGTCACCGCGATCTCCACCGCCGTCGCGCCCCGGTGCGCCACCACATCGATGCGTCCCGCGCCCACCTGGGGCGACAGCCCGTGCTTGATGGCGTTTTCGACCAGGGGTTGCAGCAGCATCGGCGGCACCGCCACCTGGGCCAGGTCGCCGGGCAGTTCGAGCCGGTAGCTCAGGCGCGGCCCCATGCGCAGGGCCATGATGTCCAGGTAGGCGCGCAGCTGCGCGAACTCCTTGCCCAGGGTGCTGGCCTCCGTCCTGGATGCCGCCAGCGCGCCGCGCAGGTAGACGATCAGCTGGTCGATCATGGCCTCGGCCTGCTGAGTGTCGTCGCGGACCAGCGAGCGCAGGTTCGCCAGCGTGTTGAACAGCATGTGCGGTTCGAGCTGGGTGCGCAGCAAACGCAGTTGTGATTCGGCTACCAGGCGCTGGGCTTCGGACCGGGCTGCCGCCTCGTTCGCGAGGTGCTCGCGGGTGGCGAAGTAGTGTAGCCCGAACCCCCCGATCAGCACGGTGAAGACGATCGGCACCATGCGGTCGTTGCCCTGCGTCGACAGGTGAAACGGCTGGCCCAGCAGCAGGGACGCGAGCAGGTGGCCGAGGACATACCCGGTCGGGATGGCAATGACGCCGGTCATCAGCCACCCGGTGGTGGGGTTGACCCTTGGAAACAGGCGCGACGACCTGAGCAGCATCGCCAGGGCGATGATCGCCATGCCCGCACATTCGCTGAAGACGAGGAGGCGGCCATAGGTTTCCAGGCCCGGAGAGGCGATGTAGAGGATGCTGGCCGCCAGGGCCCAGAACACGGCCCAGCCGGCGGCCACACGTAACACGTGTGGCCACGATCGGGACCCCGCAGGCATCGGCGCAGTCGGAAATGAAGACATCGACTTCTGTTCGTGAATGGGTACCCTCCGGCGGGTCTCGGTTGGGGACGGCTCTTGCCTGCCGCCGGCGTCAACGCCCGACCTCAGCCCGGTGCGCGCGTGGTCCTCAGGTACGGCAGTTTCACGTCGATGCTGCCGTATTTCGCGCGCGCCTGCTCGTCGTTGAGTGAGAGCGCCACGATGACGTCCTGGCCGACCGTCCAGTTGGCGGGGGTGGCCAGCGGCACGTTGAAGGTCAGCTGCAGGGCGTCCAGCGCGCGCAGCACTTCGGCAAAGTTGCGACCGACCGACATCGGATAGGTCATGGACAGCTTGAGCTTCTTGTCCGGGCCGATGATGAACACCGAGCGCACGGTCGCGGTGTCGGCGGCGGTGCGGCCGTCGGGCAGGTAGGCTTCGGCGGGCAGCATGTCGAACGCCTTGGACACGGCCAGGCCTTCGTCCGCAATGATGGGGAAAGCCGCCTTGGCGCCGCCGAAGGCCTCGATGTCGCCCTTCCACTTCTGGTGTGCTGCCACACCATCCACCGACACGCCGACCACCTTGGTGCCGCGCCTGGCCCATTCATCGGCCAATTGGGCGACTGCTCCGAATTCGGTGGTGCACACCGGAGTGAAGTCCTTCGGGTGGGAGAAAAGTACGGCCCAGCCTGACCCGATCCAGTCGTGGAAGCGGATGGGTCCCTGGTCGGTATCGGCGGTGAAGTCGGGAACCAGGTCGTTGATGCGCAATGCCATGGGGATGCCCTCCAGGATGAAGATGGAGGGACAGTCTGCCAGAAATGGCCCCTGAGGGAAACCACAATCGCCTGCCCGCGCCAATGGCCTTTTGCGCAAACCCGCCGTCGGCCCACGCGCGCCTGCGCGGCGCAACGCCCTTCAGTCGATCAGCCGCGCCGCCAGCTGCAGCAAGTTCCGGGAACTGCGACGCCCCGCCGTGCCTACCAGGGCGCCGTGGAGAACCCGCCGTCCACGGCGATGATCTGCCCCGTGATGTAGGCCGAAGCACGCGAGGAAAGGAACACCGAGATACCGGCCATGTCGTCCGGTTCGCCCAGGCGGCCCATGGGGCATTTGGCACGGAACTCGTCGCCGCGTTCTTCCAGTGTGGCGGCCATCATCTTGGACGGGAACGGACCGGGTGCGATCGCGTTGACGGTGACGTTCTGGCGCGCCAGGCGCTGCGCCAGCACGCGGGTGAGGTGGTGCACCGCGGCCTTGCTGGTGGAGTAGGCGTAGTTCTCGAGCGCGGGCACGCGGAAGCCGTCGATCGAGCCCACGTTGATGATGCGTCCCGGGTCGCCGG